>NZ_JBAJNO010000001.1:300000-381380 GCF_036880985.1 Limibacter armeniacum
ATAGAAACCACCCATCCGTATTTCAGTGGAGTATCGGTAACGAGATCGAGTGGACCTACCTGCATTACCGCTACATCACCGGTTTCTTTACCGATTATGAGAATCCGAACAAGAATTCGGGCTTTTACGGGAAGCTGCCGATGTATTCCCCCGATGAGCTGAAGAAACGCTATGATGAATGGGAAAAAGGCGAATACATCTTGGCGAATACTGCCAAAAGAATCAACGGATGGGTAAAAGAACTCGACACCACCAGACCGACCACTGCCAATCTGATTATTCCACAGGTCAGCCATGTAAGTGGCTATGCAGATGCCGTAGATTTGGTGGGGTACAGTTACCGTAATGTCATCATTCCTTGGGCGCAGAAACATTTTCCCCACAAGCAGGTGACTATCAACGAGTGTCCAGGTACATGGGATGATTGGAAACAGGTGTTGGAGCATCCCGGCGTATTCAGTATGTATATGTGGACAGGCATTGACTATATGGGTGAGCGTCATGGTGATTGGCCTGAGAAAAGTGCATGGGGAGATATGCTGGACTTGGCAGGATTTGAGGTACAGGGTTGGAATTACTTCAAAAGTATTTGGAATGATCAGCCGCACCTTTCAATTGGTACACTTCCTCTGGCGGAATCGGGTTTTACGGCTGACTCACTATCAGGCTTTGCAGTAGCTGAAAGCAAAAAATCATACAAATGGAGAGACTCCAATATGCATTGGAATTACCAAAAAGGTGACAGTGTATTGGTAGAAGTATGTGCCAACTATGCAACAGTGGAGCTGTTTCTGAACGGAAAATCATTAGGCTACAGAAGCATGTCCGAAAGCCCTGACAGACTGATGAGATGGGTAGTGCCATTTGCAGAAGGAGAACTGGTAGCTAAGGCAAAACTAGGCAATCTGGAGGAAAAAGCCAGTCTGAAATCAGCAGGAAAGCCTGTCAAAATGCTCCTGACAGCAGATCAGTCGACCTTAACGGCAAATGCCTATGATGTATCGCATTTGGTGGTGCAATTGGTGGACAGTAAAGGAGTGCCTGTTCAGACGGAAGATGTGCGTGTCAACTTTGAAGTAGAAGGAGAAGCGAAGTTGCTGGGCGTAGACAATGGTGCCAAAACCAATACAGAGGATTTTCAGAAGAACAACATACTGACTTCAAAAGGAAGATGCTTGACCATCATTCAATCCACCAAAACAGCAGGAACGGTAACTGTCACTGCAAAAGCGGAAGGTTTTGAAAGTCAATCCATTGAAATTCAGGTGGTAAAATCTCCTAAAGCATAATGATAATTGACCACGATTAAGCTTTGCAGATTAGAACGCACTTTAGGACCTGTGTCCCGAAGGGACTAAATATCTCAGCGATGGGATTTATCCCATCGACACGATACATACATTTTAGAAGTCCTGAAAGGACGATATATCAATAAAAATAATCCATAATTCAAGTTGAGAGAATCACTTACTGACAATATGAAGATGAGAAAAATACTACTGGCAGCCGCTATTATCGGAGCTGTACAAGCCTGCCAAAAGCCAATGCAAAAGCAAGCAGGATTTCCTTTTATTCTGCCCGATGAAAAGCCAAACCGTGAGATGAGTGCCGCCATGGAGCGCATCTATCGTGATTATGAAGCCCCACAGCCCCACGAAAATGAGCTGTTCAGTCAGTTCAAATACACAGAACTGAAAGGCTTTGATTACAATGGACATGACGGTACCATTACCCGCCGTGACCCTTCCAAAGTGATTCATCATAATGGAAAATACTATGTTTGGTATACTTACCGCCATACCCCAACACCACCTCAGGGAGCTGCAAAAAGCAATGATACCATTCCTTCCTCTGACTGGGATTTGTCTGAAATCTGGTATGCCACTTCAGAAGATGGCTTTACATGGGAAGAGCAGGGAGTAGCGGTCAAGCGTCCTGAAAAACCGATCGTAGGCTGGCGTTCAGTAACAACCACAGACATTCTGGAATGGGAAGGCAAATTCTATCTCTATTACCAAGGCTTTATGGAAGCCAGCGGAAAGCGTGGAGACGACTGCCCTGTAGCAGTGTCCTATGCTGATTCGCCGGACGGACCGTGGACGCCTTACAACAAGATTGTTATCCCGAATGGAGCAGAAGGAGAGTGGGACCAATATTCGATCCATGACCCTTATCCATTGGTACATGATGGCAAGATCTACCTTTATTACAAATCGGACTTCAACGAGAAACCACATCTGGTTCGGATGCAGGGAGTGGCTATTGCCGATAACCCGTTGGGACCCTTTAAGAAGCATCCACAGAACCCTGTTGTTACGTCAGGACATGAGACTACGCTGTTCCCATTTAGGGAAGGAGTGGCAGCTTTGGTTTACAAGGATGGACCGGAACACAACACAATTCAGTATGCGAAAGACTGGGTCAACTTTGAGATTGCTTCCATTACCGAACTGATGCCAATAGCAGCAGGACCGCATGTACCGGATGCCTTTACGAACACAAAGGACGGTAGAGGTATTACTTGGGGACTATCACATTTTATTGGAATGGGAGAAAAAGGAAAGAAACACTCTATGCTGGTGCGCTTTGATTGCGACCTAAGTTTGGATGTGGATGACCCACAAATGAAAGGGCATCAGGTGTACCATGCGCCGGAGGTGTATTTCCGTCAGGGATTGAGCCAGAAACAGCGGGAGCGGATTGCCAACGAGAATAAAAGTAAAAATCAGTAATTGATAACAGCATGAGTCAATCTGAACAATGGTTCGGGTTGGCTCATGTTTGTATATAAATATGCAATCATGAAAAAAACAGCAATTGCAATTCTGTCCATGCTGATGACGGTGCAAGTGCAGGCACAGACGGAAGCTGCCTTCTTTCAGCAGCTGGAAACCGGAAAAGTATTATCCACCAATGAAGTGACTTGGCAGCAGTTTGGTCCCGGCAATGCCGGTTTCGCCAACTTGTTACGCTTTCACCCGACGTTGCCAGGCGTGGTGGCTTTATGTCCGGATATGTGGAACGCCTATCAGTCTGAAAACCATGGTAAGAATTGGTATGGCATTACGGATCCGGATGGGGATGCTACTTTCTATCACTTGCGGGACCTGTATTATTCGCCAAGTGATGCCCAATTCGGTTTAGCCATTTCGTCTTCGGAATTGTGGCAGACGCATGACATGGGCAAAAGCTGGGAGGTAGTACCTAACTGTCCGTGGTACAAGGTGGATACCGATGGCGGAGATCAAGACCGATGGAAAAAGAAAGTCGCTTCATTGGCAATTGATCCAAACAACAAGGATGTCTGGTATGTAGGAGGAGGCATGAATGTCAGGGGACAGGATTGGCTTTCTAGCTACAAGGAAGTAACTGCCGAAAATCCACATGGAAAGGAAGCAGAAAATGAAGGAAAACTCTGGCGTTCCACCAATGCTGGTAAAAGCTGGCAACTGATCACAAAAGGTTTGCCTCAAAAGGCGCAGGTGGGGCGAATCACCGTAAATCCAAACAACTCCAAACAGGTATTTGCCGCTTCCAATTACGGTATTTTCCGCACTGATAACGGTGGTAAGAAATGGGTGTCGGTTTCTGCAGGCAAGCTGGACAATGATATCATCATGGATATGGATGCCTACTATGATGTGAAAAGCAAAAAGTTGATCATTTATGTGATTGATCAGGTGCAATACCTACCAGATGGTCAAACCACTAAATGTACTGGGGGAGTATTCTGTTCGGAGGATGCAGGAAAAACATGGAAAAAAATCAATGGAGATTTGGGGCTTGATATAGGACAACTGTCAGGCGGCGTGCCTGCAAACTATTACAAGAACATTGCTAAATGGATGGGGATTTCGGTAAAGGAAGCCAGAAAGAAATATCCAGTTTTACCAAAAAATGCCCTGCAACGCTTCAATATGATCAGTGTAGATCCAAGTCGTGAAAAGGCAGTCTATTTGGGTTTTTCGGATCCACAGATCGGAAATTCCATTATGCCGGGAAGGCTTTGGGTGACGGAAAACAATGGTAAAAAGTGGACGAACACAGCCCGTTTGTATGAAGATGCTTGGGCAAAGGATAGCCGGTATTGGGAAGCCCGCAACAATCCTTATCACGAAAACATGGAAGTAGGTCATTATTCCAAGCATATGCGATTTGGAAAGGATTACGCCCTTCGTTCCATGCGAGCCTTGGATGTTGGCGTGGACGGCAGTGTCATGATTATCTCCGATCACAGCACCATGCTCAGTATGGATCACGGCAAAACATGGAAGCAGATGGATGAGGACACCACACCGAAAGGCGGAATAGTAGGACATGGCAACAGCAATCTGCCGGGATTGACTATTGCGCAGGATCGCCGTTTCGAGACCACACTTTTTGGTTCTGGTGAACATCACCTTTGGATTCCAACAGGCGAGCGCAAGGATGGTATTCCTGCCATTAGGTTTGTGGAAAGCACACAGCCTACAGTCAGCAACTTGGCTTTTGACCCGTACGATGGCAAAACAGTGTATGCCACTTCCAACAGACAGGAAAACAAAGAAAACATCTTCAGGAGTACAGATGGGGGCAATACATGGGAAAACTATGGTGTAGCCACACCTGCCACCAAAAAGTGGAAGGACGATTTCTACACCAACGGACTGACCATTGATCCGATCAATAATCAGTACATGTATTTCGGAAGTACCCGCATTGTAAATGCTGAAAAAGGGAAGCAAGGTGGATTTTTCTTCTCAGAGGATTTCGGTAAAACATTTAAGCAAAGAAACAATGGCTTGCCTTCTCCAGCCCGCATCAATGACATTCAGTTTGATCCAAGAGATCAGTCCCGAAAGTCCCTGTTTATCGCAGCAGAAAAGAATACACAAAATTATTTTAAACCTGTTGCAGAAGGCGGCTTGTACCATTCTTCTGACAGGGGCTTGAACTGGAAAAAAGTAAAGACACCGAAGTCAGTGGAAAGTGTACAGTTTATCAAGATGGACCATACCAACCGGATGTACATAACCACTGGTCATAACGGTGGAGGAGCCGGCGTTTGGTACACCGATGATTTTGGTGATTCCTGGGAACAAATCTTCTCATTTGCCGGAACGGAATGTATAGACATTTCCCCATTTGACCATAACCTGTTAGTAGTTTCCGTCCGCTTTTCCTCTTTAAATCAAGGCATCTACATCAGTAGAGATAGAGGTCTCACTTGGACGAAAAACAACCGGAACATTGGCATTCCGCATCAGATCGAGGATGTGAAGTTTGATATTTTTGATGCGTCCAAAATGTGGCTAGCCACCAAAGGATGCGGTTTCTATGAGGGAGAGATTAAAGATGGACAGGACATACAGGTAGTGGAAGCATTGCCCAATGTAGCAGACAGCAAAGATGGGGCAGCCATTCAGCTGAAAGCCGACATAGTAAATCCTGATTTCAAGCATGACAAGATTATCTGGAAGTCAGAAAACCCGTCGGTGGCAACAGTTGACCGGAACGGTTTGGTCACGCCTGTTAGCAAAGGACAAACCAAGATATGGGCAACCACGGAAGATGGTAGGTTTACGGATTTCAGCATCATTACGGTGCATCCATAGGCAGTAAAACCTTTCGGCTTCGCTCAAAAACCTTGTTGGCTGAGCGGAGCCGAATTCGTGACTATTTATAATTAATGTGAATTATGCATTGAGTCTTTTTGCCCCTTGTAGAGACGCATGTAATGAGTCTCTACAATCAATCAATTTCTATTTTGTAGGGCTTGAATTAGAAAGCATATAAAGCGTTCACCATCCATAACTCACGTTAATTAGAGGATTTGGAAAAACTCAATGCATTAAGTTTGAAAGCAGTATTCCTATTTTATTCAAGACCAATCAACACCATGAAAATCAAAGAATTTTTAAGGACAATGGCGGTGGGAATACTGCCTTTTGTCACCCTTCTGCTGTTATCAGTTCAGCCGTTAAAGGCAGCCGACTACAACGTATTGGATTTTGGGGCAAAAGGAGACGGTCTTACCTTGGATACAAAAGCGGTGCAACAAGCCATTGACCAATGCAGTGCCGAAGGTGGCGGAAAAGTGATAATTCCGTCAGGCAAAACCGTTTTGGTCGGGACTATTTACCTGAAAAGTTATGTGATGCTTTACCTTGAAAATGGGGCAGTCCTGAAAGGAAGTCCAGATATCAAGGACTACACCACAGACACGCACAAGAACCGGTACAAGTTTGAGCCACACATGGATCGCTGCCTGATTTTTGCCCAGAATGCGCTTTCTTTTGGTATTGAAGGAAGGGGAACCATTGACGGGAATGGTCACCCCAAATATTTTAACCGAAAAACAGGCAGACCAATGCTGATCCGCTTTTTAAACTGTCAGGATATCCACATGCGAGATGTCAAACTGATCAATCCGGCGGCATGGACGTCAGCTTGGATCAATTGTGACGACATTCTGGTGGATGGGATTTACATCCATAGTCGGGTAAATCATAACGGAGATGGATTGGACTTTGATGGGTGTACCAATGTGCGAGTTTCGAATTCAAGCTTTGACACCAGTGATGATTCCATCTGTCTGCAAGCCTCTGATACTGAAAGGGGATGTCGTGATGTGGTGATTACCAACTGTATTTTTGAAAGCAAGTGGGCAGGTATTCGTATTGGCTTGTTGTCTCGTGGAGATTTTGAAAATGTGACCGTCAACAATTGTACGTTCAAGAATATTCAGGACAGCGGATTGAAGATCCAAATGAACGAAGGTGGAAAAATGAGCAACATGATATTTTCTAACCTGATTATGAAAAGCGTTCCCCGACCGATTTTCCTTACTTTCTGTCAGCAAAGAGCCTATGTGGACTCACCTGATACATTGTACCCGATGGATAAAATGGGAGATATGACTTTTCAGAACCTAAGTATTGACAACCGTATGCTCGACAAGAACAGCGGTATTTTTATCACAGGTATTACGGACAACTATATTGAAAATATCATCCTGAAAGATATCCGAATGCATGTGTCGGGGGAAGGAACAAAAGCAGATGCGGATCGAAAGGAATTAAATGAATATACGCCAGAAGTGCTAAAAAAATGGTGGCCCGAGTTTCGTCTGGTCGGCACGCTGCCAGCATCGGGCGTATACCTGAGGCATGTCAAAAATGTATTGGTAGATAACATCCAGCTTTTTACAGAGAAACAGGATGCACGTCCACCGATTGTATTGGACGATGTGCTCAATCCGGCTGTCCATCACTTTTTCCTGAATGGGAAACCTATCGAGGCCGATCAACTCAAACACCAATAACACTTATATGAAAACGAATTATAAAATTGCGCTATTTCTACTGCTTACGACACTGGTAAGCAACCTCTGGGCACAGACGAAACCCAACGTAGTGGTCATCTACACCGATGACCACCGTTTTACAGGCATCCATGCTTTAGGCAATGAAGCAGTCAGGACCCCCCATATTGATAAGCTAACCGATACCGGCGTGGCTTTTACGAATACCTACCTGATGGGAGCATTCACCGGGGCTACCTGTATGCCGAGCCGTGCCATGCTGCTGACCGGAAAGTCACTCTTTCATTTAAAAAATCTGGGACGCACCATTCCTGAAAAAGACGTGACGATGCCTGAAGCATTCCACAAGGCAGGCTATCATTCGCATATCGTGGGAAAATGGCACCAAGATCGCAATTCTATTTCAAGGGTATTTGATTCGGGAGGAAAAGTGATGGGATTGGGGGCTTACCTGGTCGATCATTACCGTATGCCTTTGTGGGATTGGAACAAGGAAGGAAAATTCACTAAAGACAATGCCTACTTACTGGAGTATGATGATCACCAAAACATTGTCAAATCACCATTTACCAGCAAAAAATATGAAAGAGGTCCTATCGGTACGGAAAATAATGGACCACATACTTCCGAAATTTTTGCCGATGAAGCCATCAGTTTTATAACGCAATATAAAGAGGATAATCCTTTCTTTATGTATGTGGCATTCCATGCGCCTCACGACCCGAGACAGGCTCCAGAAAAGTACAAGAAAATGTACCCTGTCAGTAAGATCAATTTACCACCCTCTTACCTGACGCAGCACCCGTTCGATAATGGGGATATGTTTATCCGAGATGAAAAACTGGCGGTTTGGCCCCGTACAGAGGAGGTTTCCAAGGAACAGCTTTCAGACTACTATGCCATCATTACCCATTTGGACGAACAGATCGGGCGTGTGATTGCCTCTCTGAAAAAGAGCGGAAAGTATGAGAATACCATAATCGTGCTGGCGGGCGACAGCGGATTGGCAGTCGGCAACCACGGACTGATGGGCAAACAAAACCTTTATGATGAGGATGGCATACACGTTCCTTTTATTATCTCAGGGGGAGCTGTAACGCACAAAGGCAAAAGGGAAGATACCTTCTGTTATATTCATGATATTTTCCCGACAGTTTGCGAGATGGCAGGCGTTGAGATTCAATCGTCAGTCGAGGGGAAAAGCATGATGCCAGTGGTCAATGGTACGCAGAAATCGGTGAGGGATTATACCTACCATGCCTACAAGCAATACCAGAGGGCATATAGAAAAGGGGACTTCAAACTGATCGAGTATGTGAAGGCAGAAGGGGAATGGAAAGGTGATAAAAATGTAAAAGGCTCAAGGGTGACACAATTGTTTAATGTAAAGAATGACCCTTGGGAAACACAGGACCTGACCATTTTTCCGGAGTACAAGGAGGTGTTGGAAACCATGACAGCAGAGATGAAAAAAGCAGCTGTGTCTGAAGGAGATAATAAGGAAGCAATAGGTTATGGTTTCGATTTTTGGGATTACTATCAAACATTTTGAGTAGGCAGAAGAAAGAAGGGTTTCACAACGAGGTGGGGAAAAAAGTTCAAAATGCTAGTCCTATTGTTCAGTATTAATTTTCACCCTAGTAAATGCACAATATTTATACCTAGCTAGAGCGGAATAGTCATATCATTAGCAGATGAATATCATGGAGAAGAAAAGACTGAGTTATATCGGTTGGTTATCTGCTATCCTGTTGATTCATCTGAGGGTAAATTTTAATGTTAGGACTATCAATATTAGGGAAATGAAGATTTTGGGAAAGTTGACATGGGTAATCGTATTCCTATTGCTTTTTACGGTAAAAGATGCATTTACACAGATTTCAGGGAAAATCGTAGATGAAGCCAATTCGCCATTGGAATATGCGACGGTTGCGATCTATCAGCAAAAAGACAGCCTATTGGTGACGGGCAATGTAACTGAGCCAAACGGCAGTTTTATCATTCCATTTGTGGAAGCAGGCGCCTATTATGTGGTGGCCTCTTTTATCGGTTATAAATCCAGAACAATCGGTGATATTGTCATGGCCAAAAAAGGCGAGAAGAAAAACCTTGGGCAGATCATGCTCTCCATGGGTATTGAGCTGGACGAGGTAACCGTACAGGGAGAGCGCGCCACGGTACTCAACAAAATTGACAGACAGGTTTTTGATTCCCAAAAATTCCAGAGTGCCCAAGGAGGTACCGCCACTGATGTATTGCGTAACTTGCCTTCCGTACAGGTAGACGGTCAGGGTGAGATTTCGGTAAGGGGAAGCAAGGGTTTTGTGGTGTTACTGAATGGAAAGCCTTTTCAGGGAAATGCGGCATCGCTGATTGATCAATTACCTGCCAATGCCATTGACCGTGTAGAAGTGATCACGGCGCCTTCTGCCAGTTATGATCCAGAAGGAAAAGCGGGTATCATCAATATCCTGACCAAAAAGGGAGCTGCTGATGGCTCATTTGTTCAGGTGAACCTGCGAGGCGGATTGCCTTCTATAGAAAATTATGACAATGCGAATATACATCAGCGATATGGTATGGATGCCATCTACAATGTGCGAAAGGATAAATGGAACATTTCAATGGGCGGCAGCTACCAACGCAATGACCTTGGCGGCAGAAGAGAAGGCGATGTGTATACCATTATCAACGATACGCTGACCCGTTTTCCTTCTGATGGGGAGCGTAGTTTTGATGTAGAGGATTTCAGTGGTCGATTTACTGTGGATTTCACGCCTGATTCTACCAACAACTTCTCATTGGGTTTTTATGGAGGCATCAAGAACAAGGACCGTTTGGCAGATATTGTTTACTATGATAACCACGCGTCTGTGGTAGGGGAAGATAATAACAGGTTGTATACCATTCAGTATTTTAACCACAACCTGAGAACTCGAACCAGTGATTTTGCCTTGGGAAGCCTTGACTACAGCCATATCTTCGGCAACAGCTCAAAACTGTCAACCTCGTTTCTGTATGAATATACCCTTTTGGGAGGACCTACTGTGAACCAGAATTTGGGTTATCCGAATGCAAATATTCTTTACCAGGATGAGTACAATACCAACGACAATCCGCTGAATGGTATCCGATTCCAATTGGATTATACTTGGCAACCGTTTTCTTTCGGAAAACTGCAAACAGGCTATCAATACAGAAAACTATTGCATGTCGGTGACTTTGTTTATCAGCGCAGAAATGACTTCAACAGCGAATTCCAATTGGTACCGGACTTCTCCAGTGAAGTGGATCTGGAGCGAACTATCCATGCAGGATACGGACAGCTGACAGGTAAAAAAGGGCGTTGGGATTATTCGTTAGGGGCAAGAATGGAAGTGATGGACAGGGCTTTGGACCTGAAAGATAAAGCCGGCACTATCGACACGACCTATGTCTATAATTTTGTGAAACTGTATCCTTCGGCATCTGTTCAGTATGGAGTGGATAATGATTGGGCTTTGAAAGCGGCTTATAGTAAGCGGGTAGACAGAACCACTACTTTCAAGATGAATCCATTCCCTGAAAGGGAGCATTCCGAAACGTTGGAGCAGGGAGATCCGGAACTGTTGCCGGAGTTTATTGATCTGTTTGAATTGGGTTTCAATAAGTATTTCCAAAATGACCAATCCGTATATGCAACGGCTTATTTCAGGAATGTAGAGAATCTGGTCAACCGTGTGAATACCGTTTACAATGATTCTATTCTGAACCGAATCTACACCAATGTCGGGACGGCAAAAGTTGTCGGTTTGGAAGTGGGGGCAGAGTTTAAGCCGCATAAACGATGGACCAACTTTGTTGGTGGTAATATTTATCGTTATGCGATTGATGGAACTTTTGATAATCGGGAAGTGAACACCACAGCGACGGTTTATTCCTTCAATGTCAATTCAACCCTACAATTCTGGAAAACAGCTTCGGTTCAGTTTACCCTTAACTACCTGTCAGACCGCAATACGGCACAGGGAGAAGATTCACGCTATTACTCGCCTAACCTGACATTGCGCAAGACCTTTATGGATCGCAAGTTGGCAGTAACCCTGCAATGGCTCAACATGGATATGGGCTTGCTGGATACAAACGAGCAGCGGATTTCCACTTGGAGAGATGGCGAATTCTATACGACTACCAACTATGTGTATGAGGTTGATATGTTTGTGCTGAACCTTTCCTATACCTTCAGGAATGGTAAGAACAGATCCAAGTTTATCAAGAGTGAATTTGGTGAAAGGGAATTCTAATCATTGCTGATAAATAAAAAAGAAGCGTTGAAATACTGTATTTCAACGCTTCTTCTTTTTGAGAAAGGGGAGTGTTAGATCCCTTTTTTCAAACTCAACTTAAAGGTATAGGCAAAAGCTTCTGCCACCTCTTCGGGCATTTCTATCTCCAACCCATTTTTGGTCTGTTCCCATTTTAAAGACCCGCCATACCCTAGCAGGAATACTTCTTTCACCTTATCTTTCTTCGAAACTGATTTCAACAGCAATTTGCCTTGTGGGCGATCGAGCACAATGCCGAAAACGACTTTCTCATCCTTGGTGCGCGTATAGCGAATGTCTTTAGAGGTATAGGCGAGGTTCTTTTTGATAAAGCTGCCTTCTTTTTCCAGTACCGTAGGACCTTCTGCAGCAATTTTCCAAGGGCGGGTGTTGTAGATGCCTTCGCCATTTACTTTAAGCCATGCACCGATTTGCTTCAGCATTTCTTTTTCATTCTCAGGAATGTTGCCGTCACTGTCTGGACCTACATTAAGCAGCAGACAGCCGTTCTTGCTGACGATATCAACCAAAGCGTCTATAATATCATTGGCATCTTTGGTTGACTTTCTGCTTGAATGGAACCAAGCTGGTGTCATGGTATCATCGGTCAGCCATGCTTTTTCCTGTACGTCTTTGACCCTTCCTTTTTCGTAGTCAACGATAGCGCCTGGCAAATAAGGAGAATAGTTCTTTACCGTGGTTGCGACTTCCTTATTATTGGCAACACCATAATTGTAATAATCCGCTAGGAATGGATACATCAAGTCGTTCGGGATGATTCGGGTGCCCATATCTAGCCAAACCATATCAGGGTTGTACTTTGTTATGTATTCATCCAAAAGCCCTCTCCACCATTTTCTGAATTGTGGAGACAGTGGATCATCTCCTTTGTGAGGCTTAAAATACAGATCTTCAAATGCAGGATTCGCCCCGTCATATTGATAGGAAGGCACAAAATAGCGCCATGTATGGCTGTGGTGGAAAGAGGCGATGTATTTCATGCCACGTTTACGGATTTCCTTTTCAAGTTCGGCAGAAGGATCGATGCCTGCCATGTTGATGGCATTCCAACGGGTAACGTCACTGTTCCACATGGCATATCCGTCGTGGTGAATGGCTACAGGTCCGGCAAAGCGTGCACCGGCTTCCTGAAACAGTTCCGCCCATGCTGCAGCGTCAAACGACTTGGGTTGAAATGTCTTGATAACATCCTTCCAGCCAAATTCTTTCTGATCACCAAATTTCTCTTTGTGTACATTATAAGCCCAATGTGCGCCCTTGTTGAGCGAGTCCGGCATTGGTTGACCAGTACGGTCCCAGCTGCGATCAGCATACATATAGTAAGGATACCATCCGACTCCGGCAAGTTCATTACCTACGGTTGTGGGTGTCCAGTGTGTATAGATGCCGAACTTGGCATCTTGAAACCATTCAGGCATCTGGTGGGTATCAAGGGATTTATAAGTAGCCTGAAATTGTGCTTTAGCAGTCTGCAACCCAAACAGCAACGCAACTGACAGGATACTGAATTTTAATTTATTCATCAGTATTGGATTTTTTAATAAAGGGTAAATGTCATCCAACGGTTATTAGGAGGTTGGAAAAGAAGGGAGCATAGTTGCCTTGTCCTGAAGTAAGTCAACACATAAGGGTCAACTTACTTCAGAGCAAAACAGGTTTATAGAAATCTTCAGGATTAGTGCAATGTCAATTCATTGAAGCTTTTTGGCTCAAAACCTTTTACTTCCTTGAGGTAATCCTTCTTCATTTTTGCCAAAATCTCAGGGTGTTTTTCGCTCAGGTTTTGTTCCTGAGCAGGGTCTTCTTTCAGGTTGTAAAGCTGAAAATGTTTAGCACGTCCAAGCTCAATACCCACTTGTGCATTGACAGGGTTACCCTCATACGGCGGAATCATTAGCCAGTCACCGGAACGGTAAGCAAGGCTACGTCCTGCTTCTACCACATACGTTTCTCTTCCTTTCTGAGAAGTTCCCATAAAGGCATCCAACGTATTTTTACTGTCTGTTGCTTCCTGATCCAATTTCAGTAGGGCGTTGACAGAATTGAAGATATCCAGTTGAGAGACCAACGCATCAGATTCCATTGGCTTGATCGTGCCTTTCCACATGCAAAGGAACGGCACGTGAGTTCCGGCATCATATAGGCTATACTTGCCCCCTCTCAAACCGCCAGTCGGTGTATGCAGTCCATTTCGGATATCGGATTGGTCGAAGTAACCGTCATTCAGCACCGGACCGTTGTCACTTGAGAAGAAGATCAGGGTATTTTCAAGCAGTCCTTCTTCCTTCAGAGTTTTCATAAACTGACCGATAGTCCAGTCTGCTTCCACGATTACATCACCTCTTGGTCCAAGATCAGTGCTGCCTACAAATTTCGGGTTCGGTACACGTGGCACGTGCGGCTGATGCAGGGCATAGTATAGGAAGAAAGGTTTTTCCTTGTTCTGTTTTACAAAATCCTGTGCAATGTTCAGGAAATGCTCCGACATATTTTCATCATCCCAATGGGCACTCTTGCCACCTTTCATATAGCCGATTCTCGGAATGCCGTTGACAATGGACTGGTTGTGCCCGTGGTGCCATTTCATTTTCAGCAGTTCAGGGTTGTCCAGTCCTGTCGGTTCTCCCTCAAAGTTCTTTTTGTAACTTACCTCAATCGGGTCATTGAGGTCAAGTCCCACCACGTTGCCGTCTTCCAAATAGACAGTCGGTACCCTGTCATTGGTAGCACCCATAATGTACGCATACTCAAAACCTACCTCATTTGGGCCCGGGCTTACACGCTCATTCCAGTTCACCTGTCCGTTTCCGACACCCAAATGCCACTTGCCTACTACCGCTGTCGTATAGCCATTGGCTTTCAGTTTTTTAGGCAAAGTCATTTTTTCAGTGCCGATCAGCAGAGGAGCATCACCGCTAAGGATTTGCGCATCCTTGTTCTTCCAAGGATACTCTCCAGTCAAAAGCGCATAACGGCTAGGAGTGCACGTAGATGAGGTCGCATAACCATTGGTAAAACGAATACCCTGTTTGGCGATCTTGTCGATATTGGGTGTCTTGATAGCTTTTGAGCCATAGCAGCTCAAATCCCCAAAACCAAGGTCATCCATATAGAGAATGATGACATTGGGCTTATCTGAAATGTTCTTACCCTTTTGTGCCATGCTTTGTTGAGTAGAGAACATCCCTCCCACAAGCATGGATAAAAGCAGTAGAATATTAGTGTGTTTTTTCATATTGGAACTAAAAATTGTGATACGAATCAAGGGATAATCTTACTGAATTCTTCAAGGATATAGGTGAATTATCCATCGAAAGAAAGGGGCTATTCTGATGAATACATTATATCCTGCCTTTTAAAGCGACTTCTTGACCTGATTAAGTGTTGATCATTCGCTAATCCCCTTTTTTTCTGCCTTATTTTTCACCTCCTCCCTCAGATCTTTCTTGTTTCTTGCAACAGATAAGTAAAGGAACAATTGAAAACAGAAGTTTTATTCTTCTCACTTACCCATAAATAGCCTTCATTTCGCCTATTTATGCAAAAAGGACTGACACTAAAATTTCCTATTTCAATTGCATATCTGCTTAAAATAGGATGAAAGAATAGGAGGCGTATAACGCCAAAAGCATTATCAAAAAACCAAACACAAGCTACTTACACAAATGCAAGCAAACAGATGCCTAAGTCTTTTTATGGTCTTCCTGCTATGCGGGTTTACTGCCATAGGACAAACCCCCAATGTGGTTGTGGTTTTGGCTGATGATATTGGGTTAGGGGACATTGCCCAATACAGGAGGGTTCACTCCCAGAACATTCAGGTGGAAACGCCTGAACTCGATAAGTTGATGACTCAGGGTATTGCCTTCAGTGATGCCCATTCTCCTACTGCGCTTTGCGCGCCGTCAAGGTACAGCATCATGACGGGCAACAACAGCTACCACAGTTATGCGCCTTGGGGTGTTTGGGGTGCTTATCAGGAAAGCCCGATTAAGGAAACTGATATGACCTTGGGCAAACTGATGAAGCAGGCAGGCTATTCGACCGCCTTTTTCGGAAAATGGCATATGGGAGGAGATTGGTTGAGAAAAGACAGCGAGGAGATTTACCGTGGTGCAAGAGGAAAGGCAGAACTTGATGTGGACATCTCCAAAATCGTAGGCTCCGGTCCTTTGCAGCAAGGCTTCGATTACAGCTTTGCTTTCCCTTCAGGCATTCAGGATGTGCCGTATTCAGTATATGAAAACAACGAATGGTACCCGCTTCACAAGGATTCCAAGATCATGGAGATTACCCAAGCGTACATGAACAGCATACATGTAAAACTGGATAAATCAGAAGGTTGGGGAGACTCACATTGGAATCCGTTTGAAATGGGACCACTGCTTGCCGAAAAGGCAGTCGCTTTTATCGAGCGTCAGGATAAGCAGCAACCGTTTTTTATGTATTACTGTACGCAAGCTGTCCATAAGCCACATACGCCATCTGAAGTGTTGGACGGTAAGAAAATTAGGGGCAGTACGCCTTCCAGCCATATGGATATGATACTGGAACTGGATGCCCAAATCGGCATGCTGGTCAAGGCTTTGAAAGCGAAAGGGGTATATGAGAACACGATTTTCATTTTTACTTCGGATAATGGTGGCTTACAAGTTCCTGAAACCATCAAGACAGGTCACCAATCAAGTGATATCTACAAAGGCAGCAAGAACCAGATTTTTGAAGGTGGTCACCGAGTTCCGTTTGTGGTGACATGGCCTGAAAGGATCGCACAAAACCGAACTTCAGATGCATTGATCTCAGGTACTGATATCATGGCAACACTGGCTGACCTCACAAGTCAAAACCTTGAAAAGCATCAGGGAATGGATTCCTTCAGTTTTCTGCCTGTTCTAATGGGAGAAAAAGAAGACAGCAGGAAACAGCTAATGATTCAAGCTGGAACAGATAGAAAAGTGGCTTTCAGGGAGGGCAATTGGAAACTGATTTTACAGTGCGATAAGAAAGGCAACAACCCTGAACCATTTGCCTTGTATGACCTGAAAAAGGATGAGGAAGAGAGAATCAACTTGATTAAAAAGGAAAAATATCAGGCGAAGGTAACCGATATGCAAAAAGCCTATCTCGAGATCCGAAACCAGAAGATCAGAACAGGTAGCAATCCTTCTTTTTGATGAGAGGAGAAATGAAATAACAACAAACAAGATGAAACGACCATTCACATATTCAATTATTAATAGACTAAACAGAAAGCTACGCGCTGCTATTATTGGCTTTTGCGGTTCCGTTTGCCTGACGCTTTTGATGCCACAGGTGGGCATGTCGCAGGCAACAGAGGAAGTGGATTTTTCTTTTATGGACACAGCCCTTCCGTTGGAGGAAAGAGCAGACCGTTTGGTCAGACAAATGACAATAGAGGAAAAAATCGGTCAGTTGGTTAATTCCGCTCCTGCCATTCCAAGGTTAAGCGTTCCGGAATACGATTGGTGGAATGAAGCCTTGCACGGTGTGGCAAGAAATGGGAAAGCGACCATTTTCCCACAAGGGATTGCAATCGGAGCCAGTTTTGATCCTGATCTTGCCAAGCGAGTGGCTTCTGCCATTTCAACTGAAGCAAGAGCGAAGTATGAGATTTCCCAGAAAATGGGTAACCGGAGCAAATATGCAGGACTGACATTCTGGACACCCAACGTCAATATTTTCCGTGATCCAAGATGGGGACGTGGACAGGAAACTTATGGGGAAGACCCTTACCTGACTTCCCGAATTGGGGTGGCTTTTGTACAGGGACTTCAGGGAGAGGATGACCGTTACCTGAAGACGGCGGCTTGTGCCAAGCATTTTGCCGTGCATTCAGGTCCGGAAGAACTCCGTCACGAGTTCAATGCCGAACCCTCGAAAAAAGATTTGTACGAAACCTATCTTCCTGCTTTTGAAGCTTTGGTCACGGAAGGAAAAGTGGAAGGTGTGATGGGCGCCTACAATGCCGTTTATGGAGAGCCTGCCTGTGCCAATCCATTTCTTTTGCAGGAGCTGTTGAGAGACCAATGGGGTTTTGATGGTTATGTGACATCTGATTGTGGTGCCATTGGCGGTATTTCATGGAAAATGCATTATACCAAAACAGCAGAAGAAGCAGTAGCAGTAGCCTTAAAAAGTGGCACTAACCTGAATTGTGGCGGCACTTACCTGAAACTGAAAAAAGCCTTGGAAAAAGGATTGGTAACAGAAGAATTGATTCATGAGCGTACGGTGCAGCTGTTCAAAACCCGATTCAGATTGGGCATGTTTGACCAAGCTTCTTCCAACCCGTTTGAGAAAACAAGTTCGGAGCATATTCACAGTGAGACACATGTGCAGCTTGCCCGTGAGGCGGCTCGCAAGTCTATCGTCTTGCTGAAAAACAAGAACAATATTCTGCCATTGTCTAAGGAAATAAAGGTGCCTTATGTGACGGGACCGTTTGCCAATTCCTCCGATATGTTGATGGGTAGTTACTACGGTATCAGCCCCAATTTGGTAACGATTTTAGAAGGCATCAGTGATGCGGTATCCTTGGGTACATCACTGAATTACAGAAGTGGTGCCTTGCCATTCCAAAAGAACATCAACCCTAAAAACTGGGCGCCGCATGTGGCAGCTGAGTCGGATGTGACCATCTGTGTTGTGGGCATTACAGCGGATATGGAAGGGGAAGAAGTGGATGCGATTGCTTCAGCCAATATTGGTGATAGAAAAGACCTGAAGTTGCCGCAGAATCAGATTGACTATATCCATCAGTTGGTGGAGTACAAAAAGGGACCACTTATTTTGGTCGTGGCAAGTGGAAGCCCTGTCTCACTGGAAGGAATTGAAGAGCATTGCGATGCGGTGATGCAGATTTGGTATCCTGGAGAGCAAGGAGGAAATGCTGTGGCAGATGTCCTGTTTGGGGATGTGGCGCCATCTGGTAAGCTGCCTATCACGTTCCCGAAAAATGTGGCGCAGCTGCCTGCCTATGAGGATTACTCGATGAAGGGAAGAACCTACAAGTACATGGAGAAAGAGCCGCTTTTCCCATTCGGTTTCGGACTGTCTTACACTGAATTTGAATACAGTAATATCCAAGTCAGCAAGCAGACACTGAAAGGAAAAGAAGACGTGACCGTTACCTGTACGCTCAAGAATGTAGGAAACCGAGAGGCAGATGATGTGGCGCAGCTTTACTTGATTCCGGTTGATGAAAATGCGGATACACCTAAATACCTGTTGAAACGCTTTCAACGGATAAACCTGAAGGCTGCAGAAAGCAAGCAACTTTCTTTTACACTCAGTCCTGATGATTTTAAGCTGTTTGATGCGGAAGGAGTAAAGCAATGGATGAAAGGGAAATATAAGCTGGTGATCGGAAATGCTTTGCCATCAGAACGAAGTAGGGAACTGGGAGCATCTGCACCGGTGGAAGCATTAGTTCTCTTAAAATGAGTTGTTGGAGTTTTAAATAAGACAGATTAACAAATCTAGAAGCATTTGTAGTAGCCTTTAAAGGCATAGTTAAAGTAATAGTCCTCGATTTATTTTAGATCGAGGACTTTCTTTTAGCTGAAGAAATAATGAGACAGAACTAGAACTTCATTATAAGTTATTTTAGATTACTTGTAGATATGTTAATCGACGTTTCACTTGGATATCTTCCTGAACTTTTTGGGACAACTTGCTATACTCGATATCAAACTCATAACCATACAGTTTTGATTGCATTAAGACGATTGTATTTAAAATCAACAATGCTTCAGCGGGCTTTTGGGATTGATAAAGTGTATTGGTCATCACTTCCTCTGGGTTTTCTAGTCCTGTGATTGCTAGAAACTCTGCAGCTCGGACACGGTTCATATGTTCAAAATCATTGATTGCAATCGTTCTGACTAACTTTTCCAAATCCTTTGCCTCTTTACCCAAACAGCAGCAAGTAATCAATGCCCAGTTTCTTTCCAAAGGGTCTTCTGCTAATAAGGAACTTGTTAGTTTATCTTTGACCTTACTGAAATCTTTAAGACTTAGGTCAGCCACTTGCTTATATTTTAAAATATCTTGTTTATGTTTTTGTCCAAACAATGATGGATTTTTGAAAGCATGTTCCATCAAATAGAACTCAGGAAAGAAAGATAGGTCAGGCATATCTGTTTGCCATTTATCCAGCTTTTCACGCATTAGTTTCAAGACTTTTTTGTAAGTGGGGTCTTTAGCCAAATTTGTGGTCTCGAAAGGATCTGCTTCAATGTCAAAGAGCATTTCAGGTGATCGTTTTTCAAAGAATGCTGATTGTAGGTTGTTGAGTTTTCTTTGTTCATAAAGCAATTGCCATTCTTTGTAAGCCAGCTGATTGAAACGATAATTATTCATTAAACCGTCTATATTAAAAGGTTCGTAGCTTCTAATGTACTTGTACTTGCCTTTGCGCACAGCCCTTACCAAATCATATTTTTCATCAAAACGATCTGCATAGCTGAAAACTTCATCCCGTTTGTTGACTTCTGATGCACTAACACCCTTTCCTAGAAATGGTTTACCATCCATTCCTTCTGGTACTTTGATACCTGCCAGATTGAGTACTGTTGGAGCTAGGTCAATAAAACTGATAAAACCGTTTACAGTACTACCTGCTTTCATATCAATAAGGTGTTTATATTTTTCTGGAATGTGAACAACCATTGGAACATGTAATCCTGTTTCGTAGAGGTAACCTTTACTACCAGGTAACACACCACCATGATCCCCGAAATAAAAAATAAATGTATTTTCCAGCAGACCATCTTTTTTCAATTCTGAAACTATTTGCCCCACCTTTGTGTCCATTTCTACAATCTTGTCACGATAATAGGCATTGGTATAGCGAAAAATCTTAGTATCAGGATGATTGGGTTGTACTTTAAAGGAGTTCTCATGGGTTTTTGTACCTTTTTGCATCATTTCTTCTTCAGAGAAGTGCATGCTTCCTTCGTGAGAAATACCAATATTGGAAACATGGAAAAATGGTTGTCCTTCTTTTCTGTTTTTCCAGCTAGCTTTTTTGGACGATTCATTCCACACTTCATCCCCTTTTATAAAGTTATAATCTTCTTTACTGTTATTAGTGGTATAATAACCTGCTTTTTGTAGGTATGCTGGAAACATATTGTGAGAATCAGGCATTGGGACTTTCTCTAGCTTTCTGTGATACTGCGTTCCTAACCTGGGTGCATAGCTACCTGAAATCATAGTGGATCGGGCAACACTACAGACAGGACTATTGGAAAATGCCCGATTGAAAATTAGTCCATGAGCAGCTAATGACTCGATATGAGGTGTTGAAACACCATTCTCATCAAAAAGCTTCATATAATGTTTTGAATTATCTTCAGATGTGATCCAGACAATATTGGGTTGCATTGGTTTCTTCTCTGCGTTCCTGATAAAAGATAGGAGTAATAAGGCAAGTGGGACTACAATCAGTCCTAATAAGTATCTTCTTTTCATCTGTTTGATGTTTAAATACCAGTGTGAATTCAGGTAAAAGGTCTATTAGCAAGATCAGACATATAATCTATTTTCGTAGGTGGGTTATCCTTTAGATAAGGGGGATTATTAGATACTATTGGTTTTTGTATTAAGCGAGTAAAATAATCATGTACTTCTGATATAAATACTTCTTCATTCTTGACTAGAAATTTGTTTAATGGTGAGTCTGAAACAGGGGATAATTATGGGTAAAATGAGGGAGAGATTTTTAGCCTATTAATAATTATGGGTTTGTTCCTGATATCAGATATATAATAGTATAGGTTACACTTAAGTTTGACGCATGAAGGATAATTCTAGGGAAATCTGTACAGTAAAATTCAATATATCGTGAAGAAGATAGCTATTGCCTTAACTCTGTTATTGTGTCCATTTTGGGGAAATGCTCAATCAGGAAAAAAATATTTTAAGCAACTTAAAAATGAAAGGGTCGAATCAGATTCTTCTGTAGCATGGCGCAACTTTGGTCCGGGTATGTCTGGGTATTGTGAGGAATTTTGGTGTCACCAAACGGATACAAGTGTCATGTTTCTGGGACCTGACATGCATGTAGCTTTTGGTACATGGGACAATGGCAGGTCATGGCATACCATAAAAGACAGTGATGGAGATGGGAAGGATTTGGAAAGGGTACATGACATTCAGTTTTCATTGGTCAATCCTGATTATGGAGTTGCATTGGAAAGGTCAGGATTGGTATTTGAAACCAAAGACCGCGGGCGCTCATGGCAATTTGTTAATGATATCGGGAATGCACATACCAAGATTGCCATACATCCTAAAAACGATAACATCTGGCTGATCGGGGCAGGTGATTTCTGGAATGTCAAGAACAACCACCGATCAATAAATAAACCGCATGGAATCACGCACAAGAGAGCAGACTATGGTTATGTGAAAATGACAACCGACAAGGGTAGAAGTTGGAAGAAGGTAGCCACCAATATTGCGGAGGATTTGGATGTGGGTAGAATTGTTTACAATCCTAATCACCCTGACAGTGTAGTTATGGTAACCAACCATGGTATGTACTTGAGTGCTGATGGGGGTAATAACTGGCAACAAAGTGCAGACGGACTACCAATGAACCTTCCACGTGACCTGACTTCTTATTATAATACAGATACAAAAGAGTGGGTGCTTTATATGGTGGAGCAGACGGTTTACGAACCAAATGGAAAATCGATCAATGCTAAAGGAGGAGTTTATAAGAGTATTGACGGCGGTGTAAGCTGGATAAACGTAACTGGCAATTTGGGATTTGACCTTTCAATAATCAATGATGGGGTTATCCGTGACGGTTACCATAAAGCTGTTTCCCATTGGTTGGGTATGTCAAAAGTGGAATTCAAACAACAATACCCTGAGTTGCCAAGCCAAACAATATCCGTTTACAACAGGATTGCGGTAAATCCACTGAATAAAAACGAAATCTACCTAGTTCATAACAAGAAACACGATAAGGCATTTGGTCCGGGTGATGTATGGAAAACAGAAGATGGAGGAAAGACTTGGTTTGCTTGTGCCCGAAACGGGAAATACTGGTTGAGTGGCAAAAACAAGGAATATTGGGAAGCCAAAGGAAATCCGGCAGATGCCAATGTCAACTTTGCCCATCTCCAAACTTATATGGATAACCAGAACGAGACTTCAGGGACTCGAATGATTGCCATCAACGCAGTAGGAGAAATATTGATTGGCATTGACCAACAGACTTTGCGCTCCCACAATGGAGGCAAGAGCTGGGATCAGGTAGACGACTATGAAACCGCTCCTGGCAGTAACAAGTGGGTAGGCCGTGGAGGAAGCAACTTGCCGGGTAGGTTTATGCTTTTGGAGACAGGCATCAAGGACCGATACCTGCTGTGCAGTGGAGAACATGGCTTATGGCAAACAACTAGTTTAGGAGACTATCCTGACAAGAAAGCCATTGCAGTGGAACAGATAGAAGGGCAGGTGCATGATCACAGTGGAAATCATGGGGCACACTCAATTTCTACAGTGGCTGTTCATCCCAAAGACCCGCAAACAATCTATACATTAAGCTGGAGACAGGAGCATAGAGGCAAACTTCGCCGCACAACTGATGGGGGTAAAACATGGGAAAATATCGCCACCCTTTTTGACGCAGACAATCCAAGTTGGAGAGGGGTAGCCTATCAGAATTCTTTGACGATTGACCCTGTTAATCCAAAGAATATGTATTTCTGTGCCACACATATTGGCATTGCGGAAATAAGTGGAGGAAAAGGTCCTGAACTGACGAAAGGGGAATATGGCTTCTACCGCTCAACAGATGGCGGACACACTTGGGAAGTGAGCAACAATGGTTTTCATAAAGGTATCAGTATCAGAAGGATTGCTATGTATCCGGAAAATCCGAAGGAAATTTATGCAGCTGCTAACGATAACAATGGTGGCTTGTACAGAAGCACAAATCAGGGGAGGAAATGGCAGAAAGTGGCTTTGCCCGCCGAGATCAAGGCAGTCAACAACATCTTTATTGACCGCCATAACAAGAACTTGCTGATCAGTACAGGACGCAGAACGGGTACCTTTGAAGAAGGAGGCGTTTGGAGAAGTTCGGACAATGGTGCCACTTGGAAGAAAATCTTCAAGGCACCTTATGTATGGCAGGCTGAGACCTCACCAATCAATTCGGATATCATAGTCATCAGTGTGGCAGGACAGGCAGGTGAACAAACCCATCAGTTTATGAATCCGGGTGTGTATCTCTCAAAAGATGGCGGGAAGTCATGGAAGAAAATCAACCAAAACCTTGGACAACCTGATAAGATTGTGGACGTAAAACCGGACCCCTACAATGAAAACCTGATCTGGTGTGCCTCATGGGGATGTGGCTGGTTTGTGGCAGAAATTGATGCAGTAAAGGAAGGTTGGACTTCTAAGTAACTATAGAAGCTGACGACAAACAAACCCAGTGAAAAAATGAGAATGAAACCACTGTTAGTAATAGCCATAATGGGCGTATTAGGAAGCTGTTCTTTAACAGAAAATAAATCAGTAAGGGTAGCGGCAGCCCATTTGAATGAGGCAGTAAAAGTGGATGTGATTGTACCCGAACATGGCATGGCTGATCCGCATGCCTGGGTACAGAATGACACTGTCTTCATCATCTGTGGACATGATGAGTCTTGGGAAGGGAAAGGCTCTTTCAGGATGGATCGTTGGGAAGTGTGGTCTTCTACAGACCTGAAAAATTGGGAACATCACCGGAATATCCTTCCTTCACAGACGTATATCGGCGACAAGCCCAACTGCTGGGCTGGAGATGTTTGTGAAAGGGATGGCAAATACTACTGGTTCTTTTCAAACAGGAACATCAATACCGGTGTGATGGTGGCTGACCAGATCACAGGAGAATACAGGGATCTGTTGGGTAAACCTCTGCTGCCGGAAGGCATCGTCCCTGTTCATCCTTATGATCCTGAAATCTATATTGAAGATGGTGTATATACCATTTGTTTTGGAGCGGGTACTTATTATATGGCAACCCTTTCCGAGGATATGAAATCGCTGGCTACTGAGCCGAAGAAGATCCTTGTTCAGGATGAAAATGGAAATCCCGTTAAGGCAGATGACAAGTCGACACTGTTCAAACGCAACGGATGGTACTATCTGGTGTATGGCAGCAGGTATGCCATGGCTGAAAACCTTTATGGTCCTTATACATTCAAAGGAGCCTTTCTGGAAGGAGGGCACACGAGTTTCTTTGACTGGCACGGTCAGTTGTATGTCTTGCAGGAAAACCATGATATCAGTGCCTTTTACCGTGGGGCAAGCCTGAAACCTGTATTCTTCAATGACGATCAGACAATCTACATTCCGGAAGATGACCGCATGTATCCGGCACCCGGCAGACCTTGGGAATTTAAAAGTACGACGATGGGTTGGCAGGCTTTGAAAGGCACCGATATAGCCTATCATAAGGGAGTGATTGCCGGTCAGTTGACTGAAAAGGAGGCGACTGTAGTCAGTGCTCCTTGGCTCTACACCGATACCCGTGAATGTTCCGAGATCACCATCAGAATGAAAAACAGCAGCGTTGCCAAGGCATTGAAGTTTTCCATATTTTCCCGTGACAGGGGAAATGGTTTCTGGACTTCCTTTACCGAACCGGTAGACTGGAGCAAGCAGGATTGGGTCACCATTCCAATCAAAGCTAATGACACCGACTTTCATACTTACACCATTCCAATTTCCCAATTCAAAGATCTGAAGGAAAGACTGATGCAGGTCGCTGTTCAGCCTGCCGCTGATGCGGTGAGCGGCAATTGGGAGATTGATGAAATCATCGTGAAATAAATAGAAGCCATGAGAAAAATATATTGTACCGCTTTTCTAATGCTTATCCTGCTGCAGGTAGGATTGGCTCAGGTAAAAACTTGGCAATCACCTAAAGCCAACAAACCTATCACCCTTGCGCAATGGGAAGTGAACGATGTAGTGTTTAAGGCTAAGAAAACCGTAAGCCAACCATTTGAAAAAGAGGTTTTTGCTTTAGTTCAAAGCGAAGAGGGAAATCAGAAAATACCGCTGTTCTACAATGGAAACAGCGAATGGGTTTTCCGCTATTCAAGCGCATCGGTTGGCGAGAAATCATTTACCATTTCATCCGAAATAAAGGAGCTGAATGGAGAGAATGGGAAGTTCATTATTACGGAAAATCAAAAGGAAAACCGCCATGGAGGGGTAGTCCTGAATAAGGAAAATCCACAGCACCTGTTC
Source organism: Limibacter armeniacum (assembly GCF_036880985.1). Taxonomy (NCBI): domain Bacteria; kingdom Pseudomonadati; phylum Bacteroidota; class Cytophagia; order Cytophagales; family Flammeovirgaceae; genus Limibacter; species Limibacter armeniacum. Next base: position 325,915 of record NZ_JBAJNO010000001.1, read on the forward strand.
TATGAGGATGGCTCACATTATTTCAATCTGGCTTTTGAATGCGATTGGTTATTTGCCTTGGACTATGGACAGCAGGATATCCCAAAGACGAAACACCTGCTTTCGCTATTGAATCAGAATGGATTCAATCAGGTCGTAATGAACGTGTATTCTTATGACGTCAAATGGCAGAAGGACAAAAAGCTGGAAGCACATCCCGAACATGAGTACGGAGGGCGTGAAGATATTTACCCTTTCCTCGGCTCCAACGCCAACCCTGATTACAGCGCTCTGAACATCGATTTTTTCAAGCATTTCGATAAGGTCATTGCCGAAATGCATGATCAGGAATTGGTCAGCCACCTGATGATCTATGTCTGGAACAAGCTGGTCTCATGGCCTGACATGAACACGGAAGCCGATAACCGTTACTATGATTATGTCATCAAGCGCTATCAGGCATTTCCCAATATTGTGTGGGATGTTTCCAAGGAAGCATTGCTTTACGGAAGGGCGACCAATGAATATATTCTGGAGCGGATTGAGCGTGCCAAAAAGCTGGATGCTTATGGTCGCTTGATCTCCGTTCACGATTTTGGCTTCTGCAAGAACAACCCTGAGCAGGTGGATTTTATCTCCATGCAAAACTGGCAGCACACGCTTTATCAGAATATGTTGGAAGCAAGAAAAGCATTCCCACATAAACCCATTTTCAATATTGAGCATGGCGGTTATGAGGAGTCTCCTTATGTGGTGTTCCCCGGCGCCTATGTCAATGCGGAAGCCTGTTTGAGAAGAAATTACCAGTGTCTTTTTGCGGGCGGCTACACGACCTATTATTGGCAAGGCGCTGCATGGAATGTGGTGATCCATAACCCGTTTGAGCAGTCGGAAAGTTTCAGCAAACCGCATTTTGAGTATTTCAAGCATATGAGAAAGCTGTTTGAGACAGTGCATTTCGAAAATTGTGAGCCTATATCATGGCACAATTCAAGTGGCTTTAACCTGACCAACAAGAAGGACGGGATTATGCTGATGTACACGCCAAAAGAAAATCAGTGGATAGGCACCAAGAATGCCATCAAAAAGAATTTCACTTATGAGCAGGCGACACAGCAGTGGTTCAATACGCTGACGGGTGAACTGACCGATGAGGTAAAATATGATGATGCACCTTTTGACTTCTGGAGCGATCGCCCATGGAAAGGAGAAGCAGATGCTATCCTGATTATCAAGAACCTGACGCCAACAGATCTATGAAACAATGCCGTTTAGCTTAATAACTTGAGCTGTATGATATCTATCGATTGACGACTATTTACACATCAAATAAAATCACGGATAGTTTATGATGAGCAACTGACTTGATCATGATAAATTATTCGTGATCACTACTCTGAGTTGTAATTTTCACACTCCCCCCAACTGAGCTTAGAATAGACAGAAACCTACCTTACTGAACAGTATTGTTACATGATGTCATCACTTAAATAACCCTAACTGGGAACTATTCACTATTTAACAACACGTTTAATATGTTTGATTCAAAACAAATCACACTCTTTGTGCTATTTGTATTGTGGCAGTTCCACGCAGCTGCACAATATGGAGGAGGAAGTGGCACAAGCCAAAACCCTTACTTGATAAAAACGGCGAACCATCTTGTAACACTGAATACAACGCCTAGTGATTGGACTGGTAAATACTTCAAGCTGTCTAATGATATCAACATGGCGGGTAAGACATTTACACCAATAGGTAATGCTGCTCAGCTGTTTAATGGCACTTTTGACGGGAATCATAAGGTAATCACTAATCTTACGGTTACTGCAGGCACTTCAGCAGACGGAACGGGTTTATTTGGTACGTTCAAAGGATATGTCAACAACCTCGGAATTGAAAATATCAGTATCAATGCCTTCGGTATATCCAAGGTGGGAGGAATTGTAGGGTACATGACAGGTGGCACCGTAACAGACTGTTATACAAAAGGAGGAAGCATTGATGTAGGCAATGGTGGTTGGGCAGGCGGTATTGTGGGCGTTATGTGGAATGCCGATGTCTCGTATGTCAAAGACTGTTACAGTTCTGTCGCCATTACGGCAAGTTGGGGTTCGGGCGGAATTGTTGGTGCAACACGTGGACCAAATATCATCAAACGAGTAGTTTTTTATGGAACAATTACCAACAACCCTGCGATCACCACGGTTCAGAATGACCCTGCTGATAACAATAAAAATGGTATTGTTCCTACAAAGGCTTATTTCGCTGTTTCTACAGGCGCTTCTGATACAAATGCAACTTCACTGAACACCACAAATTTGGCTGTTGAAGGCAGTTATTCAACCTTTGATTTCACCAATGACTGGATGATTCAACCTGAATTGGAATATGCGGTTTTGAAAGGATTCCTACCTGACTTGAATTCCCAATTTTTCGACAATATAGAAAATCAACGGGTGGTCTCTGACCAAAACATAGAATGGAAGAATTTCGGTCCGGGTATGTCGGGTTATTGTGAGGAAGTCTGGTGCCACCCAACGGATAAAAATATTATGTTTTTAGGTCCGGATATGCATGTGACTTATGGCACTTGGGATGGAGGAGCAACCTGGCAAACCATTAAGGATAGTGATGGAAATGGTATGGACATGCGTCGTGTGCTGGACATAGAGTTTTCGTTGCAGAACCTGGATTATGCAGTGGCATTGGATTGGGAAGGACAACTCTATGAATCAAATGATAGAGGAAAAACATGGAGTTTCTTGACAGATGTGGGAGGAAGGCATACTGAGTTGGCAATACATCCCAACAATGACAATATCTGGTTTGTAGGAGCGGGAGACTTTTGGAATGTTAAAGACAATCACAAAACATTGGCTCAACCCCATGGAATTAAACATTCGACTGCTGATTATGGCTATGTCTGGAAAACAACCAATAAGGGAACTTCGTGGACAAAAGTAGCAACCAATATTTCACCTGATTTGGATGTAGCCAAAATCCTGTTCAATCCACATAATCCAGATAGTATGGCAATGGCAACCAGTCATGGCATCTATGTAAGCAGCAATGGGGGAAATAACTGGGTAGCTGGAGGAAACGGATTGCCCAATAACTTGCCTAGGGATATGACCTCTTTTTATAATTCGAACACACAAAAGTATAAGTTGTATGCAGTGGAACAGACGGTATATGAACCAAATGGAACTAGCATAATATCCAAAGGTGGGGTGTACAGAAGTGATGATGGGGGGCTAAACTGGATTAATATCACAGGTAATTTAGGGATTGATCTTTCAGTTATCACTAACTACAATGTGAGGGATCGATATCATAAGACCGTTTCACATTGGTTGGGTATCTCTAAATCCACATCTACTAGTACCTATACCACCTATCCTAGTCAGGCACTTTCTGTCTATAATCGAATAGTGATTAACCCATACAACAGGAATGAAATTTATATCTCCCATAACAAGAAACACGATAAGGGTTTTGGACCTGGAGATGTGTGGAAAACTTTAGATGGAGGTAATACATGGACGGCCTGTGCCCGAAACGGTGCTTATTGGATAAATGAGACGGATAAAGCTTACTGGCAGGCAAAAGGGAATGATATCGGAACCAATATGGAGTTTGCCCATTTGCAGGACTATATGGATGAAGAAAGTGAAGGATCTGGAACCCGTATGATGGAAATCAATGCCGGCGGAGAACTGATTATTGGCGTAGACCAGCAAACATTACGATCAACTGACAAGGGCGTAAGCTGGCAACAGATTGATGACGACGAAACGGCATTAGGTAGTAACAGGTGGATAGGACGTGGAGATAGTAACCTTCCAGGCAGGTTTATGCTTTTGGAGACCGGTGTTACCGGACGGAAACTGTTCTGTAGTGGGGAGCACGGACTATGGCAATCGGCAAGTTTGGGAAGTTATCCTGATCCGAATGCTATGGCTGTTGAACAGATAGAAGGACAGGTACATGACAATAGCGGTAATGTTGCAGCACATTCTGTTTCGACAGTGGCAGTACATCCCAACAATCCCAACAAAATCTATATGCTCAGCTGGAGACAGGAGCATAGAGGGAAACTTCGTCGAACGACAGATGGTGGACAGACCTGGCAAAACATTGCCACCATTTTTGAAGCCAATAACAATGAATGGGAAGGATTGGCTCCTCAATATTCCTTAACTATCGATCCTGTCACGCCTAACAATATGTACTTCTGTTCCATTTATAAAACTATTTCGGAAATAAGCGGAGGAACAAGCCCTGCATTGACCAAAGGAGCTTATGGGGTGTACCGCTCATCGGACGGTGGATTCACTTGGAATGTTAGTACAACAGGATTTCCACAAAATGCCAGCGTTAGAAGAATCGCCATGCATCCTGATAACCCTAGTGTTTTTTATGCTGCACTCAATCAGTTTGGAAACAATGACCCTGGAGGATTGTATATCTCTACTGATAAAACCGTGACTTGGAGTCAAGTAATGATACCTTCAGAAATCAAGTCAGTAAACAATGTGTTTATAGACCGGAATACCAAATACCTCTACATTTCTTGCGGAGCAAGATCTGGTGCATTATATGACGGAGGGGTGTGGAGAAGTAAGGATGATGGCGTCTCATGGGAGAAAATTTTTAGGGCGCCTTACGTATGGCAGACGGAAGTTTCACCAGCGAATCCAAATATTATTGTTATTTCGGTGCCAGCCCAGACCCCTAATTATATAGACAATTTTAAAAATCCGGGTATATATCTTTCCCAAGATGGGGGTGTCAGCTGGGCAAAGATTAACAAAGGAATTGGTCAGCCCGATAAGATGGTGGATGCCAAGCCTGACCCTGAGGATGAAAACCTGCTTTGGTGTGCTGGATGGGGAAGCGGATGGTTCAAGACTGCTATTCAGAATTTAGGTGGTGCCTCAAGCCGAATTGCGGGCAGTCAGGATTTGGTGCTGAATAAAGAAGTTGATCTGGTCAATAAAGTACAGCTATATCCTAATCCAATAACTGATGGTAATTTGAAAGTGGTGGGACTTGAGCCTGATGCTCACTATACCATTCTCAATATCAATGGACAAGTTGTGGCATCTGGTACAATTACCGCATCGCAAATAGAAGTGAATCAACTTATTTCAGGATTCTATATTATTCATATATCAGATAGTCAAAAATCTATTTCTCAAAAGGTATTAATTAAGAAGTAACAGGAACTTCTAGTCTGATATTTTAAGACCCTCTTTTATAGCAACCTATAAAAGAGGGTTTGTCTTTTAGTGTTTACATGCATGAATACAGTACTTAAAAGGGTAGTAATTATTAAAAATAGAGGGGTGGTATTTTAGCTTTAATTTATAACCGTAAAATCAACACCTTTTTGTCAGGTAAAGCTTTGGTAGAAGTTAGTATTACACTGAAAATGAATGTCTCATACTTCTACTAATAACTTTATGCAAAAGAGAATTACCTTCTTGCTTCTGCTCATATTGGTACAGCTGAAAGCTGTAGCACAATACGGAGGAGGCGATGGGTCAGGTGCAAACCCGTACCTGATCACCGAACCAGAACATCTGGTGGCGCTGAGTAACACATCTGCTGACTGGTCTGGCAAATATTTTAGGCTGATGAATGACCTCGATATGACGGGTCACACATTGCTCCCAATTGGTACTATCAGCACGCTTTTTACAGGTGTTTTTGATGGTAACAATAAGGTAATCAATAACTTGGCAGTGACAGCAAGAGCAGCCAATGATGGTGTGGGGCTTTTCGGATCGTTCAAAGGCACTGTCAATAACCTTGGCATTGAGAATATCAATATCACTGTGCCTGGTATTCCGAGAGTAGGTGGATTTGCTGGTTACATGGCCGGTGGCGCAATCACAAGTTGCTATACCAAAGGAGGTTCGATTGATGTAGGAGCAGCTGGTTGGGCTGGAGGTATTGTAGGCGTTATTTGGAATGCGGAAACCTCTTTCGTACAAGACTGTTTCAGTTCCGTGGATATCAATGCTTCTTGGGGATCAGGTGGTATTGTAGGAACAACAAGAGGACCGAACATTATTGATCGGGTTGTTTTTTATGGTACCATTACTAACGGTAACCCTGCTATTGTAACGGTACTGAATGACCCTAATAACAACGCTAAAAACGGAATACCACCCACCAATGCCTATTATGCTTTGGCGACAGGTGCTTCGGATGAGTATGCAACAGGATTGGATGAAGCAGCCTTGGCAGAAGCGAGCAGTTACGCCACTTTTGATTTTGGATTAAAATGGGTAATGGAACCAACATTGGGTTATGCCATCCTGAAAAACCATTTGTTGGGTGAAATAACCAGGTTTTTTGATACCATTGAGAGGGAAAGAATGGAATCTGATCCAAGTGTAGCATGGAAAAACTTTGGTCCAGGAATGTCAGGCTATTGTGAAGAAATCTGGTGTCACCCGACAGATAAGGATGTAATGTTCTTGGGACCGGATATGCATGTCACTTATGGCACATGGGATGGAGGCGCAACTTGGCAAACCGTTAAGGACAGTGACGGTAACGGTTTGGATATGCGCCGTGTATTGGATATTGAATTTTCATTGCAGGATTTGGACTATGCCGTGGCATTGGATTGGGAAGGTCAATTGTATGAATCGCACGACAGGGGCAGATCATGGTCATACCTGATGGATGTAGGAGGCAGACATGCTGAATTGGCGATTCACCCCACCAATGACAACATTTGGTTTGTAGGAGCCGGTGATTTCTGGAATGTCAAATTCAACCATAAGACATTGGCACAACCACATGGTATCAAGCACCCGACAGGTGATTATGGTTACGTATGGAAAACAACGGACAAAGGAGCCACATGGACAAAAGTAGCCACTAATATTTCTCCTGATTTGGATGTGGCGAAAATTATCTTTGATCCTAACAATCCAGACAATATGGCTATGGCAACCAGTCACGGTATGTTCGTTAGCTCCGATGGAGGAGAAAATTGGACAACTGGGGGTAATGGGCTTCCAAATAATTTGCCACGCGACCTGACTTCTTTTTATAATGAAAAGAACAAGAAGTTTATCCTGTACACAGTTGATCAGACAGTTTATGAGCCAAATGGCGCTGGCATTATCTCCAAAGGTGGGGTATTCAGAAGTGAAGATGGCGGTCAGAACTGGACCAGTATCACAGGAAATCTAGGCATTGACCTGACCGTGATTGCGGATTACTTTGTAAGGGATGGTTATCAGAGAGCGGTATCACATTGGTTGGGTATGTCCAAGTCAGCATTCAAAAGTACTTATTCTGAATTTCCATCACAGGCGCTGTCGGTCTATAACCGAATCATGGTCAATCCGAAAAACAGCAATGAGATCTATATCTCCCATAACAAGAAACACGATAGGGGTTTCGGACCGGGAGAGGTTTGGAAAACAACGGATGGAGGAGAGACTTGGACGGCATGTGCCCGAAATGGTGCTTACTGGCTTGCTGAAAAAGACAAAGCCTATTGGGAATCAAAAGGTAATCCTACAGGAACAAATATGCAGTTTTCGCATATGCAAGTCTACATGGATAATCAGAATGAGCTTTCAGGTACTCGTATCATGGCGGTCAATGCAGCAGGTGAGTTAATTATTGGGGTAGATCAGCAAACATTCCATTCAACAGATAAGGGAGAAAGCTGGCAGCAGATTGATGATGATGAAACTGCACCCGGTAGCAATGCATGGGTTGGAAGAGGCAATAGCAACTTACCAGGTAGGTTTATGCTATTGGAAACAGGTATTTCAGGTCGTAAGCTGTTCTGTAGCGGAGAGCACGGTTTGTGGCAATCAGCTGAACTAGGAAGCTATTCTGACCAAGGAGCAATGGCAGTAAAACAGATTGAAGGACAGGTACATGACCATAGTGGAAACCATGCAGCACACTCGGTGTCTACTGTTGCTGTACATCCTAATGACCCTAATACAATTTATATATTAAGCTGGAGACAGGAGCACAGAGGCAAACTTCGCCGGACAACAGATGGCGGACAGACTTGGGAAAATATTGCGACCATTTTTGAGGCTGCAAACAATAGCTGGGAAAATCTGGCACCTCAGAACTCTCTGACCATTGACCCTGAAAATCCTGAGAACATGTACTTCTGTTCCACTTACAGAACCATTTCAGAGGTAAGTGGTGGCACTAGTCAGCCATTGACCAAAGGTGAGTATGGTGTATACCGTTCATCAGACGGTGGTTATACTTGGCAGGTAAGCACGACAGGAATGCCGGAGAAAGCAAGTGTAAGACGAATAGCCATGCATCCTGATGATCCAAGTGTATTTTATGCAGCACTGAATCAGTTTGGTAACAATGATCCGGGAGGTTTGTATATCTCTACAGATAAAACGGTTACCTGGAGTCAGGTTACGATTCCTTCTGAGATCAAATCTGTCAATAATGTATTTATAGACCGTAATACCAAGCATATCTATATTTCCTGTGGCTCAAGGGCGGGAGCGTCTTTTGCTGGAGGTGTATGGAGAAGTAGAGATAATGGCATTTCATGGGAAAAAATATTCAAGGCACCATACGTATGGCAAACGGAGGTTTCACCTGTCAATCCGGATATTATAGTGCTATCAGTACCAGCTCAAGTCCCTACAATGGTCGATAACTTCAAGAACCCAGGTATTTATCTGTCTCAGGATGGTGGTGAAAGCTGGATAAAAGTCAATAATGGATTAGGGCAGCCCGACAAGATAGTGGATGTAAAGCCTGATCCAGAAGATGAAAAAGTGCTTTGTTGTGCCGGATGGGGCAGTGGCTGGTTCAGAGCTGAAATCACAACTGATGATACTGGTTCAACAGATCCTGATTGGGATAAAAAAGATATTTTAGGGATTAAGCCTAATAATAAAAAGACGGGTGTTCTATTGTATCCAAATCCTGTAACAGAAGGTTATATCAATGTTTCGGGAGTTACTCCGGATGCTAGTTTTAGAATTTATAGCATACATGGAGAACCAGTGATATCAGGCAATATTACACAACCTCAAATAGATGTTTCAGCCCTCCATGGTGGTGTTTATATCATCAATATTATTGATGGTGAATATATGACCAGAAAGACCATTCTGATTAAAGAATAGGTTTCCATAGGGTACTTTTATTTACCTAAAAAGAGGGTGTAAAATGGATATGACCATTCATTTTACACCTTTCACTATTGGATACTTGACAATGGATATCTTTTTTTAACATTATCATCTCTTTCGATCATCTGTTTTACAGATTAGAATATTCTTTTAGTCATTTTAAATCAATGACCTTATTGCTAGCACTATCTTCCATATTTCTCAGTCTTTTAAATTTACTATGTGCAAGTTTATTCACTTATCATTTCTCGTTGCAGTTTTTGTATTGTTGATACCAGTTGTATGCATGGAAAATTGTATAGCTCAGTCAGAACTTTCTCTGGATGAAATTATCATGCTTGCTCGTGATAACTCATTGTCTGCTCAACAGGCAGAAAACAGGAAAGACAATAGGCTAGGAAACTACATGAAGTTTAAATCCAATTTTTATCCTCAGCTTTCACTCAATGGAGCACTGCCTGACTTTAGTAGATCTATAGACCCTGTTACACAGCCAGATGGAACCCAGAAATTTATAGCTCGTAAATATGCTAATTCCTTTCTAAGACTAAGTCTTAACCAAACCATTGCTGCAACAGGAGGTCAAATTTATTTGGAATCCAGAATCAATAGGATTGATAACATGTCTGATGAAACAAATGGGGGAACTACTTCTTATTCGGGACAGCCGTTGAGTATTGGGTTTAACCAGCCTATATTCACTTATAACTGGCTGAAATGGAGTAAGAAAATAGAACCTATTCGTCTGGAGGAAGCCAAGAAGTCTTATTATGAAGAAATGGAGTGGGTAGCTTGGAAAGCAACCGATCTTTACTTCAATCTGATGATTCAACAAATCAACTACCGAATTGCAGATAAAAACCTTAAAAACAGTCAGAATATTAGAGATAAGAAGGCGAAAAAACAACGGCTTTCTGAGAGTGACCAGCTTCAGATGGAACTCAATATAATGAAAGCACAACGAGATGTGGCCTCAGCCAGACTGAATGCGGATAATGCCATGCTAAACCTGAAAACATTTATAGGACTGCCTGAATCTGAAGATGATTTTAAACTATCAATCCCAGAATCGATTCCTGAGTTTGAAATCAATTCTGGTCAAGCAGTTAAGTATGCTAAGCGGAATAGACAACGGTTTTTGAGTTTTAAGCGCCGTAAGATTGAAGCGGAAAGAGATGTGGCAAAAGCAAAAGCTGAGAGCAACTTGGATCTTTACTTATCGGCTAGCTTTGGACTTACACAACAGTCGGATTATCTTGAAGGTATATATCAGGATCCACAAGATCAGCAGCGATTAAAACTAGGGTTTAAGATTCCAGTAGCTGATTTTGGAAGAAGAAAAGCCAATCTTCAGACCGCAATTGCTAATCAAAAATTGGTAGAGAGTAGTGTGGAGCAGGATCGAATAAAGTTTGAGCAGGAAATTGTAGTGCTAGTCAGTCAGTTTCCAGTGTTGATTAGTAAGGTTAAGATTACTAAAAAAGCCAATGAGATAGCTTCTAAAAGGTTTCGAATTGCTAAATGGCAGTATGTAAACCAAAAAATTTCCTCTACAGATTACGATATGGCCTTACAGGAAAAAGATATGGCCACAAGAGAGTATGTCAAGGCACTAAAAGGTTATTGGATGGCCTACTATGACCTTCGTATGAAAACCCTGTATGATTTTGAAGCCAATAGGGATATGACCAGTCTGTAATTTATACTTCCTATAAAATAACAATGAAAGGCAGCCTCCAATCGATGGAAGCTGCCTTTAGGACTTACTTGTCTTCCAGTTTCCAAGTTCTAACCCAGTCCACAAGCATGGTACTGTTGATGGCATTACTCAATTCAGTTTTTTCTGGTAATCCACCCAACCAGTTTGCCTCATTGGTCCATAGGTCAAAGATGATTTCCAAATCTCTGGTAAAGTAACGGTTTTCGTACGTTTGCCCAGAACGGTCATGCCCGACTTCCACACTGCCAGCAGGCTCGCCATCCAGGTAAAACTGAATATGTTTCTCATCTTTCCACCAGACGCCAAAAGTATGGTAATCATCATTCCATTTGACACCTTTCAAAGGATTAGCATCCGATAAGTTGGTATTCATGTAATTATCCTCATCTCTGATCACAACAGGTTGTTCATTGGCATCAGCATGAAAATACTGTGAATTCATACGCAATGGAAAATCAGGTTGGCAATCGCAGGATGGTTTCGGATTGTTTTCAATAATATCAATCTCATCTCTGTCTGTTGAATTGCCATTGTTCAGCCAATAGGTTGTAAATGCAGAAATATAAGCGGCTTTCACCCTAGCCTCTGTGTACATAGGATAACTTGTTTTGGTACGGGAATGGATGCGGGCTGTCTGAAACCATCTGTCTTCCACATTGCTTTCATTCAGGGTAGCCCTGATCCAAAGGTGCCCATCCGTTACACCTGAATTATCAGCTGATTTTGACATGAATACAGGTGCCGGATAATTCCAAGTTGACTTAAACCATTTTGTCCCATCCCAAGTCTCAAACTCATCTGACATCTCTTCAAATTTCACCCATTTTTTTCCTTCCGGTGTGGTATTATCCAAAGATACAAATGAAGGTAGGGTAGGGTCAATATTTTCAAAGTCTTCAGCAGTCAAACCATCCTCAACAGGAGTTACTGTCACACTTACTTTGGCATTATCCTGATCACCATCTTTATCCGATAAAGTATAGGTGAAACTATCTGAACCACTGAAATCAGCATTCGGAATGTATTCAAATATGCCGTCCTTGATCTCAGTTACGATACCATTGAGAGCAATTGTTGCTAGGTTGTAGTTGTCTTCTGCTCCGCCATCATTCCCGATTTTGTCATTTTCGGATACATCAATCTGATTGTCAGAACCAGCATTACTGTTTTCCAGTACTGTCAAGGTATTGTCAGAAGCTTTTGGCTGATCGTTAGGTTGTGCCGTCTCATCGCTTTCTCTTCCACAACTCATAAAACTTATGGTCAAGGCTAAAAAAACTAGCCTAAAAGAGCTTTTAGGTAAAACTCGTTTGATTTTCTTCATCATTTCTATTCTCTTTTCCAATTATTTATTGGTATATAACTCATATTGAATTGGAGTAAAACAATCACTATTATGACAGATAGTGGAGATAAAATTCATGCTAATAAGAGGGGTAAATACTCTCCCAATAGAAATACCCAAAATTTGTATCGCTCAGGAATTTATCCTCTGAAAATCTATTTGTGATAAACATGATTATCTATGAATAGCTGATAAGAGAAAAGGCATGAACCATCTTAAATGATCCATGCCTTTAATAGAAGAAATTGGGTTGCTATTGTTTTTCCACTTGCTTAAGTTTTTTCATTCTTCCAATTCCGCTAGCTGGTGCATCATGTTCTGTTGCATGAAGGTCAAACTGTGGCATAATGGCTTCCAGCATTTTCTTTTCTTTCCTGTGCGCTTCTGACACTTTGCTCCAATCTGTGATTTTCGGGTAGGAGATCAGGTCCTTAGGTGTTTTGGCGGTATTGTAATAATTGCCTTTTCCGTCTATCATCACATTTTTGCCCCTGATCAACTGCTTCTCCTGATGATAGGAGTAGATCCACTCACGGTGTTCTTTCTGATCGGTTGTCAGGTAAGTCAGTAGGCTTTCACCATTCAGCTCATAACTTTCAGGCACCTTTATCCCCACTATATCCACGATAGTAGGTAGTACATCAGAGATATTGGCTAGAATATCCTGCTCACCTTGCTTGCTCATATTCAGGCATGGCGCATAGATAATCAGCGGAACATGCACTCCTTTCTGTGAAACAGGGACATTCTTTCCATAGCCGCTGGTACCGTTGTCTGCACAGAAAATCAGAATGGTGTTGTCCTCAATACCCAGTTCTTTCAGTTTCTTCATGTATTGCCATACTTGATAATCAAGATAATTAATATGGTTATGGATACCACCTTCTGTTACTGTTCCATGCGTATCGTATTGTCCTGCATCACCTGTGATATGAGGTTGAGTTTTGGTGTATTGTCCATTTTCCCATTTGATCTTAGGAGTGCCAGGCCATTTTTCCCTTTTATCCTTGTCAGTTTCGGAACTGAAGAAATCCCAGCCGTCGTGACCTAGGTGTGTGGTATGGTAGATGAAGAATGGCTGTTCATCTTTCTGCTTTCTTTTCATAAAGTCAAAGATGAAATCTAGTTCCACATCAGGACCGTAAGTGTTCAAGCCATACGATTGACGGGATTCAGGGGTGTTCGGCCACCATTCAAACTGTTGCTTGGCATCTGGATGGTTCATTAGCTGTACATGAGGTTGCCAGTACCACCCGTATTGCTGGTAGTAATCCACTTTATCGCCTGTATCTTCATTGATCAGTACCTTCTTACCATTTTGCTTTTTTGAGATGATCTTAAAGTCGGTGTATGGATTTTCATCACTTTTGGATTGTATTTCCCCAGGTGTGAAAACTGCTTCATCAAATCCGAAGTTTTCGACACCAGACATCTGTGTTTTACCTGCCCAATAAGTAGCGTATCCACCTGCTTTCGCTATATGGGCAATGGTGTACGGAGAGCTTTCATACAAAGGCCAAGTTTCTTTTCTTCCTTTTTCGTTGGTCCATTTTCCCTTGTCCTTGTTGTGCCACCATTTATGAAGATGTGCATAACGACCTGTCATCATCATGGCACGGCTAGGCGAACAGATGGTGGATGCCCAAGTGTTTTTGACCCAAACACCCTCATTTGCAAGCTTGTCCAAGACAGGCGTTTGTGCTCTGTATTTCGGGTCTGAAGTATCACCACCTTGTGGTGCAGGTGACCATTGGGAGGCGCCGTAAATTGGCAATTCTCTGGCACTGATATCATCTGCATAAATCAGGATAATATTGGGCTTTTGTGCATGCCCCAATGATAATCCAATGATACACCACAGCACAAGGCTGCTCAATATAGTCTTCATATTTACCAAGCGTTGTTTGTTTTCATGTTTATGTGATAAAGGTAAACACATTTGCAGGGTAGCAAGGTGATAATTCCCTCCAATTAAGGGGAGTAAACTGTACTTTTTACACATTTTATCTTGGTGATAAAATGCCCCCTTCATTTTATCTATTCTATTCAGGGAGGTCTATGATGAAGACCTATCTTTAAAATCAATCGAATTGTTGATTATCAGGTGAGTAATGATGTTTTGCTGCATGTACTCACTCACAAAATGAACTGACCAACCTTTTAAAAAATAAATAAAGTGAACAAGCAAATTTTAAAAACCCCTATGCTCATTTTTTTATTGTTGAGCACATTTCACTTCTCTAATGCCCAAAAACTAGTTGAAAAGCCTTTTCAACCTAAAGATAGCCATGCCCCAAAAGAATATGCACTGGCTTGGGCAGATGAATTCAATGCGTTTCAATTAGATACAACGGAGTGGTTTTATAGAGATGGTATCGACCGTCAGATGACGATTATGGCACAGGAGAATGTGATTCTTGATCATGATAATCTGAATATTGTGTGTCAGGCAGGTCAGTTTAGGGCACACCCGGAAGTGTATAGAGTCAAGGAAGGGAAAGACTTTTTTAATCAGAAAGGGGGAGGTGTGATCAGCGAGTGGCGTTTCCGTGAGGGCTACTTCGAGGCGAGATGCAAGATGTTGAACGCTCCCCTGTGGCATCCGGCGTTTTGGCTGGAGCGAGCCAACTCCAATCCGGAAAACAACAGCCTGAAAACTTTTACAACCTATTCGGAAATTGACATTATGGAAACGGAACCGAATCATGCCACTTGGCAGAGTATCCGAGTGCACGATTGGGTTTCGGGAGGAGAGCACCGCAAGATTCCGATCAAGGTAAAGGAAAATGACTGGGGAAGAACCTACTGCACCGACCAGCATGGAGAGTGGTTCGTGTGGGGCATGAAGCTGACACACGAGAAAGCCATGTTTTACGAGAATGATTCTCTGGTGGCTACAGTCGAGATCCCGGAAGACTATGTGCGTGACGCCAGAAATATTATCCTGTCTTGCTTAAGCATCAAATCACCCAAAGAGAGCGGCATTCAGAAGTTTGACTGGGTAAGGTTCTATGAGCCGGAAACCATGAGAGCAAGCACGACAAAGGAATGCGAAAACCTGATTCAGCATACAAGTATTGTGGGCAAAGACATTTTTGACACCAAAGTTGAAAAGGCTTCAGGCGGGTATTGCCAAAACATTGTCAATGCGAAAAAAGGAGACTTTATACGTTACCGTGTCTATATCTCCGAAAAAGGAAAATACAATATCAAGCTAGGCTACTTGCCGCAGAAGCAAGCCCAAGGAACCTGGAACTTAAGCATTGACGGAGTTGCCCAGGGTGAGGAAATAGACCAGAAGGGGAAAGCCAAATTCAAGTCGTTTGACTTAGGCGAAAAAACGTTTGACCGGGTAGGTTTCCATGAGTTCAAGTTTGAGATGGATGTAGCGAACGGCACGACAGGTTCAGGAACATTTGATTACCTGGAAGTAACCAAGTTGGATCCCGAAATCACCAAGAAATAATTGAGTGACTTTTTAAAATAGATATACAAGATATTATGAATGCGATAGATATAACGGTCATTTTTGTCTTTACCCTGTTGGTTTTCCTCTGCGGGATGAGCTTCTCCCGCTCAGGCAAAAACATGAAATCCTTTTTTGCGGCAGGCGGTAATCTACCGTGGTGGATGAGCGGTTTATCCCTTTTTATGAGCTTCTTTTCCGCAGGTACTTTTGTGGTTTGGGGATCGGTGGCCTATCAAAGCGGTTGGGTCGCGATTGCCATCCAATGGACCATGTGTATTTCAGGATTGATCATCGGTTTTGTGATTGCGCCCAAATGGCAAAAAACCGGAGCGCTGACCGCTGCCGAGTACATCACAGATCGGTTGGGCTACGGAACGCAAAAGATTTATACCTACCTGTTCCTGATGATCTCCGTGTTTACTACGGGTGCTTTTCTATATCCGGTGGCTAAGATTGTGGAAGTGTCCACAGGAGTGCCAATTTATGCGAGTATCATTTGTTTGGGAATCCTGATTTTGGCTTACACCGCTGCTGGAGGACTGTGGGCAGTGATCGTGACGGATGTACTCCAATTTGTAGTGCTGACCGCTGCAGTGCTGATTGTCGTTCCTTTATCCTTAAGTAAGGTGGGTGGTGTAAGCGGTTTTGTAGCGAACGCACCGGAGAACTTCTTCAACTTCGTCAACGAAGAGTACTCTCCCTATTTCCTGTTGGCTTTTGGGCTGTACAATCTCTTCTTTATCGCTGGAAACTGGGCGTATGTACAGCGTTACACAAGTGTTTCAACTGCCAAAGATGCCAAAAAAGTAGGTTGGTTATTTGGCGGACTGTATGCGGTAAGTCCCGTGATTTGGATGCTGCCGCCTATGATTTACCGAGTGCTCAATCCTGACTTGCAAGGCTTGGCGGATGAGGGCGCTTACCTGCTCATGTGCAAGGAAGTATTGCCTGTTGGGATGCTGGGATTGATGTTGGGAGGGATGATCTTCGCAACGTCTAGCTCGGTAAACACCACGCTGAATATCTCCGCTGGCGTTTTGACCAATGATATCTTTAAGCATTTCAGACCTCAGACCAGCGATCAAGGACTGGTCTATGTCGGAAAAATAGCCACTGTGGTTTTGGGTGTCATTACGATTATTGTTGCGCTTTTGGTTCCCAAACTCGGTGGTATCGTGGAAGTGGTAATGAGCTTAGCGGCACTTACGGGCGGAGCCATGTTTTTACCGCCTATCTGGGCACTTTTTTCTAAAAAACAGACAGGGCAATCTGTGCTAGCGGTGACCTTGGTTTCGTTAGCCGTAAATGCCTTCTTCAAGTTTTTAGCTCCTTCACTGATCGAAGTTTCCCTAAGCCGTGCAGCAGAAATGGCATTGGGAGTGACGTTGCCAATCGTCTTATTGACGATTACCGAAATCCTGTTTCAGGTAAAAAATACTTCATCAAGTCAGTATGAAAATTACTTGTCTCTCCAAAATGAAAAAGAAAGAGAGGAACAGGAAAATGCCGATGGCAACAGGAAGGGGGCACGTGTAATCGGAGTAGGTGTGCTTTCGACCGGAGGACTGATCCTGATACTTTCCGCACTAGCTGAAACCGGCGCTTTGCTGGTTGGCGGTATGGGCGTCGTGGTGCTTGCACTCGGAGCGATCATTATTTACAAAAACCAATCAGTGAGTCAGCCTCAAGAAGCTGAAAAAATCTATCAATAAGACTTTCAACTATGATTATAGAAAATTTCTCAAGCGAAAAGCGTGAAAATAAACTCAACCAACTTTCTGCCGAATTTGTAGTGGCAGGTGGTGGTATAGCAGGTGTTTGTGCCGCTATTACAGCCGCACGAAAAGGTGTAAAAACGATCCTGATACAGGACAGGCCTGTATTGGGTGGCAACGCTTCCTCAGAAGTGAGGCTGTGGGTATTGGGTGCCACTTCCCACATGGGTAACAACAACCGTTGGTCCAGAGAAGGAGGTGTGATGGACGAAATCCTGATCGAAAACCTTTACAAAAACAGGGAAGGGAATGCTGTGATCTTTGATACCATTCTTTTGGATAAGGTGATGCAGGAGGAAAACATCACCCTGATGCTGAACACCGCTGTATCTGCCGTCCAAAAGGCAGACGAGAAAAGTATCGAAGCAGTTTGGGCTTTCAATTCGCAAAACTCGACCCACTACAAGATCGATGCGCCACTTTTCTGTGATGCGACAGGGGACGGACTCGTCGCTTTTCAGGCGGGTGCTCCTTTCCGTATTGGGGCTGAGGCAAAAGAGGAGTTTGGTGAATTGTTTGCGCCGGATGAGGCGTACGGTCATTTGCTGGGGCACTCCATGTATTTTTATAGCAAAAAGACAGACGAGCCGGTGAAGTACAAGGCACCTTCGTATGCGCTGAAAGAAATTGAAAAAATACCTCGATTCAGGGTCATCCGAAAAGAACACAAAGGGTGTAACTTTTGGTGGTTTGAGTATGGAGGCAGACGAGATACAATCCACGAAACCGAGGAGATCAAGTACGAGCTTTGGAAAGTGATCTATGGCGTTTGGGACTACATCAAAAACTCAGGAAACTTCGAGGATGTAGACAACATGACGCTGGAGTGGGTCGGAAATGTGCCAGGCAAGCGGGAAAGTCGTCGCTTTGAAGGGCTGTACATGATGAAGCAGCAGGATGTGATAGGTCAAACGGAGTTTGAAGATGCAGTGGCACATGGTGGTTGGGCGCTGGACTTGCACCCTGCAGATGGGGTTTACAGCGAACTTTCGGGCTGTACACAATGGCACTCAAAAGGGGTGTATCATATCCCTTACCGCAGCTTTGTCAGCAAGGGGATCGACAACCTGCTTTTGGCGGGACGTATCATTAGTGCTTCTCACGTCGCTTTCGGTTCTACTCGGGTGATGGCGACTTGTGGCGTTGGGGCACAAGCGGTCGGGATGGCTGCAGCCGTTTGTAAAGAACTAGGGGTACAACCTGCCGATTTGATGGAAGTGACCAACCTCAAGAAGCTTCAGAATGAGCTTAACCTGACGGGGCAAAGCATTCCAAATATTCCTATCCGACCGGAAAGCAATCTGCTGACACAAGCAAGAGTAACCGCTTCTTCAGCACTTACACTTTCTACCATTCCTTTTGATGGAAAATGGAAAAAGCTGAACGTCTCATCCGCTCAATTGCTTCCTTTCGAGGCAAATACAGCTTACGCATTTAAAGTACAGGTCAATGCTTCGGAGAAAACAACATTGGAAGTTCAGCTTCGAAAATCGCATAACGATAAAAACTACTCGCCTGAAGTCATTTTGGAATCTCAGGTGATCGAAGTGGGAGCGGGAGAGCAAACGGTGGATTTCAAATTTGAAAGCTCAGTAGCGGATCAGCAGTATGCATTTGTGACGTTTATGGCAAATCCTGCCCTTGAAATCAAATGCAGTGAAAAGAGAATCACGGGAGTGCTGTCCGTATTCAACGGAGAAAACGATAAGGTGTCCAACAAAGGAAAGCAAACACCACCTCAGGGAATCGGTGTGGATGAGTTCGAGTTCTGGATTCCGGAGCGCCGCCCTGAAGGGGAAAATATAGCCATGGAGATCAGTCCGGCGATTGAAGCATTTGATGTCTCCAACATCGGAAATGGCTTTGTCCGTCCGTGGGGAACAGCCAATGCTTGGGTAGCTGATCTTTCTGATACAAAACCAACCCTGAAAATGGAATGGGACAGCGAACAACCACTCTCTGAAATTCGCCTGTTTTTGGACACTGACTACGACCACGCACTGGAGTCTGTACAGTTTGGGCATCCGGAAGAAGTGATTCCTTTCTGTTTGCAAAACTATACGATCAAGGATCTGAACGGTCAGGTTCTTTTTCAGCAATCAGATAACTATCAGACGATTAACGCCTTCAAGTTTGAAGAAGGTTTTAGCACAAAAGGACTTTTGATTGAAACGGAACATCCTTCCTCAGACGTTCCGGCGGCCATCTTTGAGGTTGTGTGCTTGTAATAGGTTGAACATCATTATTAATAGAAATAAAAAGAGCATGTCATATTGTAATAACTTAAGCGTAAAGTTGATACTGGCTTTACTCACTTTGAACATTTTTTCTTGTTCTGAAACCACAACGAACACAGGATCAGAAAACGAAAACCAGACAGAAATAGCGAAAGCAACAACAGTTTTTCCTCATAAGTTACCTGAAGAAAAGCCGGATTTTCCGATGAGTGCTGCCACTGAACGAATGTTTAGCTACCCTGCACCCCGTGCTCAGGATAATGACTTGTATACATTGTTTAAGTATACCAGACTAAAAGGTTTTGATTATAACAATGGAGATGGGACGATTACACGTAGAGACCCGTCAAGACCAATATATGTAGATGGTAAATACTATATCTGGTACACCAAAAGGGACACTAAGTTTGTACCTATCGGAGCAAAGCGGGCTAAAGAAGCGACTGATGAAATTCCTTCAACAGATTGGGATTTAAGTGATATTTGGTATGCGACAAGTGCCGATGGCATTACTTGGGAAGAACAAGGCGTAGCTGTTTCACGACCTGCCAAACCCAATCAGGGCTGGCGTTCTGTGGCTACGCCCGATATCTTGGTTTGGGAAGGAAAGTATTATCTCTATTATCAGGCATTTAATGAGCCTAGTGGCTTGAGAGGAGATTGGTGTCCTATCTCTATGTCTTATGCTGACTCACCAAATGGACCTTGGAAAGCAGGAGGGAATGAGATGATTCCTTTAGGTAAAAAAGGGGAATGGGATCAGGACCAAACACAAGATCCACATCCAATTGTATACAAAGGTAAGATTTATATGTACTACAAGGCTGCTTATAACAAATGGGTAGATAAATGGAATACCTATGCCGTTGGTCATGGGGTAGCCATCGCGGATAGTCCTTTTGGTCCATTCAAAAAGCACCCATTAAACCCAGTGATGCAGTCAGGTCATGAAACGACTTACTTCCCTTACAAAGAAGGTGTAGCCACTTTGGTACTCAAAGATGGCAATGAACGTGAAACAATTCAGTATGCAAAAGATGGGGTCAACTTTGAGGTTGCCTCTTCTGTATCCCTTCCTCCAATTGCAGCTGCTCCTTTTGTACCTGATGCATTTACAAATACCAAATATGGTAAAGGAATCACGTGGGGAATGTGTCATTTTACCAATGCAGGTACACCAAAACAAAGATATTCTATTCTGGCTCGCTTTGATTGTGATTTGAGCTTAGACTACGATGAGCCTTTCTTTAAAACAACACACCTGTTTCACAGCCCTGATGTATATTTCAAGCAGGGTGTAGGAAAGCATAGAATTAAGCAAAACCCGCAACCAGAGATTCAGTAAAAATATGAAAAGGATAAATACTACGATCATACTGCTACTGGTAGGCCTTACTGTTTTTGCTCAATCTGGAGCAGATACGGTAAGCCTCAACGGAACCTGGAAGTTCAAAACACTTTTGGGAGAAGGCTCCAATTATTTACAGATCAAACCAAAGGAAACCGATATTATCATCGATAATAGCCAACACGATTTGGTGGAGGTAAACGGTAAATGGAAGGTGGATTCGGTGGCTACTCGCATGTCCAATGCTTGGGGAGCTGATTACCTGTCTCATTTCTTTGCTGAAGGAGATACCACCACTAATGTCCGTTTCAATACGCAAGTACCTGAGTCGGGCTACTATGAGCATTTTATTTACTATCCATTTGGTCATCATTTGACCACACAAATCAATATAAAGCATCAGGAAGGGCTCACACGGAAATACAATAGCCTGAGAAACCGCTGTAGCAAGTGGGTGAGTCTGGGTGTCTACAAGCTGGAAAAAGGGAACCAAAACCATGTAGAGTTTACCGCTATTTCTGGAGGGGGAGTCGTGGTTGATGCCATCATGCTTCGTCCCGTACCTAAGGAGAAATACGATCATGCACAAGTGCAAAAGAGCAAGGTAGTTCGATCTGATTTTATGGATGCCAATTGGAAAACGTTGCCTGTACCGGGACATTGGGGAATGCTCAACGAGTACAGTAATTACACAGGTAAAGGCTGGTACAGAAAGGAAATCAAACTTCCAGAAACATGGACAAGTAGTAGCCGTGAGCGTGTTCGCTTAAAGTTTGAGGGAGTGTATCATATCGCAAAGATTTACTTGAACGGACAGTATGTAGGTGAGCATCAGGGAGGTTTTACACCCTTCGAGTTTGATGTAACGGAATACCTCAATTTCGATGGAAAAAATGTATTGGCAGTGGAAGCCGATAACAGTTCCATCGTAGGTGCCACATGGAATTGGGGTGGTATTAATCGAGAGGTGTATTTGGTGAAAAATAATGACCTGCGAATTCCTTATCAGTATATGCATGCCGATCCGAATCTAAAAACTGGTGAAGCACATTTGACCAATAAAATTCGCATCGAAAATAATGCAAATGCAGATAGAGAAGTTGATTTGATCGTCAAGGTTATTAAAGAGGATACATTACTTTCTTTAGAGAAAAGAGTGGTAGCCAAAGCCAATGCTGTAACCGAAGTGGAATTGGCGGGAATGCTAAGTGCCGAACAGGTAAAGCTTTGGCATTTTGATATGCCTGAACTTTACGAAGTACAATCTTCAGTCATCGAAAAAGGAAATGTTTTAGATGTCAGAAAGGAGAACTTCGGTATTCGGAAGTTTGAAATAACCAATACTCAGATGTTATTGAACGGCGAGCCAGTACGGTTGGCGGGTTTCAATCGGGTGAGTGACCACCGTTTTTGGGGGAGTTCGGAACCGCAGGAAATCATTGATCTGGATATCAAATTGATGAAAGATGCCGGAGCCAATTTTATGCGTATCATGCATGGTACGCAAAATAAGAAACTGATCGAAGCCTGTGACCGGGAAGGTATTTTGCTTTTTGAGGAAGTCAATGTCAGAGAGCTTACCAACCCTGAGTTTGTTACAGCCGATTATCAACCGGACTATACGCTGATCAAGCAATGGTTGACCGAAATGATCGAGCGTGATGTCAACCATGCTTCTATTGTCGGTTGGAGTGTAGGCAACGAACTCAGTCACCATTATGACTACGTAAAAACGATTATCCCTTGGGTTAAAGAAAACCTTGATGCTTACCGGGCGGTGACTTGTGTAAGCAATACCGGTCACCGAAAGCATGACAACAGAGAAAATGACCCGATGGAATTCGGCGATATCAACATGCTAAATATCTATCACAATAAACCGACTATGGTGATGGATTCTGTACACGCCCGTTGGCCCGAAAAAGCGACGTTTTTCTCTGAGTTTGGGGCGGGACGCTTCACAACTCCCGACCTTGACAACGATATAGCCGAAACATTGCCTGCCTGGTATGCCCATATCCGAGATCAACGCCTTTATACCACGGGCGCCTCTATGTGGACATTCAATGATTACAAAAGTGGATACAGCCAAACATTGGAGTCCGAGAACAGGGCGTGGGGTGTTGTGAATGCATGGCGAACAAAAAGAAGAAGCTATACCACTTTTCAACAGGAGAATAGTCCAGTAAAAGACATTCGGGTCGAAAAACTGGATTTGAAAAGACGGAAGACTTCCGTAGTGATTCCAATCCGTTCTGCTACTGACTTCCCTTCCTATACCATGAAAGGTTATCAACTGAAGGTGATCTTCAAAGATCAATCAGGGAAGGTGCTTTCAACGATGGAAAAGGAGTTGCCTGTACTGCTCCCTAATGATGGAGAGTGGAAAGGAGATTTGAAGTGGTCAAAATTTAAAGGGGAAGTATTCGACATTCAGTTGACGTTGGTTTCCACCAATGGCTATACCCGATTTGACAAAACGATCGCAATTGAAGCCCCACAGGCGCCAGTCATTGAGGAGGTGATCGCAGGAGAAAAATCTATCCGGGTGGTTTTCAATAAAGCATACGGCATGCAGGAGCATTTCGTTCGGTACTCGGTTGATGGTAAGACCATGGAATCTGCTAAAACCATCGCCAATTACATTGATATTGATAGCCTTGAGACACAGCAAAAAATTCAGGTTGAGCTTTTTGCTGTCAATGACAAAGGAATAAGTCAAGCTTCAAAAGTGGTCAACACGAAACTGACAAATAAACTGTTACCACCTATCGTTTGGGATGGATTTATCCGCCACAATATGTTGGTGGCAGGTTACTCAGGTGAAGCTGATGATGTACGATATGTTGTCCGCTATGGCACTTCAAAAGATGAGCTGAAACAAATCGCGAAAACCATCAGCCGAGGGATGATTACCATTCCGCTTAACGGGGAAAAATCCCTCTTCTTTCAGATCAAGAGAGTGACGGAAACAGGAAAAAGCGGTTGGTCCAATATCGTGGAAGCCAAAGACAAGGCATTTAGAATTTACCAATAAGCAGCCATAAGGATGAGAAAATTAACGATACTCAATAGCATATTATTCCTATTCGGAATCCTGCCGTTTGCCTCAGCGCAAACAGCGATGCAACTGCCCAAAAAGGTAAGCAAACACTATGTGGATTATCTCGACAATAGCATCTCAGATGAGTTTGATGGGGCTAAGTTGGATACCGAAAAGTGGACTAGAAGAGATACAGGAGGTCCTGTGATTACCAATTTTTCCAAAGATGAATCTTTGGTGAAAATGGAATCAGAAAAGTCAGACAATGGAAAAGAAACGCATTACGTGTCGATCAAAGGAGTGGCAAGTGACGGTCCGTTGAGGACGGCAGGCATTGTCAGCAAAGCGTCTGGTTACTATGGTTTTTATGTGGTACGCTTCCGATACCGGGGATTTGATACGCCGGACGTAAAAGAGAAAGGAAGTGTTTGGCATCCTTCGGTATGGAGTGCATTGACAAATCACAATGATGATTTGAAAAAAACCGCTTCACCAAAAAACTGGTTGGAGATCGATTTTATGGAGTGGGAAAATGGTGCCAACGGCTGGAGTAGCGATGCCCCTGCTCGATTGGTAGACAGCAAAGGAGTAAAGCGTAAAGTGGTCACACACGGTCAAGGTGCTGAGAAAGGCATCATGAAAGGCGTGACCCAGAAATACGACAGCGAGTGGCAGACTATCGGCTTGGAATACGCACCTGAACATCTGAAGCTATGGCAATGGGCTGATGGAAAATGGACACATATTGGTGACCGAGTAGTAGCTTTTGTGGAGGAAGATACAGCGAACCCTGAAAGCAGCTACACCCTGAATACCATTGGTGATAAAGCTCGTCAGCCGTCCTTTTGGGTACTTGGAAATATCATTGCAAGATATATTCAGAAGAGGATCGATGAAGGGACGAACACTCACACGATCAATGACCTTGCTCTTGACTTTGACTTCTTCAGGTATTATCGACACAAAAGTGCAGAGCATTTGGATTGGGCATGGGAAAATGAGAAGCCCAATGGTGGCGGAAAGATCAAAAAAGATTTCTCAGAAAAGGAATCGGTTGATATGTAGAACATGAAAATAAGAATTCAATTTTTTTAATATAATAATGAAGAAACTAATCATCATCGCCGCTCTTGCTTGCCTTGCTATAAGCTGTACAAAAAAGACAGAAGAGACACCGGATTACAAGATTTCCTTGGGGAAAGTATCCACCCAATCCGTGTTTTCCGGAGCCGATAGTCTTTCCCATTGGGGAGGTTCAGTCGTCAAAGGAGAGGATGGGTTGTACCATATGTTTTATTCTCGTTGGCCTAAGCAGATTGGTTGGGAGTGGTTGACTTATTCGGAAATAGCCCATGCTGTTTCAGCGTCTCCGTTTGGACCATTTGAATTTAAAGATGTGGCCTTGGGAGATCGAGGTGGTGAATATTGGGACGGCTTATGTACACACAATCCCACTATCCACAAATTTGACGGAAAATACTATCTGTACTATATGGGGAATACGGGCGATAAAAAAATTGTAAGTATCCCCGGAAAACCTAAACTGAATTGGCTGCACCGCAACAATCAGCGGATTGGCGTGGCGGTGGCAGATAATCCGAATGGACCATGGAAAAGGTTCGACACCCCTGTTTTGGATATTTCTTCGGAAGACGCTGCCCCGGATGCCCTGATGACTTCCAACCCATCGGTTTGTCAGATGAAGGATGGGAAGATTCTGATGGTGTACAAGGCTGTAGGCAAAAAATACAAGTTACCAGGCGGTGGTCCTGTGGTACATATGGTAGCCATTGCTGACTCGCCAACGGGCCCATTCAAGAAGTATCCGAATCCAGTCTTTTTGGAAGAAGGTGTCCGCTTTCCTGCCGAAGACCCTTATATCTGGTATCAGGAAGGGAAGTACCGTGCGATCGTCAAATACATCAAACATGAGGGGAAAAAGAGAGACTTTTCTTTAGTGCATTACGAGTCACAGGATGGGATCGATTGGGTGAAAGCGAAAAATTTTATGATTTCAGATAGGTCTTTGACTTGGGAAAATGGAAGAACCCAACAGCTCGATCATTTGGAACGCCCACAAGTTTATATCGAGGATGGAAAGCCAGTGGCTCTGCTTTGTGCAGCTGATTCCATTGATGAAAACAATGTACGTCATGCTTTCAACGTACAGATCCCATTGACGATTGAGAAAGAATACAATTCTATATGAAACAGAAGTTGAGGATTACTATAAGTGGGACTTTAATTCTTTTCCTTCTCAAATTACCGTTCCTGAGTAATGCTCAGGAACGTCCCAATATTCTTTGGATTAACTGTGATGACTTGGGAAGGGAGATAAGCTGTTATGGAAATACGGATGTGCATACGCCTCATATGGATCAATTGGCATCGGAAGGAGTAATGTTTTTAAATGCATATGCCAATGCCCCTGTATGTTCGTCCAGTCGATCTTCCCAAATTACGGGGATGTACCCCACTGCGATCAACAGTCTAAACCACAGGACGATTGAAAAGCAACCTTTGCCAGAGGGGATTGTACCCATCATGGAAATATTTCAACAGCAGGGATATTTCTGTACCAATGATTGGGCGCACAATATGAACAAAGAGGGAAAGCAAGATTACAACTTCTTGGGCGATAACTTTTTTGATGGAACAGATTGGAAACAAAGGGCTGAAGGGCAACCTTTTTTCGCTCAAGTACAAATACACGAGCCTCATCGTGTATTTAAAAAGGATCATGAACGTCCCATAAATCCTGATCATGTACAGTTGCCCGACTGTTATCCTGATCATCCTATTATACGAAAGGATTGGTCGATGTATCTTGAAAGTGTGCAGATCGCAGATAAGAGAGTGGGGGAAATCATCGAGAGACTGGAAAAGGAAAACCTACTCGAAAATACAATCATTATCCTGTTTGGCGATCACGGTCGTCCACATTTAAGAGATAAGCAATGGCTTTATGAAGGAGGTTTGGCAATTCCTCTGATTGTTCGTTATCCTAAAAAATTTGAACCGAAAACAAAGCGTAAAGACTTGATCAGCCTTGTAGATGTGACGGCAAGTACTTTGGCTTTAGCAGGGATTGAAGTACCTGCGTATATGCACGGAAAAGAAGTGCTTTTAGGAGAAACACGAATGTATATGTATGGTTTTAAGCAGCGATGTGGAGATGCGGTAGATGACATTCGCTCCATTACAGATGGACGATATAAGCTGATTTGGAACCGTATGCCGGACAGACCTTATATGCAGTTGAGTTCTTATAAAAAACTACAGTATCCTGCTTTCACAGTGTATAACGTCATGTATGAAGAAGGTGTATTGAAAGCACCTTTTGACCAAATGATGAGAGAAGTACGCCCAGCATTTGAGCTTTTTGACTTACAAAATGATCCCAATGAATTGGTAAATCTTACTGAGGATAAGAAATACAATCATGTCAAAAATAGACTAAAGAAGAAGCTTGTGAGTACCCTTGCTGAAGTGGAGAAAAACATGCAGGAAGAGTCATCTGAAGCCATTCAAAAGGCTATCGAAGGATCGCAGGAATACTATAAAAAAGCAATGCAAAAAAGACAGCTTTCAGAAAATGCTACAGACAAACAAATCTTAGAGTATTGGGAAAACACTTTGTTGGAATCAAATTGATTTTTTGACTATGAAGAAATATATCTATTTAATCGCATTATGGACGATCAGTGCTTGTTCAACTCCACAAGTAAAAGTGGGTAGTACGCAAGAGGCTGAAGTAGGCTACCCGTGGGACATTCCACAAACGAAACCCGACCGACCGTTGAGTGCAGCGATGGAAAGGCTTTACGACAACTACCTGACTCCAAGACCGGAGGACAATGAACTGTTTTCAAGTTTCAAATACACCAAAATAAAAGGGTTGGACTACAACGATGGAGATGGTACTATCTCCCGTCGGGATCCTTCCAAAATCATCAAGGAAAATGGAAAATACTATGTGTGGTATACCCGAAGAGCCACTTCTACACCCCCAAGAGGAGGTAAATTAGCCAATGACACCATCCCTTCGACAGATTGGGACCTGAGTGAGATCTGGTATGCGACAAGCGAAGATGGCTTTACTTGGGAAGAGCAAGGTGTGGCCGTGACGCGCCCCGAGAAGCCAAATGCCGGTTACCGCTCGGTGTCTACACCGGATATTTTGAAATGGAAAGGGAAGTACTATCTGTTCTACCAAGGATTTTATGATGCAAGCGGTAGTAAGGGAGGTAAAAAAGGTGGAGATAACTGTCCTGTTGCCGCTTCTTATGCTGACTCGCCGGACGGACCGTGGACACACGCCAACAAGGAAATCATCCCAAATGGAAAGTCAGGTACGTGGGATCAGTTTTCCATTCATGATCCATACCCGTTGGTTCGGGATGGAAAAATCCATGTGTACTTTAAGGCAGCTTATGGAGATAGACCTGAGTACTTGGTGGGGAATGGCTTAGCAATAGCAGATAATCCGTTAGGTCCTTATGAGAAACATCCATTGAATCCGCTTTTCAACTCAGGACACGAAACCTGTCTTTTCCCTTTCAAGGAAGGAATTGCTGCGTTAACCATCCGTAATGGAAATGAGGCAAACACTATTCAATATGCTCCTGATGGGGTCAATTTCAATATCGCTTCGGTGACTTCTTTGATGCCTACGGCAGCTGGTCCGTATGTGCCCGATGCATTCACCGATACCAAAGACGGAAGAGGAATTTCCTGGGGCTTTG
Source organism: Limibacter armeniacum (assembly GCF_036880985.1). Taxonomy (NCBI): domain Bacteria; kingdom Pseudomonadati; phylum Bacteroidota; class Cytophagia; order Cytophagales; family Flammeovirgaceae; genus Limibacter; species Limibacter armeniacum. The sequence goes on from NZ_JBAJNO010000001.1 coordinate 354,740, forward strand.
CCACTTTACCAACTACGGAAAAGACAAGTCGAAAAGCTACAGCATTTTGGCACGTTTTGATTGTGACTTGAGTCAGGATATGGATGACAAAGGCATGAAAAATACGCAAGTGTATTTAGATCCTGAGGTGTACTTCTCTCAAGGGTTGAATAAAAGACAGAGAGCTGAAAGGGAGAAGCAAGTGAATTAGGCAGGCTTCATTTTCTGAACAAAAGACATTTAATAATGAAATCATTGAATAAAGTGGTTGGCGTACTGCTGATCCTGTTTTGTACCATAAATACCTATGCCCAGGATGAAGATTTTTCTTTTCTGGATAAAAACTTATTGCTCGAGGAGCGTGTAGAAGCACTGGTTGCTCAGATGACATTAGAAGAGAAAATCAGTCAACTTAAGAATCATTCGCCTGCGATTCCTCGTCTAAATGTACCGGATTACGATTGGTGGAATGAGGCATTGCATGGCGTTGCCCGAAACGGAAAAGCGACTATTTTTCCCCAAGGCATCGGTATTGGGGCCACGTTTGATCCCGAGTTGGCGGAAAGGGTAGCTTCAGCCATTTCCACAGAAGCGAGAGCCAAGTTTAGCATTTCCCAAAAAATGGGTAACCACAGCAAATACGCCGGCTTAACTTTCTGGACACCGAATGTCAATATCTTCAGGGACCCAAGATGGGGAAGAGGGCAGGAGACTTTTGGAGAAGATCCTTTCCTGATGTCAAAAATGGGTGTAGCATTTGTAAAAGGTTTGCAAGGAGATGACCCAAAATATTTGAAATCGGCTGCCTGTGCCAAACACTACGCAGTACATTCAGGGCCCGAGAGTTTGAGGTTGGAATTTGATGTGCATCCGTCAAAGCAAGACCTATTTGAAACCTATTTGCCAGCATTTGAAGCGTTGGTAAAAGAGGCGAATGTAGAAGGCGTGATGCCTGCTCACAATGCTGTTTTTGGAAAACCGATGGCTGCCAATGATTATTTTTTGAAAGATATCCTGCGTGACCAATGGAAGTTTGATGGGTATACGGTAACCGATTGTGGCGCCGTGAAATGTATTTACAATACACATAAGTATGTAGAAACACCTGTTCAGGCCGCTGCTGTAGCCATCAAGGGAGGAACCAACCTCAACTGTGGCGGGACTTTTTCGGAGTTGAAAAAAGCCGTGGTAGAAGGGCTCGTATCTGAAGAACTGATTCACGCAACCACCAAGCAGCTTTTCAAAACTCGATTCAGGCTGGGGATGTTTGACGGAGAAAACACAGACAATCCTTATGCGCAAATCGGTCCTGAAGTGATTCATTCGCAGGAGCATATCGCTTTGGCTCGGGAAGCCGCCCAAAAGTCTATTGTATTGTTGAAAAACAAAGACAACGTATTGCCGCTTTCCAAAGATATCAAAGTACCGTATTTGACGGGGCCTTTCGCCAACTCCACCGATATGCTGATGGGCAGCTACTACGGGGTGAGTTCTGGTCTGGTCACGATTTTGGAAGGTGTAACTGATGCGGTTTCCTTAGGGACTTCGCTCAATTACCGAAGCGGCGCTTTGCCATTCCACGAAAATATCAATCCCAAAAACTGGGCGCCGAATGTAGCCAAAGAGTCGGACGTAACGATTTGTGTGGTTGGCTTGACTGCCGACAGAGAAGGAGAGGGCGTGGATGCGATTGCCTCCAACCACAAAGGGGACCGGATAGATATGAAATTGCCTGAAAACCAGATCAACTATGTCAAGCAGTTGGCAGAATACAAGAAAGGCCCTTTGGTTTTGGTGATTGCCAGCGGTAGCCCTGTTTCTTTGGAAGGAATTGAGGAACATTGTGATGCGATTTTACAGATTTGGTACCCAGGTGAGCAAGGTGGAAATGCTGTGGCAGATGTCCTGTTCGGGAATATTTCTCCATCCGGTCACCTGCCGATGACATTCCCGAAAAACATTGACCAACTGCCTCCTTATGAGGACTACTCGATGCAAGGGCGTACCTACAAGTACATGACCAAAGAGCCGATGTTTCCGTTTGGATTTGGGTTGACCTACTCTGAAACGCAATTCAGTAACTTGGCTTTGAACTCAACCAAATTAAAGAAAAATGATTCGCTTGAAGTCAAGATTGAGGTGGCCAATACAGGTGATTTTGATATTGAGGAAGTAGTGCAGTTGTATGTTTGTCCAGTGGAAGCAACGGATGGCATTCCATTGAAAAGCCTGAAATCATTTCAGCGGGTGGCTTTGAAAAAAGGCGAAAAGCAGGCGCTGACGTTTGCCTTAGATGCTGAAAACTTTAAAGTGGTCAATCAGGAAGGCGAAAAAGTTTGGAGGAAAGGCGCTTATAAAGTTGTGGTAGGCAACGCTTCTCCAGGTGAATTGAGCCTGAAGCTTGGGGCTGCTACTCCTCAGGAGGCTACAATACAGTTGAGATAATGATGACTTGAGTACAAGAATTTTGTATATGATATATTCGTTGTCTAGCTCATTTCAATAAAGTGTAATAAGTTGAAAGTGAGTTAGACACGACTTATGCTGACAAAAGATTTAATTTTACCATGAACCTAAAAAAGATCGGATATACCTTATATAGCTCCGAGTTGCATTAACAGGCTCAAATTATCTACAATCCCCTTTTCCTTTATTACCAATCCGTTTTTAATTTCTAAAATCGTGATTCCGGATACTGATATTTTTTTACCTGAAGACTCAACCCCAAACAGGTTTCCATTTTTGTGAGTTCCATCATATTTCCATTCTACCGTTATCTTTTGTTCAGCTTCGTCAGGAAGCAAATTCTCGATCGTAATTTTCAAGTCAGGAAAAAAGTTATAAGTCATTTCAAGCACAGATTTGTAATCTGCAATTCCCCTGTATGACTTCTCAAAATGTGTATAGTCTGCAATGATGTCTGAATCAGCATATTTATAAAGTAAATCAGCATTTCCTGCATTCCATATCTTCATATATTCCATTGCAGTCGCTTGCAGTTTCTCCTTGTCCATATTTTCCTGTTTTTGTATAAGGTAATCACTTTTGAAGGTCTTATAACTGAATTCAATAAAAAGGTCCTTGGCTCCGCTTAGCAACCTGAAATTGGTAGCTATAACGGAGTCAAAGCCCAGAATGCAGGTTTTTTTAGATAGAGAATACTCAGTAATAGCCCTTATCACTTATAGCTGTACATGTAAAGGATTTCGAAACTTGACGTGCAAAACTATTTTTCTGCTCTTCATTCTTCTTAGACTCTTTTGAGCAGGTGTATAGACTATTTTATTATCAAATCAAGCAACGAGTAATGCTATAATCTACCTTTATAAACCAACCTTATAAATAGCAGCTGGATCTGGGAAAATATTCATCGCTGCAAATTTGTCTAAAGGTATACTGCCTTCATACTTTGTACCTTTACGGGCATTTGGTCCTAAGTGCTGTAGCAAAATAGTCGGCGATGCCCATTTTTCGGTAAGCCAAAAATCGTTTGGGTTTTGCCAATCTCTGTGAAAACTATAATCTAAGCAACCTTCTTCCTCTAACACATAAGGAGAATAATCTTTTAGAAGTGCTACAAATTCGTCTACATATTCATCTGCAACCCTAAAACGGGCAGTAACGCCTATTGCTCCCGAATAATCTGTAGTTTTCATCCAGGTAAGGGTCTCTTCGAAAGTGAGTTTTTTATCTGACATAATTTTATTTTTTGGTTTCTACGGTACTGCAGGCGGTAAGAAAGCTGAATTCATATCAGCAACTTTGATGGCTTCTACTTCAGGTAGGGTAAATACAAGCGTATCTACTTTTTGGATCTCTACATCTATCTGGTCAAAAGCAATATCTTCTAGATGCCCTCCCAATTTTAAATCGTCCGAAATAAAATGAAAGTGCATGCCAGGAAAACAGGTGGCTGCTGCATGATTGGGCGTAAAATGCCCCACCATTATCCCACTGACATCGTGGTTGGTATATAATACACGACGCTCCCTATTTTCGATAAGTGTTTCGTTGTTTTTATATTCTATAGCCGAACCCATTTCCAAAAAAGAAAACTGTCCTTTCATCTTGTAGGTATAGAAACTGTTTTCAGATTCCATTTCTGCCTTGAGTGCTGTATCCAATTCCTTGTATGATTTTATATTTTTTAAGGTGACGGTTTTCTCCGGCTTAAAATCCCACATAGTCATATAAGAAGCCTTACTGTTAGGAGTTGCCTTGTCGACCTTACCAACAGCATCGATAGTGTATATTTCGTTGTTTACCACTATAAATTCACTCTTAATGTTGTTTTCAAGACCTAGACCGTAGTTGCCATGCTCTAACATCTTGTTAGACGTTAAATCTCCATTGATAACCATCCCAAACAGCGTTAAAGTTGAACCATATTGATAAATAGCGGCAGCACTCTTTGTCTGTTTCATTTCTTATTTGGGTTTAAATTTTACATTACTGTTTTGTCATATGCTTCTATCGGGAATAGTTTGAGTAATATCCCGGTACGACACCCCTCACATAAATTACCATAACCATAAAATGAATTATCATGCGTTGCATTAGAGCAGCGAAATATGACTGAAAAACAGTGTAAGGCAGATCGTAGCTTGGCTAAAGTATCAACAATTATGTGTTGAGATACTAAAGTGTAGGTAACGAATGTGGCAGGCGAGGTGGTCTTCTCACATAACAAGGGAATACATTAAATCATTCGTGCAATTAGGTTTTCTATGCTGATTAGTCCCTGTCACGGAGAAATTTGTTGTTTAGAAAGTTTTGAGGCTCAATAAAGGCTATCATGACTGAAAATGATCAGCATGTTTTGTTGTCATGACATCCGCAATGTAATTGCTCAAATTCACATCACGTTCCAGTCCCATTTTTTTTCTGATGCGATGGCGGGAAATATGCACACTGTTTAGTGAAATATGTAAAAGAGAGGCCATTTCCTTACTGTCAAAATTGAGCTTGATAAGCGCACAATGCTTCTGTTCGGTAGGCGTCAAGTCAGGGTGTTTCTCTCTTAACTTGTCATAAAAATCAGCATTCACCTCCGTAAATCGTTTGTTAAACTGCTCCCACATATCCTTATTTCCTTTCGAAACTTTGACCTTCATAAGCTTGTAGCTTGCAGGCGAACCTTCTTTTAGCTTTTGCATCAGCTCATCTATGGTTTGATCTTTTTCAATCATCTGGAGGGTGTTAGCTGTCAGCTCCCGACTTTTGATATTAATAATTTCATCCGCTTTTTCTCTATCATAGTGGGCTTGCATTTTTATTTGGCTTTTTTCCATACTCGCTTTCCGAAGCTTGTATCTCATCTTCACCATAACTGCAATGACGAAAATACCCACCAATAAAAAGGCAATGGAAACTTTAAATCTTGACTGGATAATGTCATTCCGTTCAATGGTCAGGTTTTGATTGCGAATAAACTTATCCTTCTCTTTGATGGTTTCTTCATATTTGTTCTTAATCTGAAATAGCGCATTGTTAATGGCTGATTTGGCATTGAAAAGACTATCGGTGATGGCCATTGACTTATCCAAATAAGTGAATGCTTCATTGACATGGCCTAGTTTCTTATAGGCATGAGCCAGCTTTTTCAAAATTTCTACCTTTACGTCACTATGAATCTTTGTGCTTTCTATGGTTTGCAGACTGTTGAAATAGAATTGTGAGGCTTTTCTCCAGTTAGCTTGTTTAGCATATAAATCACCTAAAAACAAGCTGGTCATAACGTAGTAGGGGAGGTTATTTTTTTCAAAATACTGATGAGCGCTGTCAAGGTACTTTAGGGATTCAGTAAGCAGGTTGGTCTTTAAGTAAATATACCCTCTCTGTGCATCTACATATGCCGTGTTGGAAGGACTTAAATTAAACTTTTGTTTAGTGATGGAGCAGGAGTCCAAATAATCAAGAGCTGTTTGATATTGTTTTCTTTTTAGGTGATTGATGGCAATGGCGTAGTATACTTTAGTCAGGTTAGCATGACCTGTATTGTGAGCCGTTATGAAAGATTTTGTAAATCCTAATGAGGTCTTTAAATGTGCCAATGCATCATCATATTTTTCATAAATGGTGTAGAGACCTCCCAAGTCTTTATGCACATCTACCAAAGAGAGCGTGTCTTTTACCTCTTCAGCCATAAGTAAAGCGTCCCACAAATGATTATAGGCAATGCTGTATTGTCCTTTGTTTTTATAAATATCGGAAAGCCCGATATGGCATTTTATGATATGGGTAGTGTCGTCAATTTCCTTAAAAATTGGAAATACCTGATTGTATAAAATGAATGCACTGTCCCGATCAGTGACAATCATATTGTTTGCTTGCTGTAGAGTTTGAACATGCTTAACTAAAGTGTCTTGTAAAGTTGGATGACTCTTTCCTAAAGACAAAGAATGGATAGCGGTCATTATTGCCAGCCATAAAAAAATACGTATCCCTTTCGTTTTTTTGCTCATTGCTCCAGTTCTCATTCACTATTTCATAAATGACAATAATAATAAATTCAAGCAAGAGTAAAGTTATTGTATAAGTCCGATTTGAAGGCAGTAAAGTTATTGTAAAGTGGCTGAAACACCTGTTGAAAGGCATTTTGAATAGGTTTGTAGTATGCTCAAATTCAAAGACGCTAAGAGTTTGTAAAAGCAGAAATCGACCATAAACACACCATTTAAATAAAAGAAACAGGGCTAGAAAATGAAAAGAGTAGCTTTACTCGTCTCGATACTGTCTTGTATTGTGACGCATGCTTTTTCCCAGTCACCGGGATATGACAAGAACCGTATTGCCATCAGTGCAGATGGCAACAACCAACCCGATAATCATGCAGAAGCACAATGGCCCAGAGCTGACCCCGACGACTGGGGAGGTACACCTGCAGCGCTAGCGATGATTGCAAAGTCAGGATTGAAAAATCAGTTGGTACATTTTTCTTTTAACAATTTTATGGAAGCGCCAGCCCACACCACAGAGACCAATTACATGGCAGAGGGGGTAAATGGAGCCATCCAGCGGTGGGGATTTGATGCTTCCCGTTTTTTTGATGTACCGGAAGACCCGTCTACAGCCATTACTCACTTGGCTGATGAGCTCAAAAAGTCCACAGAAGCTGACCCTTTATACTTTATACATATGGGACCTTCCGAGTTTTTCTATCAGGCGGTAAAGCAGGTAGTGGATGGAGGTGATATAGCATCGTTAGCCAATGTACGAGTGATATCCCACAGTGGCTATAACGACAATCATTTGCGTCGTACGGCACATCATACGATGACTCAGGCGATTGAATTGAGTGGCAGCCGTATCAAATACAAAAAAATAGTTGACCAGAATGCCTGCGGTAATATTCATAAACTTTGGTGTTCAGGCACAGACTTTTCGCCTTTTCATTGGATGCGTGACCATGCAGACCTAAATATTCAATGGCTTTACGGTAGGTTACAATTTCATCCACAAGGGAAAGGAGCTGACATTTCAGATGCAGGAATGGTTTATTACCTGCTGAAAGGGGATGAATATGGTAATCTGTCAAAATTAAAGGTGCTGATAGGGGATGGTATTTCACTTCAGAACTAACATAAAGTAAGCCTTCAGTAGCACGCTTATCCTACGATTTTTTTAAACAAACGATTGACAAATGAAAAAGATATTCAGTCTGATATTTACTGTGCTGCTTGCCTATCACCTACAAGCACAGCTACCTGCAGGCTATCCGAAAACCAATAGGGTAAAAGAAAACATCAACCTTGACTGGAAGTTTTCCAAAATGCTCAAAGGTGAAAAGCCTTCCGAAGAAAACTTTGATGATAGGGCTTGGGAGAAGGTCAATTTACCACATAATCCTGATCCGCTAGCTTTAGACCTGGACAGTGTCACGGAGCATTGGAGACAAGAGACTTTTCTGAGAGATCAGAACTGGTACCGTAAAAAAATGCGAATTGATTTGACAGAAAACGAGAAAGCTTTTATCGAATTTGAAGGAGTCCACAATGCGACAGAGTTATACGTAAATGGAAATTTTGTCGGTCGTTTTGCCGTGAACGGGTATGTCTCGCATCATTTTGATATTACGGATTTTGTAAAGTCAGGGGAGGTAAACACCATTGTGGTCAATGCGGATAACAGTTATGACCCTATGATTGCCCCTGACCCGGATGAGACGGATTATGTGAAATGGGCAGGTATCTATCGAGATGTTTATCTGGTCAAAACCAATAGACTTCACGTCAACTTCAATTGGGAAGATGCGTTTGCGGGAGTTCACATTACGACTCCAACCGTAAAAAAACGGAATGGAACAGTATCGGTAAGAACAACCGTTGTCAACGAATATTCGGAAGCATCAGATTGTCGAATCGAGACAATGATCGTGGATGCGGATGGAGCCGTTGTGAAAAAAATGACTGCTAGGTCTAACGTTGGACAAGGACAGCACAAAGTCTTCCGACAGACGACGGATATTGTGGATAACTACCATCTTTGGTCACCTGATCACCCGTATCTGTACCGTGCCGTTTCTGTCGTTTACCTAAATGATAAGCCTGTAGATTTTATAGAAAATACCTTTGGTTTCCGTTCGATCGAGCTGGTCGATGGACAAGGGTTGCTGCTGAATGGAGAGCCCTTTTTTATGATTGGTATCAACCGTCATCAAAACTATCCACATATCGGTGATGCAGTACCCAACAGTATGCATTTTGAAGCGGCTTTGGCGTATAAGAAAGCGGGGGTAAATGCGATTCGTCTTTCACATTATCCACAAGACAATGCCTTTATCGAGGCTTGTGACAAGTTGGGAATTGTGCTTTACGAAGAGCCATCCACTTGGATTCTATGGGATCAAGGAGAATGGATGGACAAGTTGGAGCAGTCCATGCGTATGATGGTTCGTAATCACCGCAATCATCCATCGATCATCATTTGGGGAGCAGGTATCAATCACAGAGGTCCTGTACCGCAGCTCAACAGTGCGGCTAAAGAAGAAGACCCTTTCCGACTAACGGCAAGTGCATCTAGTCCGTGGTGTGGAGTGAAAAATGCAGGAGGAGCTGATATCTATGCGACGATGGATTACCGCAGAACGGATTGGCCAGAGGGAGACTTCTGTCTGGTGATGGAGCATGGAGAGTCCAATGATGGACTAGCACAGCAGTTCCATATTTCTCGTTATAAAAAGCGTAAAAATAATATTGGTGCGCTGCTTTGGGTTGGCGCTGATTATAATCGTCTTCGCCCGAATCCAAAGGAGCATGATATGTATACAGAATACGGAATGCAAACCATTTACCGTGTGCCTCGTCCTGCCTACTATTGGTATCAATCTGAAAATTCAAAAGTTCCTTTCGTACACATTGCAGATGAATCTGTTTATAAAAATGAAAAAATACATGTGTACAGCAATGCGCCAAAAGTAGCTTTGTATGCAAACGATAAATTGGTAGCCATCCAAAGTGCCGATAACGATCCACTGCGTATTATGAACAAGTTTCCGTCTTTTACATTCCGATATCAGTGGACGAATGAAAAACTGACAGCCAAAGCACTATATGAGTATGAAAATATTCCTTTGGCTACGCACACCCGTACCAAAGCAGGGGAACCATACGCATTGAAATTAGCGGTTGATAATCCAAGTCTTCAATTGACTGCAGGAGGATCAGACTTAAAGATGATTAGGGCGTATGTAGTAGATAAAAATGGGGAAGTAGTCATTAATGCAGATAACAAAGTACATTTTGAAACAAAAGGGGCAGGTACCGTTGTGTATGAAAAGGAAGCATTTGTGGAAAATATGCAAGTCTACCATGGAGTGGCAACTGTATACTTGAGTGGAACGGCTAAGGCAGGTGAAGTTGAAATTAAAGCTACTTCCGGAAAGCTGAAATCGGCTACAATAGAACTAACAACTGTCCCTTTTATAGCGGATGAATTAGCTAAAAATGCCCAACCTATTTATGATAATCCTATCTACAAAATTGACATTCAGACAGAAGGACAATTGTCACAGTTTGGTTGGGAAGTTGCCAATGGTGGAGACAGTGATGCTTTTACATTTCAACTTGGGGAGAGCACTTTCTCTGTTACAGCGGATGAAGGATTGAAATGGCGGAAAGGAACTTACACCATACTCGGTGATTTGGCATTTATGGGGTGTGATGGGGTGTACACAGATGCGGGTGATTTGAAATTGACTATTACTGGATTATCAAAAGGCAAATACGAATTGAAAACCTACCATCATTCTTTTGAAAATAGGAATAAGCTTTTCCCTTACAATATGGCAGTGACCAGAAGAGATGCAAGAGATGTGTTTTCTTATATCTCTGACGATGAGCCTGTAGGTATTTTTAATGCGAAAGATATAGGGGAGCGTAAACCAATCTCAGTGACGAATATTATTGAAAGCAATGGTACCGATCCGGTAGAGATTTATTTCAGAACAGATAAGGAAAGTGCGGCTACATGGCTCAATGGATTGGAGTTCAAAAGAGTCCATAATAGCATAGTAGAGAAGAGAGGGATATAACTTTAAATGATCAGTAAAAGATGAATAATATACAATACATACTTAACCCAATATTGGGGATTTGTCTGCTTTTTTTAAGTAATGGCATTTTTGCGCAAAGCAACCTTGATGTAAAAACTTGGTTTGTACAGTTTGAAAGGGGAGAGGCATCTCCTTTACAGGAAGTCAACAATAAAGATGTTAAAGGAAATGCTGGCTGGAAGAATAGAATTTATATCCAACCTGAAGTAGTATTTCAAGAGATAGAAGGAATTGGGGGAGCTTTCAATGAAATAGGCGGGGAAGCATTGCATTCGCTTCCTCAAGATGTACAACAGCAAATATTGCAAAATCTTTTTTCGGAAGAAGGAGCTGGATTTACTTTCTGTCGTACAGCTATTGGCGCTAGCGATTTTGGGCTCGATGCCTATAGTTATTCAATGGTACCGGATGACTATAATATGAAACACTTTTCTATAGAAAGGGATCAAAAATATGTCTTGCCCTACATCAAAGGGGCGTTGGCGGTAAACCCCAATATGACCTTATTTGCTTCTCCTTGGAGTCCTCCAGGTTGGATGAAAGAAAGTGGAGAAATGGAAGGGTTAAAAGTGGATGGAAATGAGCTGAAGAACAACCCTAAAGTGTATAAAGCCTACGCTGACTATTTTGTGAAGTACGTTCGGGCTTATCATGAAAACGGAGTGGACATTGATCGTATCTGTATTCAGAATGAAAATGATGCAGATACCAAGTATCCGAGTTGTATTTTTCCTGCGAAGGAAATGGTGAGTTTTGCAAATGATTACCTGATTCCTGCTTTTAAGAAAAACAAAATAAAGGCGAAGGTTTATGCAGGTACTTTCAGAGTCGTTAATCAAATGGATCTGATGGATTTTGTGGCAATCAAAGAACTGGGTGAAATAGATGGAGTAGGGATTCAATATACAGATGCTCGCTTTATTTCAGATGCCCAAACTTTCAAGCCTGATTTGAAAATTTTCCATACGGAAGGGCATTGCTATAATGGCGAAAATTCTGTTGAACAAGCTGCACATCGTTTAGAAGAAGTGGCCAATTATATTAACAGTGGTAGTACCACTTTTACATATTGGAATATGATTCTGAATGAAACGACCAAAAGCGGTTGGGGATGGACACAAAACTCTCTGATCAATATTAATAGAGAAACAGGAGAGGTCTACTACAATCCTGACTACAATGCCATGTATATCATCAGCAAGTTTATCAAGCCAGGAGACAAACGCATTGCATCAGTTTGTCGAGGAAAATACCCAATGATATCGGTGAAATCTCCTGACGGAACCATTAAAGTATTAATTGTAAATGGTAATACAGCTAATGATACTTTTGAGTTGGTAGTGAATGATAAAGTGTTAAAGGTCAATATACCTGCTAACAGATTAACGGCTGTAACCATTTTGCAGAAAGACATTTAATCCCCTTATAAATTCATCATAAAAAAGAGTCATCCTGAATAGCATTCAGGATGACTCTTTTTTATTAGCCTTGGGTTGTTTGATTAGTCTTATTTAATCATTGTCTCACTAAAGAAAATATCCTGCTGATCAAGTGTCAGCTTTTCTCCCTTTACCGTAATTGAGGCAGTCAGTTTCATGTTTGTAGATGATGCACCGATCGAAAACTTATAGGTACCTGGCTCAATAACCAGTTTCATGTCCTTATCATAAAAAGCAAGTTGCTGAGGAGACACATAGAAAGTGACTGTCTTTCTTTGCCCTTTTTCCAGTTCTACTCTAGAAAAACCTTCCAGAACAATTGGAGGCCTTGGCATGGAAAGTCCTTTGGCAGAGACATACAGCTGTGCAATCTCAGCTCCCTTACGATCACCTGTGTTTTCCAGTTCAAAAGAAAGTGGTATCCATTGGTCTGTAGTGGATGCTTCATTGGATACCTTAAGGTTGCTATATGTAAAAGTGGTATAGGACAAACCATGTCCGAAAGGATAAAGTGGCATATCATCAGGATTATATCCTTTACTGTACCAAATTGGGCACTGTTTATTACTGCGTGGAACGGTTACCGTCATTTTTCCTGAAGGATTGATATTGCCGAGCAGCATATCCGCTACGGCATTACCGCCTTCCTCACCCGGATACCATGCCTGTACAATTGCCTGACAGCCCTTTTCAATATCAGTCAGAACATGGGGTCTGCCTCCGAATACGATTAGTACAACGGGTTTGCCTATTGCAATCAATTCTTTAACAAACGCTTCTTGCTGACCAGCAAGCCTGATATTGGAACGGTTACGTCCTTCACCACACAGGTAGCGGTTTTCTCCCATAGCGGCAATGATGACATCACTTTCCTGTGCATACTGAAGTGCTTTTTCAGGATCAGGAATACCGAAGTCCTTGGAAGTAATCTCCACCACATTTTTTTCTCGCTCATCACCTACATTTTTGTTGAGGCTGGCGATGGAGCTGTTGTAGGAATCTGTCCAGTCACAACCCCGCTCATACAGGATTTCTACCTGATCGTTTACCTTGGATTGCAAGCCTTCAAGTAGTGTGATTAGTTTTGGATTTAAACCGTCGAGTGGTTGTTTTCCCCAGTAAAGAGATAAAGTCTGATGGGTATAATCTCCTAATAGGGATTCTACGGCATCCGCATTAGGACCCACCAAAGCTATTTTTTTTATGTCGTCACTCAAGGGAAGAATGCCCTTGTTTTTCAGTAATACCAATGATTGAGCGGCAGAAATGTAGGCTCTTTCACGGTAGTCTACAGGGTCTAATTCCACATTCTTTTGAGGGACTGGAGGCATATCCAAAAGCCCTAGTCTTCCTTTCAGAGTGAGGATATGTCGGACAGCATTGTCAATGTCTTCCATTGAGATCATGCCTTTTTCAAGGGCTCCAGGAAGTTGTTTGTAATAATCGCCGTTGGGTAACTCAAGATGTATCCCATTTTTCAGTGCCATTGCGACAGCTTCAAGGGTATCCTTGGCGTAGTGGTAGGAATTATGAATCTGCTTGATGGCAAAATAGTCGGAAACCACCACACCATCATATCCCCATTGGTTGCGGAGTACGTCCTGTAGCAGAAATGCTGAAGCATGTGCCGGAACTCCCTGATAGGAATGGTATCCTGGCATCAGGGATTGGGAATTGCCCAGGCGGATGGCAACCTCATGGGGCATTAGTATTTCCTCATAAAATACACGAAGGTTGTCATTTTTGCCACCGTATCCGGCAAAGTGCTTGGTAGTGGTGGCTACCCCTTTGCTCAGGTCATCAGTTTGCATTCCTTTTACAAAAGCCAGTCCCATGCGGGACGTTAGATATTCTGACTCCCCAAAGCTTTCCTCCATTCTGCCCCAATGGGCATTTCTGCTTACATCCAGCATTGGAGACAGCGCTAGAGTGGTACCCAATGAGCGCATCAGTCTAGATGTGTATCCGGTATTGATACGCAGCAACTCAGGGTTCCAGCTGCAGGAAATACCTATCTGTTGTGGTAAGGTAGTCGCCCCTTCAATATTATAGCCCGAAATAGCTTCTCCTCTAGCAAGTTTTGGTTGGTCAGCTTCTCCCATCAGTTGCAATACTTTCTGTTCCAGCGAAAGGGTGTCCATTATGGCAGACACTTTTTGCTGTATAGTTTTTTCCCTTTGGGCAGTAATTCCTGCATTCTGTACCTGATTCGGGCTGTTGCCAAATTGGTGAGCGGATGGTTTACAGGAAAAGAGGCTTAGGCATAACAATGTGCTGAGCAGTCTGTTCTTTATGTTTGCATGCATTTTATTGTATGTTTGGCTGTTGTTCATTAGCATAAAAAAAAGAGGAGATATATGCCCTTCTCAATTCATCAATATTAGTTGGCTTCCCAAGCTCTGAAGTACTTCACATTAAATTGCCCATCAAGTCGCTGATCGTCCGGAAGTGCACCAAACCATTTGTTGGATTCGTTATTGAAATTGACTTCCAATGGCTGGTGCCAGTGGGTATTCTTAGCTTCCCTGAACAGGATGCCGTCAATGTAGAAGCGGATGTATTCAGGTGTCCATTCAAGTCCCCATACATGGTAATCTTGTTGCAGTTCTGAAGGGATATAGTACTTTTTGGTTCTGGAAAAATGCTTCTGAATATCCCCTTTATCCTTAGGTGTCCTGAAAACATGGATGTTGGAATTCAGGTCATTCCGGTTATAACTTACACCGGGGGCATTCTCGCAGATATCAATCTCAGTCCACCAGTCCTTGCTTACGTTAGTCATCCAGAAACCCGATACCCAAGGAGCATCCATCAGTTTCATCTCTGCCTCAAAATAGCCGTAGAGAAATTTCTTCTTACTTTTGATAAATCCAGAAGTATGAGTAAAACCTTCCGGGAGTGAATCATTCTGGTGTTTGTTAACACTGAAAATGAGTTCACCATTTTCCAACCTGACATTGGATGGATGGAAGAAAGTAGGTTGTCTGCCTTTCCATTTCGGGTTGTTGGGATACCATCGACTTTCGTTGACACTTTTTCCATCAAATTCATCGGAGTGTTTTTTCAGCAATTTCCACTTACCGTTATTGCCTTGATCTGAAAGCGGATAACGGTCGTTTTGTCTTACCACTCTCATTTC
Organism: Limibacter armeniacum; assembly: GCF_036880985.1. Taxonomy (NCBI): domain Bacteria; kingdom Pseudomonadati; phylum Bacteroidota; class Cytophagia; order Cytophagales; family Flammeovirgaceae; genus Limibacter; species Limibacter armeniacum. The sequence continues at coordinate 369,849 of NZ_JBAJNO010000001.1, forward strand.
AATATTGACGGTGTCTACATAGTGTTTTGGGGGGATGGTTAAGTCTTGTGCTAATACGACAGTATTGCCTGCTGCAAACAAAAAGATTCCCGCTAGAAATTGTTGTACATTCATATTGCTGCCATTAAAAAAATGAGTATTCAATATTTTACAAAACCCAATTTATCAGTGTAGGCAAGAATCATTGCGGAAAAAATAGGGCAACTAAAGGGGTGATTCTTTAAGGCATGAATAATACTGTTCGAATCAAAAGTGTTTCACTTATTAATAATCTATTGTTATGATTGCCCCAATGAAGTAAATGAAAAAAAGTCCCCCATATTAAGGGGAATTTTTAATATGTCTGAGTTCGTGAAATTCGGTAAAAAAGAACCCCATTGAAAGCCGATCTACTTCCAATGGGGTACTTTTTCATTTTAAAAAATGAATTAAAACATCCCGTTCTGGTGCGCCTGCTTTTCAGGAACTTGCTGAATAGCATCCCAATGCTCGCAGATCTTGCCTTTTTCATCAAAGCGGAAAAAGTCCATGGTTACATATTGGTCATTACCGGGCCAAACCTGATGGGTATGCAAGGCGACGAGATCACCTTCCGCTACACTTCTTACAAATCGGATTGACTTTTCAGGGTATTCTCTCTGCATCTTTTCAAAATAATCAATAAAGCCCTGAGTTCCATCTGGTACATCCGGATTATGCTGGATATATTCTTTGCCAACATAAAGCTCAATAGCTTTTTGAGGGTTACCTTCGTAAGCCATTCGGTAAAAGGCAATCGCATTTTCTTTATTTTTTTCCAGATTCATATTGAAGATTCTTTTAGTTGATAATCAGCTGATTTTAAAGGGTGACGATTATTTTGCCTACTGTTCTTCCGGCTTCCACCTCCTTATGGGCTTCCTGCATCTCGTCAAAAGGAAATGTTTTAAAGATGGTAGGTTCTAAGGTACCGTCCGCTAGAAATTGACTTAAGGTAACCATCCCCGCTCTATCAGAATGTACCAACAGTGGAATGGTATGAATCTTTTTCTCCGTTTTTGCTTCCATCTCTTCCAACACTTTTTTTGATGTAGGTAGAGAAATAATGGTTCCACCTTCTTTTAGCACCTTGATAGAATCTTCTAATACTTTGCCGCCTATGCCATCCAAGACAAAATCGATATCTGACAAAATATCCACAAAGTTTTGTTTCTGATAATCAATATGTTCATCAGCCCCCAATGACATCACAAATTCCCTGTTATTGCCTGATGCGGTTGTAATCACGTAGGCGCCATAGTATTTGGCAATCTGAATGGCAAAATGTCCTACTCCCCCTGATCCCGCTTGAATCAGGACACGATCGCCTTTCTTTACCCTGTTTTCCAATACTTGAAGAGCTGTCAGAGCTGCAAGGGTAGTGGCTGCGGCCTCCTCAAAAGAGACATTGTCAGGTATTTTTGCCATTTGATTTTCAGGAGCTGCCACATATTCGGCATAGGCATTTCCCTGACCGGGGAAGTTCACCATACCGAAGACTTTGTCGCCTTTCTTAAAGTGAGTGACACCTGAACCTACTTCCTCGACTGTACCAGCAATATCCCACCCGAGGATAATGTTTTCAGCACCTGCATACATGGACTTGATACCTTCCTCTGCTGCCCTGATTTTTACGTCAGCTGGATTGATGCTAATAGCTTTTACAGCTACCAAAATTTCACCCTCTTTTAGGGGTGGTTTGTCTATTTCTTTGATTTTCAGGTTTTCTGCTGGTCCTGCTTTTTCCAATACGAATGCTTTCATCATTATTTTGGGTTTAAGAGTTACTGTAAGAATCGAATACTGTATAGAGTTGGTTGATTGTAATTTGTAGTGTGCTTACAAATGGGAAGTGTCGGGGAAAGCACATCAGTGATAAAACACTTATTTTTAAGGTGTCATTCAATGGACGTGCCCATTATAATGGATTTGTCGAAAATAAGAGAATCGAAAGGTAATCCTGAATGAGAAATCTTCCATAGATTGACCTTCCGATCTCTGCTTTGAGATTGATATATCGTTATTTACAGTTACGAAAGCACTGTAAAGATTTCTTCTTCAGGAAGTCTGGACTTTGGCAAAATGGCATTGAAATCAGAATCCTTACGGTAGCCAATTGAAACAACTGCTAGTGCTGTAAATCCTTTTTCTCTCAATCCGAATTCCTCGTCCAATACCTTCAGGTCAACCCCTTCCATAGGTAGGGCATCGATACCCATTGCCGCTACGCCTAACAGGAAATTACCCATATTGAGGTATACCTGCTTTTCTATCCAATGCTGAAAATCCTTGTAATCGTAGTGGTGCATGTCTGCAAATATCTTTCTGCCTCCATACATCATCTCCTTGAATTTTGGATCTGCAAAACGACCATCCTTATCTTCTTTGTCTAGTAATCGGTGCATATATTCTTCATCAGCACTTGTTCTCGCACAGAAAACAACACTATATGAAGCATCCATTATTTTTGGTTCATTGAACTGGTAAAAACCATGTGCTGACTTGGCGATACGTGCCTTACCTTCTTGCGTATCAGCAATCACGAAATGCCAAGGTTGAATATTGGTGCTGGAAGGGCTCAGACGTAATAATGCTTTTACTACTTCAAAATCCTTTTCTGAAATTTTCTTATTCGGATCAAATTCTTTTGTTGAATAACGCCAGTTCAATGTTTCTAAAATATTCATGTTCTGATCGATTATTGATTTAGTCTGATTGAAATATCAAATGTGAATCACGAATAGTCTTGTATGATGGATCCTAAAACCTTATACACACAACCCTATTCGTGATAGTTTAACTGATTGAAAATTAAAATTTTCCGTTTTCGTGTGCCATTTCAGCTGGAATTTCTGAAATCACATCCCAATGCTCGACAATCTTGCCATTTTCAATACGGAAGAGGTCAAAAAATGCATGAGGCTTTCCATGCCAATCTCCTTCACTCATGGAAAAAACGAAATTACCTTCACCTAATACCTTGTGTAGTGTGCGGTAGGTAAACATGTCATTTTGAGATACCAGATAATCGATGGCTTTTCCCAGTCCATCCAGACCATCTTCAATAGCGACATTGTGTTGATAGTATTTTTCTGTGCTGATATAGTCTGTAATTTTATTGGGATCATGTCCCATCAGGATATCGTTCACAAAGTTGCTCACCAGTTCCTTGTTCTCTGCTGTTTTTTCTTTATCTGTGATCTCGGTTGGACCGTCAAACTGTGAACGACCGCTTGCAGTCTCTTCTACAATCGGAGAGATATTATCCCAATGCTCCGCTACTTTGCCTTCTTCTACACGATATACATCAAATGTGACAATTTCCTTTGCTCCAAATGCTTCTGCATTGTTATAAGTATTGTGCATCACCACCAAATTGCCATCCTGTAAGATACGATGTGTTGTGGCAGTAGTACCTGCTTGCTGTAAGGCAGGAAGAAAATCGATAACAGTCTGTCGTCCTGTTGGTACATAAGGATTGTGCTGAATGTAATTTTCGGCAAAGTAAGTCTCAACGCCTTCAGTACTATAATCTTTAAAGAACGCATCTTGTGCCTTCAGTGCGATTACTTTCGGATTGTCCTTTTCCATGTTTTCAGAGTCAATGTTATTATCGTCAGATGAGTTACAACTCCCCAAAAACAATGAGGAAGCAATAGCTGATGCTAGAAATAATTTGTGATTCATACCTTGTTGATTATTAATAAATTGATAATACAAATGTAGGCGGAATACCAATTCGGTTAGCTATACAAAATTGACTTAAGACTGTAAAAATGGGAATGTTTACTCTATAGACTCTATTTCATTTGAATCTGAAAACTATATAAGTGTGGCAGGTACTTGAAAGTATATGAGTGGCTTTATATGCAAGTAAAAAGGATAGGAAAAGCCCGCTTATAAATTGATTATATAAGAGGGCTTTTTGTTGTTAGGTTGTTTTCAATCAATGTTTATTTATTTACTTGCTTTATCCAACATGTCTAGGTCACCTTGATCCAATGCTATTTTAGGTGCAGCAAAAAGTGTTTCTAGCTGTGATTGGCTTGTAGCACTTACAATAGGAGCGCCAATGTGTGGCTGCGCTAATAACCAAGCCAGTGCTACCGTTGCCGGTTTAGTATTATGCTTGACCGAAATGTCATCAAGTGCTTTTAAGATGGTAAACCCTTTTTCATTAAGGTATTTTCTGGCGCCTTCACCTCTAACACTTTTACTTAGGTCTGTTTCAGAGCGGTATTTGCCTGTCAGGAATCCGGCAGCCAGTGACCAATATGGAAACACTGTCAATCCATATTTTTCAACCAATGGCAGGTAGTCATTTTCATATCCTTCTCTTTCAACCAAGCTGTAGTGTGGCTGTAAGGCGACATATTTCGGAAGCCCCTTCTTTTCTGCTATCTCAAATGACTCCTCTAATCTTTTAGGGGAGAGGTTAGAAGCCGCAATATAGCGTACTTTCCCTGCTTTTATGACCTCATCATAGGCAGAAAGGGTTTCCTCAATGGGTGTACTTTTATCATCGAAGTGGGTATAATACAGGTCGATATGATCTGTTTGCAGGCGTTGCAGAGACTCATCTACAGATTTTAGAATATGTGCTTTACTGATATCATAGCCATGCTCTTTTGTTTCAGATCCCACTTTAGTTGCAATGACTAAATCATCACGGTTTCCTCTTGACTTCATCCACTTTCCGATAATGGTTTCAGAAAGTTCGCCTTTACCATTTACCCACCATGGGTAAGTGTCGGCAGTATCAATAAAGTTGAAACCTTCAGCCGTGAATGCATCCAAGATTTCAAATGACTTTTGCTCGTCCAGAGTCCAACCAAAAACGTTGCCTCCGAAGTTGATGCGGCCTACTTCTAAATCTGTATTGCTTATTTTAATTCTGTTGTTCATAATTATCTGGTTTTTATTGCTGTTTTAGATGGCTTGGTAGCCTTCTGAAATCCAATATTTTGCGAGTACTGTTATCAGTAAAAATGTACGAAATATATCATATTAAATGATGTTTCAAAGGTAGCTTATCAACCAAGCCAAATAGTTATACAAAATTGATTTATAACTGTGAAAATGGGAAAGTTACCCAATCTGATAAGTCTGTCTGAATACCTCAGGGCTAACATCTGTATGCTTTTTAAAGAATTTGTACAGGTTGGTAGGTTCCTGAAAACCCGATTCGTAGGCAATTTCTTTTACAGTCAGTTTTGTATTGATCAGCAATCGTTTGATCTGTGTCATTACAATCTCATCAATAAAGGTTTTGGCAGGCTTATGTACAATCCGCTGGGTAATATTATTAAGGGTTTTGGTACTTACAGCCATCTGGTCTGCATAATCGGCTACCTTTTTGGTTTTTAAGCATTGTTGCTCAACCAACACTTGAAAATGGGTAAATTCTGCCAGATACTTTTTCCCTTCCAATATTTGATTGTCTTTGGATTTGATTCTTAGAATCTTGGAGAACAGGATATGCATTAGGCTTCTGATAGTACCTAAGGAGTATTCATCTTGAATATCAAAATATTCGTGACCTATCTCGTCAATAATTTTAATGAAAGTGGCATATGCATTTTTATCCAACTCAATTTTTGGAGAAGTGATTAGCTCATTAAAGAGCTGTAGACTTTTAAGTACTTCTGAGTGGTTGAAAAATTGGAACAGGAAATCTTCAGTGAAAAGCAGCAGATAACCTTTTGCACTGGATTTAAAAAACTTATGAATTTGATCCTTCCTGATACTTAGAATAGTTCCCTTATGGTAAGTGTAATCTGTAAAGTCAATCGTGTGTATACCTTGCCCATCTGTAAAGAAAAGTAGCATATAGAAGTCAATCTGTTGGAAATCAAAAAGTGTATGCGTTAACTCCTTGCGTGCATACAACTCTTCGAGACAGATAAAATCAAACTGACTCTCCTTACGTTTATTGCTGAACTTAATTTGTGGTACGGTTTCTTTCACTTCTGTTTTATCATTGTAATAGCTTATTGATGAAGTTACAACAATAGACTTTATTGATTGTTTTTAACCTTTCCAACTGTACTATATTTTAGCCTCAGAGATCCAAAATAAATAGCTTATTACCATTTGCGTCTGACTGTATTTTGAGCAAAATCTATATTCTTTTAAGAATAAGAGAATATAGGTTAGAGTTATGACTTCTGTATAACTTATCTGTTGCTGATTAGTCTCTATAAGATAAAATTTTTTTAAAGTAAACATCTAAATAAGAGTACAATTTACAGTTACTAACCTCTTAGCAATAAGTTATTTATTGAATTACAACAACAAATTATTAAGATGAAAAAAGTAACGTTTGTACTCACTTTGGTATTGAGTACTTTGTTCCTGAATGCTTGTCATCAGGAAGAGCAATTGCAACAGGAAATCAATGAACAGCCTGATGCTCAACATAACCTCAGAATGGCTGTTTCGCAATCGGATTGGACAGCTGGCTCTATTTCTGGAATTGTACCTCAGGACCAGTTAGAAGATTTGGGAGGAGGGCTTTCAGGCAATAAGATCTGGAAAAGTAACAACCCCGAAATATTTAGAGGAACAGGTTGGTTAATGCAAAACTCGCGTACGGATGCTACTCGTGGTGGAGCAGCATACCCTGTTTCTGGAACCATACCTGTCTATCTGTTTCATATTAATCAGTCAGGAAGTCAGAAGTATCTGCATGTACTGGTAACGAATCCAAATGCCTCTTCCATCACGATCTCTGGAAAAGGGTCTATGTACACCAACTCAGAAAAGCCTCTTCAGGGGACTGGTACAGGACAGAGCTTTCATGTGGCTAAAGATTGGTTGAACAATACGCCACGTACTTCTTTCTCCAATGTAACTTTGAATAGCTATAAAGCTTACGAAGTAGCCAAGCTACCAGTACCTAACGGTAATATGATTGATGGTCGTTTTGAGATTACGGCAAGTGCTGGTGCTTATGTGTACACTGTAGTGACTTCTAATGGAAGTTTGACCGATGCCATCAACAAATCCCAAGGTGGGCCTGCTACTGGAGATATATATTCTCCTAACCCAAATGCTTATGGGCGTGAAGCTGGCGTATATGCCAATAGTGGATGGGAAGGAAGTACAGATATCACGCTGCCTGCTTCCCAGTCGTATATCGGGTTTGCCTTAAATACAAGCAGCAAGTTTGCTTTTAATGGAGTCTACTTGCAGGACCAGAATGCACCATCCGTAGTTCGACTTTCCGATTCAGCTGAGAAAACGTATGGTAATTATGGTCATCAATATGATATTACCTTGGCGATGCACAATCCAAATAGTACAGCCAAACAAGTGACCTTGTACTTTGCTTCCAATTATACGAATAGTGTCAACAGCCCATCATTTACTTATAATGGCCCATTGAAGATGAATGGAGTAGTCAAAAACATCTATACTACACCAACAGCACCTCGCCAGTGGCTGGCTACTTGGAATGTACCAGCAGGAGGTAACTTTAATGGCAATTTGGATTTTTATATTCCGGGGCTTATCACCACCGGTCAACAACTTATCTTACAAGTGAACTAAAAGCTAACAGGTAGTCAGTGAAGGCTATCTGCAAAAGGCCGTATATAGATTTCTATATGTTTCTGAGGCTGCTCCATACCAAAGGGCAGCCTCTTTTTTTTAAAAAATACTCACCTTTAAAGAGTACAACTATCACTTATGTAGCTCCTCCTATCAGAAATCCAGATTTGATAACACTTTATTTATGATAGTAGATAAGCACAATGCTTCGGCAATGGTGATGGAGCTGGGAGAGCAGTTCGCAAAGGTCAAGAACCCTGAGTTTGTATTTCCTTCTTACGAATTGTATGCCTTGGCTCCCAAGCAGGAACAGGGTGTTGCAATACTGAAGGCTGTGGTGATGGACATGGATGGAACCACCACTACAACGGAAGAGATTTGCCTGCACGCCTTGGAATACATGGTTCGGAAAATGGGTGACCGCATGGATAAGACTCTATGGGAAGGACTTGACAAGGTAGTGGACTATCCGAACGTGATTGGCAACAGCACGACCAAGCATGTGGAGTATTTGTTAGGTCAATACGGTGATACTTTCAAGAAAGAGGCAATTGTAACGGCATTTCTGGATGCAGTGGTTTGGACGCTCGTATGCGGCAAAGACCAAAAAAGAAAGCAGGAAGTGGAGCAGAACCTGTTGAAACTTGGCATTGGTCAGATGGCAAAGGATCAGGCATTGCTACAGCTTGTGTCACAGGAAGAATATAGTCGCGAAGATGCAAATGTCTACTTCGTGTCTACCTATGCTGGTAAACTGGAAGACTTCTCTGATGATATGCTTGTGGCTATGGGGATTGACATATACTATCAGCGTTATCATGAGTTGCTGGAGATGATCAGGCTAAATCAAGGTGATGAGGTACAAAAGGAAGTATTTGGTCATGTGGAAAAAGGTCAGCATCTGATTGAGCCAATGCCGGGAGTAGGTGTACTGTTGCTGATGATGAAAGGTTGGCTAGGTGAAGAGATCAAAAACCTGCTTCCGGAGCTGATTGAAACTTACAATAAGAAACGGGGAGTTAGTTTCTCCGATACTGATATCAACTATACGACAAACAGACTGATTGAATTGAGTTGTCAATTCGAGCAACAGCCACTGAAGGTTGGACTGGTGACATCATCCATCTTTTATGAGGCGGATATTGTGATCAAGGAGGTGTTTGCAGTACTCAGGGAATGGATTATGGAATCTGCGGTGTCTGAGAAACGCAAGCAGTTTATTGCCGAACAGTTATTTGACTACCGCAATGTGTACGATAGCTTTGTAACAGCTTCTGATTCCAATGAGATCAGGTTGAAGCCTCACCGTGACCTTTACAGCATAGCCCTTCACCAACTGGGAATTCACCCAAATGACTTTGACAAGGTAGCAGGTTTTGAGGACAGCCAAAGCGGTACAGTTGCCATGCGTGCGGCGGGTATCGGTTTAAGCATTGCTGTCCCATTTGCCCAAACGGCAGGACATGACCTGAGTGCAGCCACATTTATTTGCAAGGGCGGTGTGCCTGAGGTACTGCTCGAAGAACAGCTTTTTATCCGAAATGAGGTATTGCAGTCATAATACCCATACCCAATTATTTAGATCAGAAAGAAATATAGCATAGAGAAAACCATGGAGAATAACGTTTATCACGTAATATCGAACACACACTGGGATAGGGAATGGCGTTTTCCTTTCCAAAGAAACAGACAAATGCTTACCGACATGATGGATGCCGTACTGGGGATTCTGGAATCAGATCCTGAGTACAGGGCATACCATCTGGATAGCCAGTCCATTGTCCTGAGAGACTATTTGGAAGTGAAACCTCACAAAAAAGAACAGATCATCCAGTTTGTGAAGGAGAACCGTCTGTTGATCGGACCTTGGTACATCTTGCCTGACCAGTTTCAGGTAGGGGGCGAAAACCATGTCCGTAACCTACTGCTTGGGCACAAGGTCTGCGCAGAGCACGGTGGTGTTTCCAAGATCGGTTACTCTCCATTCTCATGGGGACAAATCTCTCAGTTGCCTCAGCTTTACAAGCAGTTCAATATTGACCTGATCATGTTCTACAGGGGCATCAATGCACTGGAGTCTCCTAGGTCAGAGTTTATGTGGGAAGGTGCAGACGGCACACGTATGGTGTCTTCACGTTTCTCTACTATGCCGAGATACAATTTCTATTTCTATATCTACCGCAATGCGGTACACAATGAAGACCCTTGGGAGGTGGAGTACAAGTGGTCAAAAGGTGGGACCCCATTCCACTTCGCTGACAGGCAGCAGCAAGATGAGGACTTCTTTATTGTAGCTCCAGTCGAAGGGTATTATCCTGAAACACTGGAGCCTTGGGCTAACAGGTTACGTGAGGAGCAGGACCACGATTTCACGACACCGCATAAGATCTGGATGGAAGGACACGACTCTTCAGGTCCGAATGGCAAAACAGTACAGATCATCAAGGATATTAAGGAAAAGATGAACCTGGATGTGCGTCATTCCACATTGCTGGAGTATGCAAAGCATATTGCAGAAAGTGTCAATGAGGAAGAGCTGTCACTGGTAACAGGTGAGCGCCGTTCGGCTCAGGCAAACCGTCGTAGCGGTAACCTGTACGGTTACACAACTTCAGCGAGGATGTACCTGAAGCAGAAAAACTTTGATGCGGAGCGTTGGTTGCAGTTTTATGCAGAGCCGTTCAACGTATTCTCTGGATTGCAGGGACGTGACATCCGCGACCAGTACTTAGATATCGCTTGGGAAAAAGTATTGCAGAATGCAGCACATGATTCCATTGGTGGTTGCTCACTGGATGCCATCCATGATGACATGATGCACCGCTACAAGGAGGTGATCGAAATCTCAAGAGGGGTGTTTGAACGTGCGATGAAACATTCAGTACTGCAACTGAATACAGACAGGCTGGTGGATCCTTCGGAGGAGCAAGTGAACGACAAAGTATTCTTGGTGGCAGTCAACCCGAACAACAGCAATAGAACCACCGTGGTGGAAGCCTATCTGGACATTCCGGTGGAGTTTGATCAGGAAGGGTTCGAAATTGTGGATGAAGACGGAAAGGTGCTTAACTGCCAGCTGATAGAGCGTATGCCACAGCAGCATGTACTAGAGCAAATGACCAACCGTCCGATGTTCTTTGATATGGTTCGTTACCGTGCCTATGTAGAACTGACTGATCTTCCTGCGTTTGGAATGAAAGCGTTCCGCATCAAGCCAAAGGCACTGGTATTAGAGCCAAAAGATAGACTGGTGACAGTATTGTCACAGCCTGTAATGGAAAACAGTTTCCTGAAGGTGACAATCAATGCCAATGGTACACTGAATGTCATAGAAAAATTATCAGGTACGGAATATAATGAGATCGCTTACCTGTATGATGAAGGTGAAGCGGGGCATGCATGGGTCAATACTCCAACAGCACCATTTGTGACCACTGAAAAAGCAAAACCTGAGATCGAGGTGCTGGAGAATGGTGCACTGTCTGCTACTGTAGCCATCAGGCATACACTTTCATTGTACAATAACCTTTCTGACCGCAAAGCAGAAAATGGAAATGTAACGGATGTACCCGTAACCTTATTGGTAACCCTGACCAAAAATGCCAAGCGAGTGGACTTCCAAATCGAGATGGATAACAAGGTGGAGAGTCACCGCCTGCGTATCATGTTCCCGACAGGATTGACAGGGGCTACACATTCCTTTGGCGAGGGACAGTTTGATGTGGTGAAACGATCACTGGAAAGACCAGATACAACGGAATGGGTAGAACAACCAATGTATGACTTCCCGATGCACCAGTTTGTTGATCTAACAGATGGCAAGAAAGGGGCAGCTATTCTGGTAGATGGTCTGAAGGAATATGAGGTGCTGGAAGATCAGGATAAGACTATTGCCATCACATTGTTGAGAGGGTTTGAGTTTATCATCAACCCAGCAGCAGAGCAGGACTATACCCATGAGAA
>NZ_JBAJNO010000004.1 GCF_036880985.1 Limibacter armeniacum
AGGGAAAGAATTGCTGGAGAATACACTGTATTTTGGCTCTAAAAAGTTGAACAGCAAAAAGGATGAAATAGCACATCTCAAAAGTTTATTGAAGGATACCATGTGACTTTCTGAAGCTGCTACACTATCTTGAGAAATACTTATACTGGGTATTGAATTTTTATATTAAACTAAATGAGAACAATCAGCTTTATCATTTACTTACTGACTGCCTGTTTTTTGGTGATTTCCAGTTGTAACAAGCGTGCAGAAAGTAAAGAAAAGGAAGTCATTACCATTGCAGCAGCTGCCAATATGCAGTTTGCCATTCAAGCTTTGGCAGACTCTTTTGCCAAAGAGCATCGGCTTGAATATAACTTGGTGATCAGCTCATCTGGAAAACTGACAGCACAGATCAAGGAAGGAGCGCCATACGATATTTTTGTCTCTGCCAATATGAAATACCCTAAGGAGATTGACAGCATCGGAAAGGCTGCAACCACCCCAAAAGTATACGCTTACGGGAAACTTGTTCTTTGGTCGATGATGGAAAACATCTCACCATCCATAGAAGCACTTACAGGGAATAAGGTAAACCACATTGCCTTGGCAAACCCTGCAACTGCCCCATATGGAAAAGCCGCTACGGAATCCTTAGAAAAAACGGAATTAACGGAAAAAGTAAAGGGCAAACTGGTGTTTGGGGAGAGCATCGCACAAACCAACCAGTTTATCACATCAAAGTCTGCCGAACTGGGGTTTACGGCACTCTCAGTCGTACTTTCACCTGAAATGAAGGGAAAAGGCAAATGGACACAAGTTCCCGATAGTCTTTATACTCCTTTGGAGCAAGGTGTTATTATTGTCAAGCAAGACAAGACAGTCAGACCTGAAGTACTGCGCTTTTATCAGTACCTATTTTCGACTGACGCAAAAAAAATATTGAAAGCATTTGGATACGCAGTAAATGAATCGACTATCAGGACACATCACTAATATTCGGGTCAGTGGCAGCATGTCTTTGGTTACAGTAAAAGTAGCAACCATTGAACTTCAAACCATTATTATTGAAACACCAGAAACAGCAGCTTACTTGAAGGTTGACCACCCGATTCATATACTTTTCAAGGAAACCGAAGTAGTAATAGGCACTGATACGGAACATGCCGTGAGTCTGACCAACAAGATAAAAGGATCGTTAGCTGTAATTGAAAAAGGTTCTCTTCTAAGCAAGCTGACCATCGAAAGCGAAGTAGGCAACCTGATAGCCATTATCAGCAGCGATGCCGTTAGGCAACTGGACTTACAACAAAACGATACCGTCATAGCCATGATCAAGTTAAATGAAATAATGCTCTCTGAATAATGGATTGGACACCCCTGATACTGACATTTGAGCTGGCAACCGTTACGACATTGCTCCTTTTCCCCTCTCTCTGATGCTGTCCTTCTGGCTGGTGCGAACCAACTCCAAATTAAAGCCCCTGATCGAAACATTGGTCAGTATGCCTTTGGTGCTGCCCCCTACAGTGTTGGGTTTTTACTTTTTGGTGGCATTCAGCCCCAACAATGTATTCGGAGAATGGCTAACCGATTGGTTCGGCATCAAACTGGTTTTCTCTTTCGGAGGATTGGTGGTAGCTTCACTGTTATACAGTCTGCCGTTTATGGTACATCCCCTTCAAGCAGGATTGGCAGGGCTATCTCCCACGCTGACTGAAGCTGCTTATGTGATGGGAAAATCCAAGTTAACCACACTCTTAAAGGTACAGCTACCGAATATCAAACCCGCTATCCTGACAGGTATCGTCCTTTCTTTTGCGCATACGGTAGGTGAATTCGGGGTAGTGCTGATGATCGGTGGCAGTATTCCGGGCAAAACCAAGGTAGCTTCCATTGCTATCTATGAGGAAGTGGAAGCCCTTCATTACGGTGTTGCCAATGTCTATTCCCTAATCCTTTTTGCCATTACTTTTTGTGTATTGCTGTCTGTCTACCTTGTCAATGGCGGCTACCTGAAACGATTTCTGAAATGATTGAACTGAATATACAGAAGCGGCTCAATGCCACAGCAGGAGAAATGCAACTGCAAGTCAATTGTCAAATTGAGCAGGGTACATTTACCACGCTTTATGGTGAATCCGGTGCAGGAAAGACCTCCACCCTCCGCATGCTCTCCGGTTTGATGTCACCTGACAATGGACGCATTACAGTCAATGGCAAGGTATGGTTTGATTCAGAAAAAAGGATTAACCTCTCCCCTCAGCAGCGCAGTATCGGGTATGTCTTTCAGGATTATGCCCTATTTCCAAATATGACGGTACAGGAAAACCTACAGTTTGCCTTGGCGAAAGGTCAACCTCAAAACATTATTGGCGAACTGATAGAAATGATGGAACTGGGAGACCTGCAAAATCGGAAACCCACTACCCTTTCAGGCGGTCAGCAGCAACGTGTAGCCTTGGCAAGAGCATTGGTACAACGTCCTCAGCTGCTACTGCTGGATGAACCGCTTGCCGCACTGGATATCAAAATCAGGCTCAAGTTGCAAGACTTTCTACTGAAAGTACATAGGGAATATAAGCTGACTACCCTCCTGATCAGCCATGATATAGGTGAAATCACCAAGCTATCCCAACAGGTGATGGTACTTGAGAAAGGTAAGATCACCCGACAAGGCACACCTGCCGCCATCTTTACTGATAACCATATCAGTGGCAAATTCCGGTTTGCAGGAGAAATACTTCAAATTGATAAACAGGAAGTAGTTTATATTGTCACCGTACTGGTACAGCAGAATATCGTCAAGGTTATTGCACAGGAGGAAGAAGTCAAAAAATTCCAGATTGGGGATAAGGTAATACTGGCATCAAAAGCTTTCAATCCGATAATTTTGCCAGTGGTAGATTAAATGGTGCGTTTACAAATTCAAACTGTATTTAAATGAATGACATGACATCTATTATAGACGAATATATCCAATTCTGTAAATACGTTGACTTCATAGATAACTATACATTTAAGCATGATACTGTAGATCAGTATACAGTAAAACAATTGGTCCATCAACAAAATTTTAGATCAGCTTATGAGAGTGTCAATGATCATCTAGATGAGAGCCTTACTTGTATAAACTTCTCTTTTAAGAGAATGAGAGAAGCTATTATCTATAACCAAATCAAGAGTGTTTATTCAGAAAATCAGTCACATTATCATAAGTTAATCAAGCTTCAATTTGAACAGAGCTTTTTAGATCATGATCCTATGTTCTTCCGACTAGAATTTACGCTTAATTTATGCTACTATTTCAGCTATGCAAAGCTTGGGAAAGAAGTTCTATTCAATATGATCGACCAATTTATTCGGAGCAGAAACAAAGTTGACAGTTATAGATACCTTGTTTTCTTGGAGTATTTTGTGGACTTAGTCAGCTCTTTTTCTACAGATTTAGGACTTTCAGAAGATGAAAAACAAAGGTTTTATATAGACATCGTTATGACTCCATTTGATCACAATGAATTTTGTGAGGGGGTAACAGATCATCTTCGAAAAGCTTTATGGAATATTAAACCAACTGATGACTGTAGATCTATATTTGAATATTGGGCAAACTCTCCACTCACTACTATTTCAAAAATTGCATCGAAAACTTTGAGTAAAATGTAATAATCATTTAAATCAATGATTCTCAATATAGAAACCAATATTTTTTGGCTGTACTCCTAAATAAATTAAAGCACCACTTTCCAGCAACTGTTTCTCAAATGACTCAATATCTGTTTTCTTTAGAGTGTAATTAACCCTTCGATTACTTTTATCAAGATCAGGTTTCATTTCCATAAATACTTGAAATGGCACTGATGTTTCCTGCTGTATCATTTCATAAATAGTCTGAACTTCTCTGTCTACCTTATTATGTTTCCATTTCTGAACCCTTTCAATCAAATCTAGCTTAAAAACCCAACTCAAAGTATAGATGTCTTTTCTTATATAACCATAAACTAATGGGAATGCGATTTCTGTTCCATCTATTAGTCTTAAAAACATTTTATATTTAAGGTCAATCGCATAAGTTGAAGGGCTATTTTTTCCTTTTTTATAAGTAATAATCTCTCCCTTAGCTCTTATTAATATACCTTGAACTTGAGTGGTTTCTATCGTTTCGATATTATGATGATCTTGATAGATAAACTCTATTTTTCCCGATTTTATATTAATTCCTCCATATTCCCCACCTCTAAATGATTTACGTATTGCCCAAAATCCACCACCTAAATTAATAGGAACAGTAAATAACATAACTGATATAAATGACAAAGGTATATTCTTTTCTACGACGCCTAATATGATATAAATGATTATAGCTGTAGGAATTCCCAAACCTAAAAATTGCTCATACCAAAAGGGTTTAAAGTGTTTAGTATAAGTCTTAAGTACATCTCCCTCAAAAGTACCATAAATATCATCTGTAAATATCGATTTTGGTCTTAGATACTGAAGGTCATAACTTGGTTTTACCTTGATGTTAGTGATCTCCTCTTTGTTTACTTTTCTTAGTACATTAACATCTTTCAAGGAAGATGAAAACCAATCACTTTTAATAAATAAAGATGCTTTCTCTTGTTCATAATCTAAAAACTCATCCAATCTGCTAAGAAGAGTATAATGTTCACTCTTTTGGGAATCAAAATGCACATTTCCCTCTACACAAAACTTATACAGTAGTTGATAAATACCATTTGATTTCAATTGTTTTTTTATCTTCTTATAGTGCCTCCTACGATTGAAAAATGAGAATGATAAAAATAGCGTAGAAAGTACTAATGGAAGCACTCCAAATATTATATTCAATAGTGAAGTCCAACTTTCACTTACATTAAGCAATAGTAAAGTTGTTATTACTGAAAATAAAAGAATCTTAATGAGTATTCCGTAGATTTCCTGATCTTGCCTTCTTGTATTTATATTCCACGCCTTATTATGTATATGCCTATTCCAGCAGTAATCATAGATAAACTTTGATTCTGGTAAATTCTCAACCTCACTAAAATCATAAACAATTGTTCCATTTTCTGTTACATATACATTCCCATCAAATTCAATCAGTAACTTTGTCAAGCTTTCTGTAGCCTCCCATTTAGGAGACCCCGTCAAAGTCATATAATTAGCGACAGTTATTAAATATTCGTGTTTATGAAGATAGGCTACCACCTGATGTTTTACACTTTCCTCTTCATCAACTAAATATTGATCACCTAACAAAAATGATTGAAGAATATGGATATGCGAACGCTTTCTGTTGTCACACTCTAACGTAGGAATGTCCATTGTTTCCTCATAATTAAGATGTTGATCAAAAAACCATCTCAGACAGAAGTAAGTTATTACCAGTAATAAAATACCTATTACAACTTCTGCCTCCAATGCTTTCTTAATATGTAAGACAAATGGATGAAAAGAATAAGATACAAGGATATATGCAATTACACTTAATGCAATTGCATGATAAAAATAGATAGTTGAAGGAAGAGTTATTCTAACAAATTGAAAGACAATGGATTTAGTAATTTTTCGTATACTTTGCCTTACCTTTCTTAAGGTTCGTTTCCACAAAGGCTGAAAAATCATGTTATATATGACACTTTGATCTCTATTGGAGATGCTAAATAAGTGTCCATCTTTTATAAGGCTTTTAATTCCCTGATTTACTTCATTTTGACTGTAACCTGTCAGTATGGTTATTTCGTCTAACGAAGCATTTCCATCAAGCTTTTTAAAAGCCTTATATATTGATTGCTGAATCTCCTTTGATGATGACATCCGATTACAATTAGAATAAAAAATATGCCTCAATAAGGCATTGTCATTTAACCTATGACTTCTTTAATTCCCCATTTTAGAAGTACCTTTCCTGCTTCTCCTTCTAATGTATAAAAATTTTCCAGATCAGTAGTATTTAGCTGTTGTTGAGCTAAGCCTTCAGACAGGCTTCTATTTTTCTCTTCACCAAAGACTTCTATAAATTCTTTAACAGGACGAACTAAGCCTTCATATTCTACATAGTTTAACCATAACCAAACCTTATAAAAAACGCTCTCCTTTTGTTCCATTCCCTCCAACGTACTATCCCAATGGTTTGGTTGGTGTTCAAACTGATACTTTTCTTCAATATATCGAGCAATCAAATAAAGCTTATCACTAGTTTTGACACGCTGACTATACAATCTTTCCTTTGATGCCTTATCCATTAATAACATAGCTTGATTTTAGTTGCTAACTCAAAAAGTGCATTAAAATACACTTTTAATTGCTTTTTAAGCACTTTTTTACTTTTTTGAACTCAAAAGAGCATTATAATGCACCAAGAAGCATTTATTTCTACCATAAAACAAAGGCGTGAAACGCTTGGCATTACGCAACAGGATCTGGCAGAACTGTCTGGAGTAGCACTCCGTACACTGAAGGCGATCGAAAATGGAAAAGGAAACCCTACCCTTTCTACCATTCAGAAACTGCTGGAGGTATTGGGACTCGAAATAGTGATACAGGTAAAGCAATAATAAGATATGAGAAAAGCGGAGGTTTACAGAAATGGTGTGCTGGCGGGTATCCTGACAGAAGAAAACAGGAATAGCTACCGATTTGTCTACGAGGAGGCCTATTTTATGGATACACAACTACCTGCCATAAGCCTAACCTTACCCAAGGTAAAACGGGAATTTCACAGTCCAATCCTGTTCCCATTTTTCTTCAATATGCTGAGTGAAGGTGTCAACCGCAAACTGCAAAGCCTTCAACTGAAAATGGATGAAGAAGACCATTTCGGCCTGCTGCTTGAAACCGCACAATTTGATACCATCGGCGCTGTATCCGTAAAACCGATTGACTGATGAAAGTAGAGATTTACAACTGTCCGGGTACTTTGGCGGAAGGACATTCGACCTATACAACTGCCTGCCGTAAACGACTTTTTGAAGGGAAGAAAGTCAGCCATATACTTCCTTACCGCTCTCCGCAACTTAGTGAAGAGGTGACGGAGCTGTTTATCGAAAACCGCAAGCGTATCTCTATTTCAGGAGTACAGGAAAAACTGAGTATGGTACTGGAAAAGAACAGGCTCAGGCTGACGCATTCCGGTGAACAGGGTACTTATATCCTAAAACCTATTCCGAGAGACCTGAAACTGGTGGAGCAGGTTCCTGCCAATGAGCATTTGACCATGCAGATTGCCCGACAAGTTTACAAGATCAATACGGCTGAGAATGCCCTGATTTTCTTTCAGGACGGTTCCCCAGCCTATATCACCCGACGGTTTGACATAAAATCGGACGGCACCAAGTTTGGACTGGAAGATTTTGCTTCATTAGCCGGCAAGACCAAGGACAATGCAGGACCGGACTTCAAGTACCGATACAGTTACGAGGAAATTGCAGTCTTATTAAGGGAGTTTGTACCTGCTTGGAGAGTTGAAGTGGAAAAACTGTTTGCACAGATCCTGTTCAATTACCTTTTCCATAATGGGGATGCACACCTGAAAAACTTTTCCCTAATTGAAGTAAGGGATGGGGATTACCTGCTAAGCCCTGTATATGACCTGATCAATACACGGCTACACGTTGCTGATTCGGATATGGCGTTGGAAGATGGACTGTTTTCCCATGACTATGAAACTGACAGCTTTGCGGCTAACGGATACTATGCTTACGATGATTTTCTGGAATTTGCCTTGAAGATTGGTGTGCAGGAAAAAAGAGCCATTCGCCTACTGGATACATTCCGCACTGCCAACCCTGAGGTCGAGCAACTTACGCAAAGGAGTTTTCTTTCTGAAGAGCTAAAAGCACAATACCTGACCCTGTACCGTGACCGAATCAAAAGGTTGAATTACTCTTTCAGTGGTAAACTTTAGCAACCAACATAAAGAAAAAGCCCCACCTGATGGCGGGGCTTTTTACTTTTTTGTGTATGTATGAAAATGAATGTCTGCTTTTGATTACAGCGCGATTGTTTCTGTTACGTTAGTCTCGTTGCCTTTGATGTGCACGTAGTAGATACCACTTTTCAGTAGGCTTAGGTCAAGCTGTTTTACTGGCTTGAAACCGCTTACGAAACGTGAGCTGTAAACTTCTTCACCAGCTTCGTTGGTGATTGTAATGTTCAGCACTTTCTCCGCTGCTTTGTTAAAGAACAGGCTCAGTTCTTTACCGTTCAATTTAAACTGGTAAGGCATATCCTTGCTTGTCAGTTGGTAATCTTTCATCACCACTGTTTTAGCTTCTGTAATCTCCAGTTGTCTTACTACACGGTTATCCTCAAACTGAAGTGTCATCGTGTAATCACCTTTTTGCAGTGCTGCAAAGTCCAGTTTAGCAGAAGTTTCTACCACGCCTTCAAACTTGCGGTGCATGACCACTTTGCCTTCTGCATTGCTTAGGATAAAGTCCACTGCCTTACCTTCCATGTCTTTTAGTACCAGTGTTGCCACTTGCTGACCGGTTGCCACTTTAAAGCTGTAAGTGATACCGCCTAGTGGTCTGTAAGTTGCGTTAGCGTTGATCAGTGTAAAGATACTCAGAGTCAGAACTGCCAGAATTGATTTAAATGTTTTCATCGTTCTATGTATTTTCTTGTTTCTTAAAATCTCGTTTAAAGGTCAGACTCCGTAATGTATTTGGTTTTGATCGTTTGGGAACCTCCAGGATTATTTGGTTTGTAGTTCCTTTATCGTTGTCTGACGATACAAACATGAGCAAGAAATTTTTCACTAACAAACGACTGAATATTAAAATAATATTAAGGTTATTTTTACATTTAAAAAATATTTTAAGTGGTAAAAAGTAACTTATAGAATATTGTTTCATGATAAGAATACACTTTTAGAATTTTCTATTTCGCTAATGACACGAAGACGAATAAGCTTTGTTAAGTGTGCTGAGAACATTAAAATTCCTTTTGTAAGCGTATTTGGTTCAGTGAAAATTTATTTTAACATTTTTTAACTTTAATGAAGTTGAATTTTTAACTCAAAAGCCAATAAACGAAATTTCGCTAGTTTTCAACGGACACAAAATCCCCCTCTATCTCTGTATAAAAAGCTGCTTTATTACTATTTGCAAAGGCAGCAACAAATGAGGTTGACCTCGGTCTTAACATATTTTTTCTTCCATTGACTTCTGATATTTACGCTTCCACAATTTCAAGTCAGAATAATAAACCAGACGCTCACTTCTTTACTCCAATTCTATTTCGAACTGAATTCAATTCAAAAGCTTCTCAAATAAAAGGAACTAGCAGCCAATTGAAATATTTGACTCAGGTCAGCCAGTTGATTCATTTATGTGAAATATCTATTTATCGTTTTGACCAATGCAGTCGCCTGTATTTTCCTATGCTATTTCTGAATAGCGCTCGTCTCAACTTCTCCAATTAAATTGACTAATATTAAAATTTACTCAACATTAGAAGCCCTCACATAACAGCCATTTAAACATTTGATTATTGAATTGTTACACATAGTTATAGCTAATTATTTTTTTGATATCATCGCAGCATAAATTTACAAATATTCAAATCTCATGAACACACAAAAACTATTTAAAGCGCTATTACTAGCCATCTATGTAGCAATTTGCAGCTGTAACAATGCTATTATTGACACACAGCCAAACAACCAAGTTGAACCAAATTCAAACTTAAGAACAGCATCTGGCAAGCATGTGCTTTTCATTGGCATTGATGGATTACAGTATGAAAAAATGGCAAATGTGAGCACACCTAACTTAGACAAGTTGAATATAAGTAAAGGCTTTACAGGTGGTATCATGGGTACCCCTTCCGAGCAGAGTACTTATAGCGGTCCGGGATGGGCTACCCTTTTGACTGGTGTATGGTTTGATAAACATGGAGTTCCAAACAACAGTTCTTCCACCTACAAGTCTCAAGCGAAAAGTATCTTTGCCTATGTAAAAGAAGCACAGCCTAATGCAGAAATAGCTTCAGTAGCAGTTTGGTCTCCCATCCATGAGTTTATGGAAAATGACATGAGCTATGTAGACCGTCGATATGACGGCGGAGATGATGCTCATGCCGTTACATGGGCTGTCAATGACCTACAGGATGAAAATACAGACTTACTATTTGTCCATCTGGATAATGTAGACCACGTAGGACATGCCAGTGGATGGGGAAGTGCCTACAACAATGCTATTGCTGAAGTTGACGTACAGGTGGGAACCTTATTACAAGCAGTGGAAGACCGTATAGACCAAACAGGCGAAGATTGGCTGATCATAGTGGCTACCGACCACGGACGTGACCCAAGTTTAGGTTACTCACATGGTAACCAGACCACTTATGAAAAAACCATCTTTGTAGGTATGAACAAGGCAGGTAATGATGAATTCAATTCTTCAGTTACTTCTATTCCAAATTCAGGTTTTAATGGACTGTATGGGACAGTTGCCCAAACTTCAGTGGCTCCTACTATCCTGAGACATCTGGGTATCACGATCCAACCGGAATGGCAATTGGCATCTGCCCCATTGATCGGAGAAGATGGGCCAAGAAAAGTGATGCAAGCTTCTCAAGGAGGAAATAGCGTTTTCTGGTATTCGCAAAGTAGCAATAGTGCCAATATCTACCGCAACAACCAATTGGTAGGAACCATTGCTGGAAATCAAGGTAACTTTACGGACACTACGGCTACAATTGGGTTAAATACCTACACAGTCGAGTTGAATGGTGCTACAGGTTCATTCAGTATGTACGGCAATAGTAATAACCTGTCAATTTCAGCTGCTCTTGACTGGAATGATCTGGCTAACAATACAGCTTACTTCTTCCGAAATGATTATCAGTATGTGCGTTACAACAAATCCAACGACTCAGCTGATGCTGGATACCCTAAACCTGTCAACAGCTCAACATGGCCCGGACTTGATAGTTACAAGGAACTTATCAGTGCATCTTTTAAATGGCACAACCAGTATGGCTACTTTTTCATGAGCGACGGAAGGTACCTGAAATATGATATGAGTACAGACCAAGTGCTTTCCGGCTATCCGAAACAAGTGAACAACTCAACTTGGCCAGGATTGCAAGGATATGGAGATAAGATTGTGGCAGCACTTAACTGGGACAATGACAAGGCTTATTTTTTCCTGAATGATGGCACCTATATCAGTTACAGCATCAGCAATGACCAAGTAGATACTGGTTATCCAAAAGCAATTGACAACAGCTCATGGTCAGGGTTGGAGCCATACGGCAATGCTATTACCGCTGCCCTTGACTGGGACAGTACTTACTGCTATTTCTTTTTGAGTGACAATACCTATATCAAGTACAATAAATCAACCAATACGGCAGAAAGTGGTTACCCAAAAGCTATCAATAGTAGCTCTTGGCCAGGATTAATGTAATTCCGATCAAAACGGTTTATAAAGCAAATAGCCGCTTCTTTATTCAAGAAGCGGTTGTTTTTATTCGTTAGCAAAAAAGCTGTTACCCATTTACATCCATCAGGTAAACCTTGAACAGCAATGCCTTCTGGTCTGTATCGTTGGTGACAGAGTGAGGAATATTGCCATCAAAAAACAGGGTATCTCCCTCGTGCAACTCAATCATCTCCTCACCTAACCCATAGTTGATATCTCCATGAATCACGTACAGCAGTTCCAACCCGTTGGTTGCAATTGGCGGACGGTGAACATTACCGCTCACTTCCACCAAGTTGACCCGCATATTGACATTGGTAATGGCTTGTGATATAAGATCAAAGTAGCGAAGCCCTTCCGAGTCAGAACGCTCTATAGGAGATACCTCCCCTTTCCTGATCAGGATATAATCCATAGATGAATGCCTGACATTCCTTACCAATTCAGCCATATCTACATCCAATGCACGGGCGATATTGAACAACACCGGTAAAGAAGGTACTGTCCTGAAATTTTCAATCTTTGACAACAGGCTAGGTGTTACATCACTCTTCTGAGACACCTCCTGCAAGCTGAGTCTTTTGTCCTGTCTTATTTCCTTAATTGCCTTGCCTATATTTCCAAGACTCTCGTCCTTGATTGCCATCCTTGGTCTGTATTATGTTTCTTAAAAAATTTCCTAAAAATAATGAAATACTTCGTGGTTTCTATCAGATTTCATTTTTTGACAAATATTCACTTTCAATAATTATGCATTTTGTCTGAACGGTATACCAATATATGCATTTGATGATTTTTTAACCTTTCCATTTTTTCCCCTCAATATTACCATAATGTGTATAAATACACATCAGAGTAGCATTTACAGTAAACTAAACATGAACTAAAGTTATACGCAATATTCCCAAATCTATTTTTCAAGGCATTTAATTATTGAGCATCATTCACAAAAGTTGAATATATATCAAATTATGTATTGATTTGTACCAAGCAATTCAGCCAAAGATACACTGGCTGAAAGATGCTTATCACGAGATCTATTTAAAAGGAATAACGAATGGCTTTTAGCCTGAAATGTAAATCCAAAAAAGCATGGGAATCAAACTGGCAGTCTTTGACATGGCAGGTACTACAGTCAAAGACAAGAATTATGTACACAAGGCATTTGTAGACGCTTTTGAAAAAGGCGGCTTCAAGACAACTGAAGAGCAGGTAAACCCACTAATGGGATACCCTAAGCCAATCGCCATCAAAAAGGTATTGGATGATAACAAGGAAGCCTATACGGAAGCTGACATCAAGGTTATCCATGATCAGTTTGTTCGGAATATGGTAGAATTCTACCAAACCGATGCAAGTGTAAAGGAAGAGGAAGGAGTGAGAGAAACTTTCACAGCACTTCACAACAAAGGGATCAAGATTGCCATTGACACAGGGTTCAGCAGGGATATCATGGATGTGATCATCGACAGACTAGGCTGGAAAAAGGACAACCTGATTGATTTCAGTGTGGCTAGCGACGAGGTGACTCAAGGAAGACCGTACCCTGATATGATCTTCAAGGCGATGGAACATTTCGGTGTGGAAGACAGCCAGTCAGTGATCAAGATTGGAGATACCAGCTCTGATATGCAACAGGGTGACGCTGCAAAATGTGGCATGGTGATCGGCATCACGACAGGTGCATTTACGGAAGAGACTTTCAAGCCTTATCCATATACGCACATTATTCACGCTTTGCCCGAGCTTATTCCATTACTCAAGTAACAAAATACAGGGAAAGGTGAGCAATCGCCTTTCCCCTTTCAAAAAATAAACAGCGATGTATCATTTCGAAAAGTTGAATAATTGGTTAGGTAAAAGCCCCAAGCTCACATTTGTGCTTTTCGGTTGGATGACGGCATTTGTGACCTACTCCGGTACCTATGCTTTCCGTAAACCGATCGGTGCTGCCACATTTGCAGGCATGGAGCAATGGGGAGTCGATTACAAGATACTGGTACTGACAGCCCAACTGATCGGATACACGCTTTCCAAGTTTATTGGGGTCAAGTACGTGTCGGAGATGAACAATAAGCAACGGCCTTGGCTTATCCTGATCCTGATCAGCATAGCGGCCACCTCACTTATCCTTTTCGCCATCGTACCAGCGCCTTACAATATATTCTTTATGGTGCTCAACGGGTTACCGCTTGGCATGGTCTGGGGAATTGTCTTTTCCTATCTGGAAGGCAGAACCACTACTGAACTGTTGGGAGCCGGACTTTCTACCACACAGATATTTTCATCAGGTATTGTAAAGTCCGTAGGCAAGTGGCTGATGCTGGAATTGAACGTCTCAGAGTTCTGGATGCCTGCCATAACCGGTTTGCTTTTCCTGATCCCGCTTGTATTGAGTGTATGGCTGATGGACCATTTACCTGTTCCAAGTAAGGAGGATGAAAGGCAAAGAACCAAGCGTATGCCGATGGATGGTAAGGCAAGATGGAAATTTTACCTGCATTTCGGCTTTGGCTTATCCATGTTGTTGCTGCTTTATGTGTTGCTGTGTGTGTTCAGGGATTTCAGGGACAACTTCGCTGCCGAAATCTGGGTCTCACTCGGAAAGGGCAACGATGCCGCAATATTCACGCAAACTGAAACCCCGATCTTTGTCGTGATGCTGGTGATTATAGCCTTGATGATGCGCATCAAAAACAATATGCTGGCTTTTCAGCTGAACCACCTCCTGCTCTTTGGCGGATGTTTGCTGATTGCTGGAGCCACGTGGCTGTTCGAGAGTCATATGATTACACCTGAGGTATGGATTACCCTGATAGGCTTTGGTTTGTATGTGGGGTATGTACCTTATCAAATTATGCTGATGGACCGACTGATTGCAGCATTCAAGTATGTCAGTACGGTGAGCTTCCTGCTCCTGCTCTCAGATGGGCTGGGTTACCTTGGCAGTACAGGATTGCTATTGTACAAGAATTTCGGGATGCCTTCTGCCAGTTACCTGACCTGGATGATCAAAGGCAGCTACATTATCGGCTTTATGGGAGCAACTGTGACACTGGTCAGCAGCCTCTATTTTATCAGGCGATATAAATCTCAAACAGCAGAAACAACCATAGCAGAACCTGTCATGTCAGGTTGCTAATAGACATAAAACACTATCTCATAACAAGGTTTAAACGTTGCACTTGTACGGTTAGACCACTGATGACAAAATATTAATTCTCTATTATTTTTTATCGGAACATAACGAAGTTTTAAACCTCAAACACAGTCATGTACAACATTTACAGGAACTACTTCCTCTTGATAGCCATGCTGCTATTAGGACAGGTTACTTATGCCCAAAAACTGGCGGGAGTCAAAGGTAAAATAGTGGACGATAATGGTCCGTTACCTAGCGCCATGGTATTGATAAAAGGAACCAACAAAGGCACTACTACCGACTTGGAAGGACACTTTCAGTTAGGAGTAGACAAAGCCGGAAACTATACATTGGAGATTGCATTTCTAGGTTATAAATCCATAGAAAAACAAATAACCATCACAGACAACCAGCTGCTAGATATAGGGACCATCTCAATGGTTGAGGATGCCAGTGAATTGACCGAGGTAGTTGTAATGGGTTCCATGAAAGCTTCAGAAGCCAAGGCACTTTCTGTACAGAGAGCATCCCTGAATATCAAGAATGTGCTCTCAACGGATGGTATCGGTAAGCTTCCAGACAGAAATGCAGCTGAGGCAGTACAACGTATTGCTGGCGTTTCGATTGAACGTGACCAAGGTGAGGGGCGTTTTGTAGCAGTACGTGGTCTTCCGGCAGACTGGTCTTCAGCCACCATCAACGGTGACCGTATTCCAGCAGCTGAGGAAGAAACAGGTTCTCGTGCATCCGCTTTTGACTTTTTCCCTTCTGACCTAATTGAAATGGTCGAAGTCTCAAAAGCTATCACACCAGACATGGAGGCAGACGCAATGGGCGGTAGCGTGAACTTTATCACTAAAACAGCACCTGACAGCAGAACCCTGAATGTTACACTTGGTGGTGGTGCCAACCAAAAAGCAGCAGGTGGCATCTACTCTGCCAACGTACTATATGGCGATAGGTCAAAGAATGGAAAATTCGGTTATATCCTGAATGGAACCATCTGGGACAGAGCTTGGGCAACGGACAACTATGAGCCAAGAAGAAAATCTGACGGTGTGTACAGACTGGAACTAAGAGACTATGACGGCAGAAGAAGAACTGTTGGCTTCAACGGTGGTATGGAGTACAACTTCAATGAGAACAGCAAGATAACAGCAAGAGGAGTTTATGGTACTTTGAATGATCATGAAACACACTTCAAACACAGGTTACGTTTTGATAAAATCGATACTGATACAGGAGAAGGCAGAGTGGAGCTACAACACATTGACAACATCCTAATCACAGAGATGTGGGGAGCCGAATTGGCAGGTGACCACAAGCTGAACAGCAAGACAAAAGTGGACTGGAAACTGTCAAGCTACGATAACCAATTCTACTATGGTGATATCCCTGACGGACAGGATAATTCTTACTTCCTCGCGCAATTCAACCAGAGCGGTGTTCCAATGAATGTAGGCATGTTGGAAAGTGGGGATGACAATAAGAACAGACTTCAGTTCACGCCTGACGGAGGACAATTCACGCTGGAAAACCTGGATCAGGTATTGGGTGATGACTTTCAGGTAGACCCTTCTCAAATGAAATTGGCTACTTTCGGTATTTACCGTGTGGCAAAACGTGACAGGGACCGTATCGTTGCACAAGCCAATATTGAATCCAACCTTTCGGATATATTTACCTTGAAGGCAGGATTAAAATTCAGAGACAAGCTAAGAACAGAGTCTTTCTCAGATGAATACTATGAATACACCGGTACAGAGGAAATCACGATGGCCAATGTGGATGAGTTCTTGGGTAAAGCCGCAGGAAGCAGCCTTCAGGATCAGCCAGGCAAAAATGACTACATGAGTGAACTCAATAGCTCATTCAGCCAGAACTTCTCTAAAGTACTGGACCTTGAAACAACACACGAGCTGTATGTCAAACTGAGGGATGCAGGACAACTGAAGCTGTTGGAAGATGATTCAGGGTTGCTATCAAATGGTGGTGCAATAGGCCGTAACTTTGAAGTGCACGAACAGCATATCTCAGGTTATGTGATGGGCACTTACAAGCCAACAACAAAACTGACACTGATTGGCGGCCTAAGGATGACACAAACCCTCACAACGCTTGAAGGCTACAATCTTGTGGACGGCGAGGTACAGCCAACAACCGTTGAAAACAACTACTTGTCTTTACTGCCAATGCTGCACGCCAAGTTCCAGCCTAGCAATATGACCAACTTGAGATTTGCCGTAACAAGAACATTTGCACGCCCTTCATTCTGGCAGATGGCTCCGGGTGGTTCATACATGTCGTTTGACAATATCTACACTGGAGGTAATCCTGAGTTGAAACCCACTTACTCTTGGAACTTTGACCTGATGGCAGAGCATTTCTTTGGTAATGTTGGTGTGATCTCAGGTGGTGTATTTGCAAAGAGCATAGCAGACCCTGTCTTTACCTCTACACGCAAAGGAGATGTATTGACTTATAAAAACATTGAAATCACAGCACCAGACAATGGCGACAATGCATGGTTGGCAGGTGTAGAGGCCAATGTTTCAAGACAGTTTGATTTTCTTCCAGGCTTCCTGAGCGGTTTCGGCATCAATGCAAACGCTACATTTATGAAGTCTGAAATGACCATCCCACTGGATGATGGGGAGGTAAGGGAAACAGCAATCCCTCGTCAGGCAGATGCCCTGTACAACATTGCCCTTTACTATGAAAAAGGTGGCTTTAATGCACGCCTAGCTTGGAACCATAAAGGTGCCTATATCATGGAGCATGGTAGCAGTGATGCACAGGATGAGATCTACGGCGCCTACACCACAATGGACTTTACCACTTCATACAAGGTATCAGACAAGGTGATGATCTTTGCCGAGATGAATAACCTGCTGAATGAGCCGATGACCTATTACCTTGGCGAAGAAGGCAGGCCATTGCAAGTAGAATATTATGGCATCAGAGGACAAATGGGCGTAAAAATCTCGTTGTTCTAATAAAAACTTTAGTTCTCAAAAAACTAATAAATACCTAGTCAGTCAAAAGCCACCTCATATTGAGGTGGCTTTTCTTATTTTGAAATAATAAATCCTTAGGAAGACTCTAACAAAAAAACCACCCGAAACGAATATTCAGGTGGTTACCATTTTCAAAAATGCAACTTCAATCAAATCAAATCATCCCAATTCCCATTGGCGATACGGTCAGCTACTCCAAATGAGAGCGTCATCCCCGCACCTCCCAAAGCGTTCATCAGGATAATATTTTCTTCAGGCTGTGCGATCAGCACTGTTTTTCCAGTTGTAGATTTAGGATATATACCATGCCATGACTCCTGTAAGGCGAAAGTAGGAGCATCAAGGAAAGTCTTCAGATAATCCAAAACAAGTTGGTTGATTTCCATACGGTCAAACGGATCGTGTGTCAGACCATATTCGTGAGAGTCTCCCAATGTCAACTCACCCAGTCCTGTTTGTGAAGCCATCACGTGGATGCCATATTTCGGGTACAGGGGCATCTCTTCTTCAATTCTGCTTTTCAGCTTACCCAAGGAAGGACACTTATCAAACGCCTTATAATGTGTCAGTGTCAAGCCAGCAGCCAAAGCAGGTCCAAGCCTCCAGTTGTTTGGCTGCGCAACTGTACGCATCATCTGCAACTTACATTTGGTAACACCCCATGAGGTATAAATTTCAGGGTAAAGCGTCTCAAGATCTGGACCGCTGCAAACATAAATCTGGTCAGCCACAAAGATTCTTCCATCAGAAGTCGTCACCTTACTGTCACCCACTTCCTTCACTAAAGTATTCCAATGAAACGTTACGCCAAGTTGCTCAGACAAGTAGGAAGGAAAAGTTCGCAGTGCCTCTCTTGGGTCTACAATCACCTCTGTCTTGCTGAATACACCACCCTTCAGGTTTTCCTTCTTGACCGCATTTGAATATTTGTCAATCTTGCCTGCCTCAACCAATTCCAACTCATAAGGTCCATCCTGATAGGCTTGATAGAACTCCTGCAGGACATCCCACTCATCATCACGATAGCCAAGGTGTAAGCTTCCTATCTGGTCTGAGTAGATCCCTGTAGCAGCAATCAGCTCTTTCCATATTTGCCTTGATCTCAGTGCTACCTCATAAAAAACACCTTCTGGCTGTCCAATAGGCCATACCATTCCGAAGTTCCTGACAGATGCGCCAACAGGTTGAGAAGTCCTGTCAAATACGGTAACCTTATTACCTTTCTTAGCTTCAGCCAGTGCCAAAGCCTGTCCTGCTATACCAGCACCAATAATTATGATATCCTTTTTCATATAAGTCAAATTATATCCAAATAAACGGTATATTTTTGACTAATATTCAATTATGTAGATTAAGTTAATTTTAAGGATTTGGTAATTTATGAAGAAGTAAAGAAGACATGGCATTGGTTAATATTCCAAACCAACACTTATAAGTGTGCTTTTTTTCTATCCAAAAAATGATGCTTACGATTTTAAAAAGATCATTTGAGTTTTTAATGTTTAAACTTCTACACCTAAAAAATGATGATTTCTCTAATTGTGTTAGAGAAAAATTAAAATCCTCACTTCCTAATTGAATTTCAAAAACCTCTTTATCAAATACTTACAAACAAAATAGTAGACCTTTGTTATTTTAATTTGATCTAAATAATATTTTAAAATAGCTTTGCCCGCTAATTTTTAAACTAAATAAAGTAAGATGAAAAAGGTTTTAACACTATTACTAGCAGGTGCTTTATTCGCGTCATGTGATAACGAAACGGAACCAACAACTGACAATTCTACACTTGAAGCAGCGGTGCTTGAGAACTACTCTGAGATTGTATACGCAACTTACGACGATGCATACCTAACTGCTTTAGCGCTACAAAACCAAGTAAACCTATTCCTGAACGACCCTAGCCAAGCCGCATTGGAAGATGCAAAGAAGGCATGGTTGGCTGCAAGAGAGCCTTACGGACAATCTGAAGCATTCAGATTCTACGGTGGCCCAATCGATGATGCTGATGGACCTGAAGGTCAGCTGAATGCATGGCCATTGGATGAGGCACATATTGATTACGTAGTTGAAGGTTCAGGTACAAACATCATCAACGATACAGAGACTTTCCCTGAAATCACTAAGGAAGTACTGCTGGAGCAAAATGAGAATGGCAGTGAAACAAATGTCGCTCTAGGCTACCATGCCATTGAGTTCCTTCTTTGGGGACAAGACCTTTCTGATGGCCCGGGTGGCGGAGAAAGACCTTATACAGACTATACCACTGCTGACAATGCCAACAGAAGAGCTACTTACCTGAAACTGGCAATCCAGATTCTGGTAGATGACCTTGCTTCTTTAAGAGCAGAATGGGCTGAAGGCGGTGACTACAGAACTACTTTCGTAGCAGAGAATGGTTCAATCGGCTACATCCTATCAGGTATGGGTAAGCTAAGCAAAGGTGAACTGGCTGGTGAGCGTATCTTTGTGGCTTATGATGAGCAAAGCAAGGAAGACGAGCACTCATGTTTCAGCGACAATACACACAGGGATATTGTAACCAACGCATTGGGTATCAAAAATGTGTACTTGGGTAGCTATACAAGAGTGGATGGTTCTAAAATAGATGGTGCTGGTATTGATGACTTGGTACAAGCTAAGGATGAAACACTAAACACTGAGATCACTTCACTGGTAAATGAGTCAGTGGAAACTTGTGAAGCAATCCAAAGTCCATTTGATCAGGAAATTCTGTCTTCAAATCCTGATGGTAGAGAGAGGGTAAAGAATGCCTTTACGATCCTGAGAGAGCAAGGCGACAAGATTGCTGAAGCCGCTCAAGTGTTGGGTTACTCTTTTGACCCTTCAGATATTTAAGCCACTTTTTCAAGATGAGTAAGCAGGGTAATCGTTTGTATTACCCTTGCTTTTTTCTCCTTAACAGAAAAGTATAACGAATGAAAAAAGTTTACTTACTGAGTATACTCCTGCTGGGTCTTTTGGCATGTGAAGACAAGGATACTACAGTCGCAACGTCATGGTATGAAGAGGGTGAGGAATTTCCGGGAGGCGCAACCTCACATTATGACATCTCTGTCAATGCCTTTTCCAATCCTGCTCCTAATCTTGAAGGTGATGGTGACCTGATCTTTGTGACTGGAAATTCATTTTTTAACCGAAACTGGGTAAAAGCCCCTTCCTCAACGGAGGATTTGGATGGTCTGGGTCCTTTCTTTAACTCCCGCTCATGCGCCGGGTGCCACTTCAAGGATGGCCGTGGAAAAGCTCCTGACCAGTTTGGCGATCCGTTATCCTCTATGCTGGTTCGCTTGAGTGTTCCAGGAAGTGGAAGTCATGGTGAACCTGTAGGCGAACCGACATACGGCGGCCAGTTAGCCAACAATGGCATTCTGGAAGTCGGAGAAAGTGGTGAAGGTGAACTGCTGATTGCATATGAAGAGATTACAGGCGAGTATGCGGATGGGGAAAAATATACAATCCGCAAGCCTACCTATACTTTTAACCTGAATCTGGGAGAGTTTGAAAGTGGTGTCATGTACTCGCCAAGGGTAGCCAACCAGATGATTGGTTTGGGGCTTCTGGAGGCAGTTGAAACTAATACCATCCTGTCTTTTGCTGACGAATTCGATACAAACAAAGACGGCATCAGTGGCAGACCAAACATGGTCTGGGACATGATTGCCCAAAAAGAGGTAATCGGGCGATTCGGTTGGAAAGCCAATATGCCCAACCTGAAACAACAGGTTGCTGGTGCCTTCCTTGGTGATATTGGCATTACCTCATCCCTATTTCCTGACGAGTCTTGTACAGATCTTGAGCAAGCTTGCAATGAAACAATAAGCGGAGGTAAACCGGAATTGAAGGAAAGCATTTTGGACAAGGTTACTTTTTACAGCTCTACACTCGCTGTACCTGTCAGGTCTCAAGCCAAGGATGAGGAAGTGCTTAAGGGAAAAGCCCTCTTCAAGCAACTTCAATGTAGCGGGTGTCATATCCCGAGTATGACAACTGGGGCACATACGATCTCTGCACTGGCCTATCAGACCATCTTTCCTTATACAGATCTCCTGCTTCATGATATGGGTGATGATTTGGCTGATAACCGACCAGACTTCCAAGCAACTGGCAATGAGTGGCGTACTCCGCCTTTATGGGGTATTGGACTGATTGAGACGGTCAATGGACATACGCAACTGCTCCATGACGGTAGAGCCAGAAACGTGGAAGAAGCCATCCTGTGGCATGGTGGAGAAGCTAGCAAATCAAAGGAAAGTTTTATTCAGCTATCAGCAGAGGAAAGAACTGCATTGATCACTTTTGTAAACTCCCTATAACGAATATGAAATCTCTAAAAATATTGGCTTGGGCAATGGTTATCCTGTCCCTTTGCGCCTGTGAATCCGATGAAGGAAGCCGTGACTTTGACAAGGAAGTATTGCTGAAAGACTTGGCTACGAATATCATTGTCCCATCCTATACACAATTTTCGGATGCCTCTTCCTCTTTCCTGAATGCGACAGTGACATTTACCGAAACGCCACAGGAAGATAACCTGATTGCCTTACAGGCAGAATGGGTGAAAATGACCAATTCATGGGCCAGCATCGAAATGGTTGACTTGGGACCCGTTGCCATCAATTACTTCCGCACGTACATCAGCCGTTGGCCACTAACAGAAACTGCGCTGATAGAGGAAGCCATCAATACGACTGAGACCATTGATGAAACCTATGTCAGTAATCAAGGCTCTACCAGAAAAGGACTACATGCAATTGAGTACCTGATCTTCGATCAGGACAATGATCACCAAAAGATCATTGATGCATTTGCAGATCCAAACAGAGGATTGTACCTGAAAGCCTTGGCGCAAAATCTGGTGACGATCTCAACACAGATGAGTAACGACTGGAGCAACACCTATCAAGCTGAGTTTATCGAAAAAATCGGCAACGGCATTGGTACGTCAGTCAATGATCTGGCGAACAATATTATCGTGTTTGCTGAGAATATTAAGAACAAGAAACTAGGTGCACCGCTAGGAAAAGGCTCCCTTACGCAAGAATTGGCGCCCGACCTTGTGGAAAGTCCATACTCCAAGACCTCGGTTGAGCAACTGAAGGAAAACCTGACTTCATTAAAATTATACTTCGAGGGGAATGGAGGAACAGGCTTAGCAAAACTGATTGATTTCTCTACTGAGAATACAGAAAACCATCAGCTCTCAGAAAAAATCATCAGCCAGATTGAGGGAATCATTACTCTTCTGGATGGTTTTAACACACCGCTCTTTACAGCAGTTGAAAACCAGCAACTGGAACAGTCGAATGAACTTTACACCGAGATGGAAAACCTGATTCGCTTGTTAAAGTCTGATATGATGTCGGCTCTTAGCCTGACGCTGACTTTCAGCGATAATGATGGGGATTAGTAATTAAACGCTTCCAAACCGACTCATTTTCAAAATAGATTATGAGTCGGTTTTTTATTGGATCAAAGTTTTACATATTTCTCTACAATATGTCTTTTAATGTTTTGCTCCTCTACAATTTCCCATCCGCTCTGAATCAGGCTATCCCCTTTTACTTCCAGTTCAAAAGTAAACTGATGCCCTCTCATCTCTTCAATTCCTGTGAATGAAAGTGTCTCTGTATATTGGTTTCCTTCCAGTGAATAAACACCTGCTCCACCATAAAAAACTTTCTGTTCATCATTGCTCTGGTTGAAAAAAGCAAAGTGTTTCCCATTGATTATTTTGATAAAATCAGTTGAGGAAAGGTCCTTATAGGTGACACTGCCGTTTTCTTGTGTTTCTGCCTGAACAAGTTTCCAGCTTCCCTGAATCTGATCAGCCAAAATAGGTTCAACGGATTCTTCTACCGAAGCAACTTTCGTGGAGTTACCTTGATCCTGACATCCAAAAAACATAGCAATTGAGGCAGCGGCTATAAGCAAGTATGTTATGCTAATTTTCATTTTTATTGGGTTTAATTACAGTTACAAAAAATTTGAGTTACGAAGATAATCCAATAACTGATAAGTAATAATTTCTTTCTGTTTACAAACTCCTTAAACCCAACCAAAAAGAAAAGTCACCTTATAAACCATAAGGTGACTTGAATAATGTCTTTTAAGCAAAAGCTTAAATCTCCTGCATTTGCCTGATTTGCGAAAGCAACACTTTTTTAGGTGTAAATGGAATCGCAGAGAGCATCACTTTTTGTGCAAAAGTTAACCCTGATACAACGTCCAACTTGCCAGCCAACATCCCTTCGTAACCATCCTTTGCTACGGAACTGGCACTCGCAGTCTTCTCAAACAACGAAGTCTTGTCCATTCCTGATACTGCTGCAAACCCCGTTTCAGTAGCACCTGGCATCAATGTAGTGACTGTTACCTTGGTGTCCCTTAACTCTTCCGCAATGGCATTGCTGAAGAATGTAACGTAAGCCTTTGTTGCATAGTAAACGGCCTGTAACGGTCCGGGCAACAGACTCGCTGTCGAGGATACATTCAGTATTTTCCCTTTATTCTTGGCGACCATATCAGGAAGAAAAAACCTTGTCAGGGCTGTCAGTGCAACAATATTCAGGTTGATCATAGCCAAATCCTGTTCCCATTCCCTTTCGTGGAACTTACCATGTCCACCAAATCCTGCATTATTTATCAAGTAATCTACTTCAATGCCTTTTTCTTTTACCTCATCGTACACTTCTTTTGGCGCACTCAGTTCCGTTAAATCTTTGGTTATCACATAAACCGCACACGAGTACTTGGCCTCCAACTCGCTTTTCAATTGGTTAAGCTTGTCTGCACTTCTGGCAACGATTACCAGATTACCTCCCTTTTCTGCATGAATTCTGGCGAATTCCTGACCTATACCACTTGAAGCTCCTGTAATTAGTGCTGTTGCTTTCATAGTTATATTTGAGTTAAAATGTGTTTCAGATTTTCGATATACAAAGCTCCCTATTTTGGCTATCTTCTTTCAGCACATTTTACAGAAAGTAAAACACATATTCCTTTTACTAAGGAAAACCATAAGCCTCACTCCTAAAATTCAATTGAAATACAGCCATTTAAATAAATGAATAGACAAAAAAATAGGATCACCCTTCTGGATGATCCTCTAAAAAGTCAATTTGGTTTTGATCTCAAAATCTTATTGAATAGCCAGAACTTTACGCCCTTTCTTCTTTTTTGATGTCTTTTTCCTCCTACCCCACCAAATCACTGTTCCTGTTACGGGTAACGAAGCAATGATCAGGCTGGCAAAGAATACAATTAGCTTACCCGGCAGTCCCAAGATTGCCCCAATATGGATATCGTAGTTCATCCGTTGCAGTTTCTTGGCAAAATCGGCATCCTCATACTTCCCGTCAAAAGGCATATCAGCCCCCAGTTTTTTGCCTGTAAACTGGTCAAAGTGGAAATAGTCTACCTGATGGAAACTGCTCGGCTTATGGTTGATATACGTATAGAAAGATTCTGTTTTCAGTTGTGGTACCGAGATATAAGCCTGACCTGTAGCCGGCTTATCTGCCTCCAGTTTTTCCCACACCTGATCGATAACAGGTTTTGGAAGCTCATCAACCACAACAGCAGTTGTATCTGAAAGTGGCATCTGGTAGACTGCACTACCCTTTCCGCCAGTCAGTGTGTAAACAGTATCTGCAAACCACTGAAATCCCATTACCATACCTGTCAGTGCCAAAGCAAGTCCTACCAGCATGGCATAAAAACCCAATACATTATGCAGGTCGTAATTGACCCTTTTCCAGCTGGCGCTCCACTTGATACTGAAACGCTGCTTCCTTGCATTCTTATTTTTGGGCCACCACAGGATAAGCCCTGATATCAACAGTAAAGAGAAAATCAGCGTAGCATAAGTCACGATCGGCTGACCAATCTTTTCAGGCAACCAAAGGAAATGATGCCCGTCCAGTATAAAGTGGAAGAAGTCCTTTTCATCATCTGTAATTGCCTTTACCTCTCCTGTATAAGGGTTGATATGAACCGTGTAGAAATAGTGAGGTTCAAAACCCCAAAACCATACGCTGGCAGTCTTACCGTCTTCAGGATACAGAATACCGTTGGCATCTACGCCCTTACCCAAAGCTGCTGAAGCCTTGGCTTTCAATTCTGTAGGAAGCATCAGGCTTTGTCCTTGCTCAGGCATTTCGATATTGCGAAAGCCTTGTTGCATATCCTTGATCTCATCCTCAAAGGTAAGTACACAACCCGTTATCGCTACGATAAACACCACTAATCCTGACGCCAGCCCTAGCCACAAATGCAGCTTTCCGATGATTTTCCTAACCTTCAAAATGCTATACTTTTTAAATAAAAATGGTTTGACGGATGATCAGCCAAACCGCTTCTTATTTTTATATAAATACTGATGGAATCATTTACTGAATGATAAGTTTATTCGTATATCTACAACGTCTGTTTACGAAATCCTATCGCAGAGAAGAACCCTTTCTACGCTATTTGATTGAATGTCAAATCAGTAAATTACCTTATTTAGACTTGTTTTAAATAAACACGCACGAAGGTAAAAATCCGAAGCCCTATTATCAAACAATATTTAGATTTATTTTAAATAGAATGTGAAATTTTTAAGTCTATAAATAACAAAAAAGCACCTCCAAAACTGAAGGTGCTTTTTGCTATAAAGCCACTGACACTGATGACTCACTGACTCGCAACTTGTAATAGGTCTGTGCCGAGACATCAGTAATGACTCTAGAGACAGTGGATACCGTTTCGCCTCTAATGAGTTTCGCTGTAACGATCAACGGGGCAACCTCAAAATAACCCACACGACTCTCTAATGACGAGAATGTCAATTCGCCTCTTGGTGCTTTTACGATTACCTCATAACTATCATATTGGCTAAAAATACTTGAATCAAATGCTACACTAACCAGATTATTGGCTAAAGAACACATTAGGTCAATACTTTGATTACTGCCAGTTGTGACACCAAATTCTTCAGATTTCCCTGTATAATAAGGCTGATCAAAAGCAGCCGCCTTTGGTGTTTCCAGATTGAAGGTTCTAATGTAATAATTGCCTACAGGTAGGTGAATACCATCTGATATATCAGAAAAATGTTCGAAGTACTTCACTTTTTGTTGGCTTTCGGCATCATATATGGCCACCTGCAATTCATTATTGGAAATACCAGCTACCCTGCCATGTTTTATCGAAATTTGATGATCGATAGACAAGCCTAATCTTACTATTCCTCCTTCTATTGGCTCAACGCTTTCTACCTGATCACAAGCCGAAAACAGCCATACAAGCATAATTGCTCCTATAATTTTTACCTTTTTCATTTTCCAATTGAGTTATAAAACAGTAAAAACAGAAGCAGGCTTAGCGGTATTGCTGATCCCTTTTTCACTTTCAAAAATCATCTTGCCCCATTCGGTCAGTTGTGAACCTTCCCAATCTACCGCCAAATCCAAGTAACTGACAGGGTCACCATTTCCTTTCCATGACCAAGCCAAATACCCCAACTGAAGTTCTTCACAAACTTCCAGTATAGTTTCCCAAGCTACAGCTGCCGGTGGATCACCGTGCTGGAAACCAAATTCCCCTACAATAAGTGGCAACTGGGCATCAACGGCCTGTCTCAACATACTGCTCACCTTATCTGGAGATTTCCAGCTTTCATACATATGGACGGAGAATAAAAGGTTATGCTGCGGATCACTATCCAAAAATGTCTGGCCATATTCCAGAATCAGGTTCAGATCCTGTCCCCAACTACTGCCATCAATGACAATCGTATGGTTCAACCCTGCATTCCTCATCATAGCAATAGCTTCCAGATATGCACTCTTGTAGGTCTGGTCAAAACCACTCCACTCATTGGCAATGTTCACCAGCAAAAGTCCTTCATATTCTTTCAATACCTGACTGATATCTTCCCGAGCCCAGTATGCCGCCATACTCACCAACGATTCCTTGGAGGTTTCGCCTGTGGCATCATGCAATTCCACCATAGGAATCATGCCCCTGTTGATGGTTTCCTGAATGATTTTGCGCAGCATATTCGCTTCCGTATCACCTTGAGCTATATTAGCTTCCCACTGGTTATCATCCCACTCTGCTTCCCACACCAATCTCACTGTATTTGTCCCCTTTGCTGCAATATGAGGCAGTGCCTTGTATGCTTCATAACGACCATAGCTGTCAAACCAGTAGTGTGGGTTGTTGATTCCTCTCATCACAAAGTCATGTCCGTTCATGTCATAGAGACGACCATTCTTGACAAAAAATCCTGATGACTGGATATAGTCGGGGCGGGTTTCATAATGACCTTGATACACGTTGATCAGTGCTGTTTTTTCGTTGACTGTTTCATCTATGATCAACGTTGTCGCTGTCCCACCAGTTTCCACTGCGATCCCAATTGGATAATAGGTACCTTGCTTTGCTCCTTTGATAACAGAACGGGCAATGGTTTCCTTTCCTGAGAGATCAAACAGGTGTGTTTCAATAGTGATATCCTCTCCTTCTACAATATTGAAAAAACCTTCCCGCTCTTCACCTTGCTCAAAGGTCAGGACACCTTGCAATGTCCCTATCTTTGTATAGTATTCCTTGTAGTAATTTTCTACAAATGCATCGTATTCCAAAGTAACCTTGACACTCTGTACTGCGGCAGTAATCGTTGTTGCCTTTGTTTTTTCTGCCTGTACTTCAATTCCTTCTATTTTCCCATAATAATAAGGGTTACCAAATCCATACGGCTCCTTGGTATTTGACTCCACCACGATGTAATACTGTGCTGCTTCCAGTTCCACAGATTCGGGAAGCGTACTTGCATCCGTAAATGCTGCTGCCAAAACGCCGTTGACCTGATAGACTTTGACCTGAAGTTGTGAAAGTGTTGCTGCGATTCTGGCATTAGACGATGCTTGTGTCATTGTGCTGTCCAGGCTTACCGATATTGTCAGGTTACCTTTTGCTGCTGAGGGGGAAGGTTGTGGGTCTTCAGTATTACATGAAACTATAGACAAAATGCTCAACAACCCATACAGCCAAGGGAGTAACTGTTTTTGCATAAGATTGGGTTTTAAAAAGTAAATAAAATGCCGTGACCTTTCAGCCACGGCATTGAAATTATATTCGGCATTACATGGTAACTTTACCTTCCGTTACCTTGATATCATCGATATGGATTTCCATACCTGCCAGATCAGCTGTAGTAAAGGCAATTCTCAAGCGGTCATCTCCCTCATCTGTTCCCCAGTCACCATTGATGCTTGACAATGGCACTGACACGACTGTCCACTCAGTTACGGCATCTCTTGAGACCAAATCGCCACCGTATTTCGCACCATCAATCAGTCTTTCGCACTGGATATATACCTCAGTACCATTGGTATGCATATAGAATGTCAGGTATGGGTCTTTGAAGTCGCTCAGGTCAGGATGGGCATATTCCAGATACCCGAACCAACTCCAGTCTCCACCTCTATCCGCTTCATTCAGGATAACACTTTGGTAATTGCTGCCTTCATAAGCAGAAAGGCCACTCAGGTTCAATCCGTGTGTTGAAGGAACGCCTGTCCAGTCCGCAGCAGTGAAATGATCAATGCCGCTCTCAAAGTTGTCTATACTGATTTCCACCTTTTTCCCATCCGTAATCATCACCTGATCAAGGTAGATTTCCATATTATTTGGCAGGTCAGCAGTAGTGAAAGCGATTCTCAAGCGGTCTGAACCTTCTTCAGCACCCCAATCACCATTGATAGATGCAATCGGGAATGAAACAATCTCCCAACCATTTGTACTTGAGCGTGATACCAGATCACCACCAAACTTGCTGCCACCTTTCAGCATCTCTGCCTGTGCATATACGTCTGTTCCATTGGTATTCAGGTAGAATGTCAGGTGAGGGTCATTAAAATCACTCAGGTCAGGCAGTGCCATTTCTACATAACCAAACCAGTTCCAATCCCCGCTTCTGTTCGCTGCATCAAGTTTCATACCCTGATAATTACTACCCACAGCCGCTTTCACA
Source organism: Limibacter armeniacum (assembly GCF_036880985.1). Taxonomy (NCBI): domain Bacteria; kingdom Pseudomonadati; phylum Bacteroidota; class Cytophagia; order Cytophagales; family Flammeovirgaceae; genus Limibacter; species Limibacter armeniacum. The sequence goes on from NZ_JBAJNO010000004.1 coordinate 29,617, forward strand.
GCTGGGTCAAGATTTATACCCGAAGTGATGGTGACATTGGTCCAGCTTGGCTCAATCACTTGATTGACCCCATCCTCAAAATCCATCAGCACCAAGTCACCTGCAGCCGGTTTCGAACCATAAAACATTGGAATCGGGTCAGATACTGGTACCTCATTCCCCTGAAGAGTCGTCATACTCAAAATGGCCGTCTCTCCGAATGCCTGATCTGATGGAACTGTAACTTTGATCTCATCTTCTTTGGCAGAGGTAAAGTTGACACTCAGTTCTGTCGAGTTCAGGTAAACCTTGTCCACTAAATCCACATTATCCCCTTTGATTGAGATATTGCTACCCGCCACAATTCTGTCAGGATATTGTACATTCTCAACTGCCAGATAGATTGGCTTAAACATCTCAGCCGTTTCTGACTGCTGGCGGTACTGGTTGCGCAACGTAAATGGATTCTGCTCAATTCTTCTTGGCAGTTTCACCTTCAACTCATTCTCACCCAGACTAATCACCTCACAAGTTATGCCACCAAGCTGTACACTGTTTACCTTGCTTAATGCTTCTCCCCTCAGTGTCACTTCAGATCCGACCACCGCTTCAGCAGGCTCAAAAACATTCACCTGCGGTACTGGCCACACGATATCATTAGGGTCTGCTTCTACATCTGTACAGCCCATAATGCTTGCCGCCGCACCTGCCAATACAAGCAGGCGCAGCAAAGCTGATTTTATATTGATATGTTTCATGAATTTCAATTTTAAAGTGATCAGAAAAAATTACATGCCCAGCCACTGCTCATCCTGCTGAGGAATCGGTACAAATGGCTGGTTTTCCCACTTGTCACCCAATCCATCCTTGTAGGCATTGAGTACCGCTCTTGCACGTCGCTGTCTGACAATGTCAAAGTACCTCAGTGCTTCCATTCCCAGCTCCACTCTTCGCTCATGCCAGATCGCATCTCTCAACTCAATTCCAGACTGATTGGTAAGTGCAGGCAATGCACCGCCAATTACATCAGATGAATAACTCAGATCACCATTCAGGGTAGCGCCATAAGGTTTTGTACTTCTTCTTGCTCTATCCCTGATCATATTTACATAGTCTCTCGCTTCGCCTTCAAAACCAAGGTTGTAGGCAGCTTCTGCATGCATCAGCAGGACATCCGCATATCGCATCTTGCGCGTATTCACAGGGCTTTCACTCTGAGGTGCTTTCTGCTCAGGGGCTACCTGTGCTTTTCGGTTAGAGAAACCTGTTCCGCCTGATTCACTCAAGAAAATCTCCAAGTCATTGCCATACAGCAGAATGCCGTCACCAAATTCATAGATCGTCGATTTCTGACGAGGGTCATTGGTTTCGAATGCATCATGCAAACTTTGTGTTGGAGAATTGAAACCCCAACCGGTATAGCGCTGGTCACTCCAGTCAATTGGTCTGATTCCCTGAAAGATGGTGCTATGTGTACCGTCATTCTTGTCACCATAGAAATCACCACTTGAATTCTGGTTGACAAACTGGATTTCAAAGATGGATTCCACACTGTTTTCACCTTCCATCTCAAAAAGCTGAGCATAGTTTCCCAACAGCGCATACTCACCTGAATTGATGATATCCTTTGTCTGGTTATATACTGTCTGCCAGTTTTCCTGATTGTCGTTGGCTTCCAGCTTCATGGTGTACATCAGTACCCTTGAGAGGTATGCCTTTGCCGCACCTTTTGTTGCCCTGCCGATATTGGCTGCATCATAGTTTAAAGGCAGCAGTTCAATCGCTTCTGTCAGGTCCTTGATGATCTGGTTAAACGTTTCCTGCTCAGAAGCCCTAGTTTGTGTTCTGTATTCACTTGGGGCAATCGTTTTAGTGAAAACGGGCACTTCCCCAAAGATTCTTACCAAGTGGAAATAACCAAAAGCCCTCAGGAACTTGGCTTCCCCAATCAGTCTTGCCTTCTTGCTTTCCTCCGCAGGAGAGCTGTCCAAACCTTCCAGTACAGAGTTAGCCCTGCTCACGATTCTGTAACCGTATTCCCATGCAGCCAAACCAATCAGGTTGGTATTCGTCGCCTCAAAATTTTCGATTGCCTTCAGCTCTGGAAGGTCACTGTCACTTGATCCTTTTACGGCATCATCCGAACGAACATCCCCAAACATCCAGAACTGGTGGTGAAAAGGGTCCGTATCTCGCTGCAATGCATCATAGATGCCGTTTACTGCCAACTCTGCATTGGCTGGATCATTGTAGAAGTTCGCACTTGTTTCCTTTGCCAAAGGTTCTTTGTCAAGGAAGTCTTCACAGGCAGTGCCCATTCCGAGGAGCGCTACCAAAGGAAGGATATATCTCTTTTTCATGATTGTTCTCAGTTTTTGCTTAGAATGAAAGATTGATACCTGCTCTGAATGTTCTTGCCTGCGGATAAGACGCCATGTCCACACCATAAGTCAGTGTCGGGATTGGATCACTTGACGAGGCACTCTGCACCAGTTCACCGATTTCAGGATCAAGTCCTGTATAGTTGGTGAAAGTCAGCAGGTTGTCTGCCGCTACAAAAATTCTCAGCTTGCTGATACCCATTTTCTCTTTCAGGGAAGCAGGCAGTGTGTAGCCCAACTGTACAGTCTTCAGGCGGATGTAGCTCGCATCTTCCACATACAGATCAGAGTAGCGTTCATTCTGGTTCGGGTTATCAGCCGAGAATCTTGGGCCGTTTCGTTCTGGGTTTGCCTCAGTCCAATGGTTTTCTACCCTGTAAAGTGGCATGTTTTCACCTTCCAGAGAGTAATCAATATGGTACCTAAGTGGATTCACAGCCTCTGCCCCTTGCACTCCTGAGATAAACATTTGAAAGTCAAAGTTCTCATAGCTGGCAGATGCATTGATACCATAGAAGAAATCAGGTGTTGCACTTCCCAAGTAGGTACGGTCATTTCCGTCAATCACCCCATCATTGTTCAGGTCAACAAACTTCACGTCACCTGGCTGTGCTTTAGGCTGGATTAAGTTACCATCCTTTACATAACTGTTCACTTCCTCCTGGCTATTGAAAATACCATCCGTTTTCAGGCCATAGAAATAAGCAATCTCATAACCTTCTTCCGTACGGGTTGTATTACCTACCTTGTTCACGTTACCAGCTTCAATCGCTGGCGTATCACCCAAATCCATTACCTCATTGGTGATTTTGGAGAAATTCACCCCTACTTCATATTGGAATTTACGCTCCAGACCACCCCTGAAATTCAGTGAAAGTTCGATACCACGGTTCTGCATTGTACCGATGTTAACTGGAGGTGCCTGATAAGATACAAACTCAGGAACGGGTACCGCCACAATCATGTCCTTTGTATTCTTGATAAAATAGTCAGCAGTCAGTGTCAGCCTGTCCTCAAAGAATCCTGCATCCAGACCGATGTTAGTCATCTCGGTAGTTTCCCATTTCAACTCAGGGTTACTTAGCTCAGTTTGAGCCACACCCTGTACTGGTGTCTGGTTACCGAATGGGTACTTCTGCTCATTGGTCAGTGTTACTGCATACTTATATGGTGCTACAGCATCCTGGTTACCAACCTGTCCCCAGCCACCTCTAAGCTTCAGCTGAGTAATCTGGTCAACTGAGTTCAGGAAGCTTTCTTCCTTTACATTCCAACCCAATGAGAACGAAGGGAATAGCCCCCACCTTGACTCAGGCAAGAACTTGGAAGAACCATCGTATCGCACACTCGCTGTCAGCAGGTACTTACCAGCATATGAATAGTTTGCCCTTGACAGGAATGACAACAATGTTGACTCCTCTGCACCACCCTGAGGCAGGTTTTCTGAAGGTTGTTTACCAGTACTTGGAAACTGAAGTGATGAATCATTCGGCACATCTGTTACAGCAACTCTCGTCCATGCATAATAGCCGGACTGTGCTTCCGTACCGACCATCAGACCGATGTTGTGGTCTCCAATCTCCTTATTGAAATTGGCAAAGTTGGACCAAGTATATCCGTGGAAATCACTTCTCTGTTCTGACAGAGAACTAACTTCTCTTTGTTGTGTAGGCTTCAGGTAATATACAGGCGAATAGGACTTACTGTAATCACCACCCAGATTCGCTGTGAATTGCGACTTGAATGAAATACTAGGTAGGATCTGATAATTCAACCAAACGTTACCCAATAGGTTATTCTTGTTATACTCCGACTGTCTCACATCTTCCTGCATATACAGCGGGTTGTTGATGCTGTTTGCCAGGTATGTTCCCTGCCAGTTACCATCTACATCTTTTGGCGCTGTTACAGGGTCAGCCATCATAGCACCTGTCAATACACCACCATACTGGTCATTTCTGAATGGACCTCTGTCTTCCATAGCCAAAGCCACGCTCAAACCAGAAGTTACTTTGTCAGACATCTTGAACTCAAGGTTGTTTCTCACCGTGAATCTTGAGTAGTCTGTATTCTCAAGGATACCTGTCTGGTCAAAGTAGGAGCCTGAAACTGCATATTTCACGTTTTCATTACCTCCGGTTACTGACAAGGCATAATCCTGCTGATAGCCCTGCTTGAATACTTCCCTGAACCAATCTGTTCCCTTGGCCTGCTGTTCCAGTACGTAATCCACCATTGGGTCAGCTGCATCACCGTGCATCTCTTTCTGGATCGTAGCATATTGTGTAGCATCTGCCATCTCCATAATGTTCCAAGGCGTCTGTACACCAGCACTAGCGGTAAAGTTGAATACTGCCTTACCAGACTTTCCTTTTTTGGTAGTTACCAATACAACACCATTGGCACCTCTGGAACCATAAATAGCTGTCGCTGAAGCATCTTTCAACACTTCAATTGACTCAATATCAGCAGGTGATAGGAAGTCAATATTAGCAGTAGGGAATCCATCCACTACATACAGTGGATCAGAGTTGTTGATTGTTCCAATACCACGAATCCTGATTCGCATACCCGAACCTGGCTTACCTGACTGTGAGGTCACCTGCACACCGGAGATCCGGCCTTGCAGTGCCTGTCCGACACTTGGCGTAGAAATCTGGGTAAGTGCTTCTGGCTTTATGGAGGCAACCGAACCTGTAATGTCACTTTTCTTCTGGACACCGTATCCGACTACTACTACTTCCTCCAGCTGGTCAGCATCTGGAACCATCTGATGGTTGATCGTGCTTTGCCCATTGACTGAGATTCTCATTGTCTCATAACCAATAAAGCTAAACACTAGCTCGGGATTTTCCACTGTTCCCAAATTAATACGGTAGCTACCGTTAAAGTCGGTAATGGAACCTTGGGTTGTTCCGTTGACCAGAATGTTTACACCCGGAAGGCCCTGACCTGTTTCATCGGTTACTGTTCCTGAAACAAATCTTTCTTGCGCAATGAGGCTTAAGGGTGCCAGCAATATAAAGGCAAGTACTGCCATTAGCTGCTGCAATGTTTGTAGTTTCATTTTCATATTGTCAATTATTGAATCACTGAAAAGACCGGAGGCCACACCCCTGCCGGCATCACAAACGTACTTAACACACTTGTGTGAGATCAGTTGATATGATTCAATTATGAGGTATGTTTATTACAATTGTATTTTTCATATTTATTGCAATAGGTAAAAAATTTGCACAAATCCATTTTAAATCATTTAAATGGATTTTATACGTAAAAAAACACCCCCATTGACTCAGCCCATTATTTGAATAATTCCAATTTTCATGAAAAATAATTACCCAAATAAGAAAAGGAATCAACAGGGGTGTTTATAGCAGATAAAAATTACCAGTGTCTATTTGACTATTTAATGGACCTCAGAAACTCTGAAGGTGTTTGCCCAAACTGTTTCTTGAAACATTTCCTGAAGTACTGCGGGTCATTGAAACCAACCTCGTAGGCTACCTCAGAGATATTGAGTTCCTGCTTTTTCATCAGCTCAACAGATTTCTGTAACCTGATGGTCCTGATAAACTCATTGGCAGATAGACCCATATCTGTCTTCATCTTCCTGTAAAGCTGCATTCTGCTCATATTCAATCCTTCTGCCAGTTCATCTACATTGAACTCAGTTTCTGAAATGTGCTCTTCCACCACCTTGCGAACCTTGTCCTCAAAACTGAGTTGCTTTGTACTGACCAATCCCTTTCCTGTATACTCCTTGTTCACTTCCTCACGTACCTTTTCCTTAATTGCTGAACGGGACTCCAGCAACTTATTGACCCTGATTTCAAGGTGCATTGGATCAAATGGTTTAGGAATATAGGAATCAGCTCCAGCCTCCAATGACTCAATGCGTTGCTTGTTATCCGTCAGGGCTGTCAGCATAATAACTGGAATATGGTTGGTTGTCTCATTTTCCTTGATCTTTGCACAAAGTGTTTTACCGTCCATCTTAGGCATCATCACATCCGAGATAACCAGTACAGGACTATACCTGACCACTTTTTCATAGGCATCTTTACCATCTTCCGCTTCCATAACGGCATATTTCCCTTTCAGAATACTCTTGACGTAGGTCCTGATCTCAGCATTATCATCCACGACCAGAATCAGATCCTTCCGCAATAAGGTATTTTCCTCTTCTACAGGTTTATTCAACAGAATCGAAGCATCTGGCAATTTCTTGTTGCTGATTGAAAGATGCTGCTCTTCCCTTTTATTGGCCTTTGGGAAAATGTCCAGATCAGCAGGAATGTACAGTGTAAATACCGTTCCTATATTCTCTTCACTATCTACGAAAACACAGCCATAATGCAGGTCTATAATCGATTTTGTCAGTGAAAGTCCTATCCCTGTTCCACTATCCATGTTTCCCTTTACCTGATAGAACGTCTCAAAAACCTTGTCCAATTCTTCTTTCGGAATACCAAATCCAGAGTCCTTGATCATTACTTCCAGATACGATGAGGAGGTTTTCTCATGATGGGATAGTTGCTGCTTTACCCTGCCCGCCAATGTAGCATGATCGATAATTGTCGCTTCACACCTGATAGAGCCAAAGGCATTGGTAAACTTAAAGGCATTGGAGAGCAGGTTATAGAACACAGATTCCATCTTCTCGAAATCCATCATGACCTGACGCCCACTATCCACATTGAAATCATAAGTGAAAAGAATGTTCTTCTCCTGAGACATATTCTGGAATGCACCACATATCTGCTCCAGAAACTCTTTCATAAAAATCTCTGTCGGTCTGAGTGTCATCTTTCCTGCCTGAATCTTCCTGAAATCCAGCAACTGATTGATCACCCTCAACAGTCTTTGTGTATTACCATACATCACCTTATGCAAATCTTTCACCCCCTTGTTGTCCACTTCCATCCGCATAAGCTGCTCCAACGGCCCTATTATCAGAGAAAGCGGTGTTCTCAACTCATGCGAAAGGTTGGTAAAGAAAGAAATCTTCATCTCATTCACTTCCTGCGCCTTATTGTACTCCAGTGCCTTCATCTTCAACTCATTCTGACGTTTCATCCGGATAAGCAATACCTTGAACACCAGATAAAGTAAGGTCAACAGCAACAGGATATAGCCTATATATGCCCAAACACTCAACCACCAAGGCGGCAACACTGTCAGCTTAATCGTCAGCATGTTCGGGTTCCACTTGCCCTGACTGTCAGTGGATTTCAGTTGCCATGTATAGCTTCCCGGTGCCAGCCCAGTATAGTACGCTTTCCTTTCAGCAGCAGACTTCAGCACCCAATCCTTATCAATACCAGTCAGTTTGTAGGCATATTGCACCTTTCCTGGCAGCAGGTAATCCATGGATGAAAATGTCAATGCAAAGCTATTCTGCTCGTGTGTCAGCGTAATTTGCTTGATTTCCTCCAGTGCTTCCTTGAGAATCACCTCTCCACCTACTTCCTGTCCTGCCAATACTTTTTGCCCATGCAATTCGAATCCTGTCAGTACTGGTGTCTGATGATGGATATACGTTGTTATTTCATTTGGATTGATCACATCCAACGCTTCCCTGCCTCCAAGCAGCAACTGACCTGAACCAGTCATAAAACTGCTGTAAAAATGTGCTCCTCTCAAGCCATTCTGCTGATCAAAACGGTTAACTTCTTTTCCACTCTTATTCAGCTTGTAAACCGCATTCTGAGCGATTGCCCACTGGTTTCCAGCTGTATCAATCTCTACAGATTGTAGGTTGTATGAATTTTCCAGTTCAGGTAAAAGTTCCCTTACCAGTACGCCCTGACTGTTCAATACAAACCCTCCTTTTTCCGTCGCTATTGCCACTTCACCATTCTCAAAAATCTTCAGGTCATTGATAAACAATCCTCTCCTTTTGGACTCCGGAACATAGCTGTCAAACTGCTCCAATGAGACCATCTGACCATTTTTGACTTTCAGTTTGAAGACACCTTTTCCCCTGCTGGCTACCCAAAGGAATCCCTGCTGATCTTCCCTGATACAAACCAAAGGGGTATTTTTAAGTTGTTCAGACTCACTCTGGTTCTCAAAAGTCAACTGCCTGAACTGATTTTCCTTGCTATCAAAATAGTAAATCCCGTGGCTCCATGTTCCTAGCCAGACCACTCCTTTGCTGTCTTTCGTCATGGCAATCACATAATCATCATCCAAATTGCCCCCTCCATGAAAGTAGTGTTTTACACCTTGAACTGTACCTGTATTGTCATTCAAGGCATTACGGTCAAAGGTGAAAAGTCCATCACCCGAAGTGGCTACCCATATATCATTCCCATGCTGCAAGACCTTAGTAATATGCATCGGGTTCTTCAAGGCTTCTTCCTTGGACTTGAGGAATACCCTGACCTTTTTATCTCCATCAAGCCGATACAAACCATGCCTGTGTGTACCCAGCCAAACAGTCCCTACATCCGTCTTATTGATCGTGGTAATTACCTTGATATCGTGATCCTTAACACACTCAAAAGCCTTGTGCTGCTCATGGAATTTGAACATACCCATCAAGGTAGCCACCCATACATTTCCCTGCTGGTCTTCATATAAATGGTCTGGCTTGTTTCCGATAGCCTGTCCTGACTTGTCCAAATATTTGTAACTACCTTCAACCTGCTTGCTGGCAAGGTTGTACCTCACCAGTGCCTGTCCCGTTGCAATCCAAAGAATATCAGGGTTTAGTCTGGAAGGGGTTATCCTTCCCATTGTATTGCTTAACGCCTTCCCATGGAGTGACAGTGGCTGTACATCCATCGTATTGCCGACCCACTCACAATGGTAAATGCCATTGTCGCCCGCTGCCCAAACGCTTCCATCATGAGACTGGACAAGGTTTCGGGTATAAGCTATGTTATTGTTATCATAATAGAATATCTCTTCCCTTGCTGTATTGAGCACGCCCAAGCCAAATGTCATACTGAATAGGACATTGCCATTATTGAGCATACAAAGGGCCAATACATCATCCACAGTATTGATGGTACTGTTGACGGCATTCTTTTTCATGGTATAGGCCACAAAGGAATTGGACTCATCCTGATAAAGGTTAATCCCCCCACGTTGTGTTCCTATCCATAGTTTCCCCTGCTCGTCTTCCATAAAACAGGTAATCCGGTTACTGCTCAAGGAAGCAGGGTTATCTCCTCTGTGCTTGTAGTGTTTGAAGGTTTCGTCAGCCCGATTGTACACATAAATGCCATCGTCATCCGTACCAACCCATACTTCCCCGTTTCTTCGTTCAAGCGTACAGGTGATTTTATTGGTCTCAAACTGACTGACTGCTCTCTGTGCCAAATTTGTCAGCTCATAACCATCATATTTATACAATCCTTCCCAAGTGGAAAGCCACAGGTAACCTGTATGGTCCTGCATCACATGGTTAATACCTGAATGTCGATGGATTACTTCCCTGACCTGCGCTTTCAGGTTCCCCAAAGCACAAATGACGCTACAGATAAATGAAATAATAAATAGGTTGACTCTCATAAAAAGTAACAGTCGTGAAAAATCTCTATCCATCCCGTCAAAATATTTCTGATTCAATTTTCAGACGAGATCTCAAGAAATCCTCCTGATTACACACTTAAATAATGATTACAAATATCTGTATTTCCTACACTAATCAACATTGTACAAGTATATTTTTCCCTGTACAAAAATTCAGGCAATTGAAAATAACATTCCCAATTATCAAATAAACACTTAGCATAATCCAATTTAATCACAAACAAGCCTTTCAATTTTATGTTCATTTATTACACCAAAACATCATTTAATTACAAAATATAGCTTTCATGTAATTTTTATACCTAAAAGCACTCACTTTAAAAAGTACAATGAAATTTTAAAGTAGGAAATTTGAAACTTCTCCCACCAACCCTCCAACATTCCTTTAGCAGTTTTGTATCGGGCCACACACCCTAACGGAATAAGCAATTATTCTTGATTAGTGATGGAGATATGATGCTCCATCCATTAAACCTTTATGAGAATGCAAAAGAAATTCGAACAGCGAACGGCACATACCTGGCAGAAATGGGTTGCAATCGGCCTGTTAAGTTCCGGTTTGTTGTATGCAAATGGAACGATGGCACAAAACGCTTCGCTGGTAGATACCGAGGCCAGCAAGAAAACAGGATACCTTTACGACCAGATGCACTTACTTTCCGGCAAAGGACTCATGCTTGGGCATCAGGATGACACCTCTTATGGTGTTAACTGGTGGGATATGTCTGTCAGTAAAGGATTTGGAAAGTGGCGTAAAAACCAGCCCTCTGATACCAAACGGTCGATCGGTGTTTATCCTGCGGTGTATGGCTGGGATCTCGGGCATATCGGTGAGCCGAATAACCTTGACAAGGTGCCATTTGAAAAAGTGCGTGAGAACATCATCAAGGCATACAGAAGGGGTGGTATTAATACCGTTAGCTGGCATATGAAAAACCTGAAAACCGGTTCCAGTTCATGGGATACGACACAGGTGGTGAAAGACATGCTGCCGGGTGGTACTCTGCATGGCAAGTTCAAGGAAAAACTGGATTTGGTTGCGGACTTCTTACACTCCCTCAACTATTGGGGTGAGCCTATACCGGTACTGTTCAGACCTTGGCATGAGATGACGGGAAAATGGTTCTGGTGGGGAGAAGGAAATTGCACCACTGAAGAATACAAAGCGCTTTACAAGTTTACGGTTGAGTACCTGAGAGATGTCAAGCAAGTACATAACCTGATTTATGTTTACTCCACTGACAGGTTTGACAGTGAGGAAACCTACCTAAAATACTATCCAGGCGACGCATATGTAGATGTACTGGGCTTTGATGACTACCATAGCCTCAAACCTGAGAATAGTGCATCAGGACCTACCTTATTTGCCAAAGAAGTACAGATAGTAGTGAAACTGGCTAAGGAAAAAGGAAAACTTTCTGCCATGACTGAGACTGGCCTGATCGGCTTGCCTGACACTACTTGGTTTTCACAATCACTGCTGTCCAATATTATGAAAAGTGAGGAAGGTAAGCAGCTCAGTTATGTACTGGTGTGGCGCAATGCCAATATCGAACATGATCGACCTGACCATTTCTGTGTTCCACATGAAGGCCATCCTTCGGTAGCTGACTTCAAGGAATTCTATCAGTCACCATTTACCCTTTTTGAGGACCAGCTTCCTGACATGTACAAGAAGGTCAAGGGAAAGGATAACCAGAACGGCAAAGACAAGCAAGCCGATGCGGTTGTGCAGTAATGAAGTTTAACCTAAACCAACACACAGATGGAACTACAAGCGCTGGACCTGGTCATAATTGGGCTGTACCTGCTTTCTACTGTTATTGTGGGGCTTTGGCTCAAAAAACAGGCCTCCAAAAATATGAGCTCCTATTTCCTTGGGGGTAATACGCTCCCTTGGTATATGCTGGGGCTTTCCAATGCCTCAGGCATGTTTGATATCTCAGGTACCATGTGGATGGTGTACCTTGGTTTTGTTTACGGCCTTAAAAGTGTCTGGATTCCATGGCTCTGGCCGGTTTTCAACCAAATATTCCTGATGATTTACCTGTCTGTCTGGCTGCGGAAGTCCAATGTGCTGACAGGAGCCGAATGGATCAGAATCCGATTTGGAGATGGATTGGGAGGCAGGCTTTCACACATGGTAGTTGTGGTCTTTGCCATCCTGAGCGTACTCGGATTCTTGAGCTATGGCTTTATCGGAATCGGAAAGTTTATTGAGATTTTTGTGCCTTGGGATAGCATTTCTGCCTACGTGCCCTTTGAGGTTTCAGCAGAGAATGTCCCCAAACTCTATGGTATTGCCTTTACAGCAATTGCCACATTCTATGTGGTAATGGGGGGAATGCTAAGCATTGTATGGACAGACGTGATACAGTTCTTTATCATGACACTTTCAGCCTTGGTTATCGCAGGTATTGCGATGTCAAAGGTATCTCCTGAAATGCTGGATGCTATAACCCCTGAGGGATGGAGCAATCCTTTCTTTGGTCTTTCACTGGATATGGACTGGTCTGGGCTGATTCCTGCCGTCAATGAGAAAATTGACAGCGACGGTTTTTCCCTGTTCTCCCTGTTCTTTATGATGATGCTTTTCAAGGGCATCTTTGCTTCCATGGCAGGTCCTGCTCCAAACTTTGACATGCAAAAGGTATTGTCTACCAAGTCTCCGAAAGAGGCGGCGAAGATGTCAGGATTTGTTTCACTGGTACTGCTTTTTCCCCGCTACCTGATGATTACAGGGTTTACTGTACTGGCACTGGTATTCTTCAGTGATACTATCAATACGACAGGCAGCTCATTTGACTTTGAGAATATCTTGCCTATGGCTATCAAGGAGTTTGTACCATCAGGGCTGATGGGCTTACTGTTGGCAGGTTTGCTTGCGGCCTTTATGTCAACCTTTGCCTCGACAGTCAATGCAGCGCCTGCCTATATTGTCAACGATATTTACTTACGATATATCAATCCTAAAGCAGGACGAAAACTGCAAATGAGAGCCAGTTACCTGATTTCCACACTTGTGGTTGTGATCAGTACCATCATTGGCTTTTATGTACAGGACATCAATTCTGTACTGCAATGGATCGTATCTGCGCTTTATGGTGGCTACATCGCTGCCAATATGCTGAAATGGTACTGGTGGAGATTCAACGGATATGGTTTCTTCTGGGGAATGGCGGCAGGCATTTTAGCCGCTATGGTCTTCCCGATGATCTTCCCTAATACACTGGAGCTTTACTACTTCCCTTTACTCTTCGCAGTTTCATTGGCGGGCAGTATTCTGGGTTCTCTATTGACTCCTCCTACAGAAGAAGAAACACTGATTGCCTTTTACCGCAAGGTCAGACCTTGGGGATTCTGGAAGCCGGTACATGACAAGGTAATCGCTCAATACCCTTCCTTTAAAGGAAACAAGGATTTCAAAAGAGATATGGTCAATGTGGCTGTCGGCATTGTATGGCAAACAACGCTTACAATTATGCCCGTCTATATCGTGATCAAAGAAGGAATGGGATTCGCAGCCACTGCCGTAATATTCCTGATCTCTGCCCTTATCCTGAAGAAAAACTGGTGGGATAATTTGGACAAGGCATGCGAAACAGATGAGTCAACTCCAATCAGGAAAGAAGAGGCCCTAGCCGAATAAGACATTCAACATTTGAGATAAAAATATTAATACAGCAATGAAAACATTTGAAACAAAACTAAAGGCATTGATCAATGAACAAGAGGCATTGATCAGCCAGAAAAATACACCAAAAGCCGCTTACAACGGTATCTATGATCGCTACGAAAATCCTGTTCTGACAAGGGCACATGCCCCTTTGCACTGGCGTTATGACATGAACCCTGACACCAACCCATTCCTGATGGAAAGGATTGGTATCAATGCCACATTCAATGCAGGTGCCATCAAGTTCAACGGCAAATACATTGTTGTAGCAAGGGTAGAAGGTAACGACCGCAAGTCATTCTTTGCGGTGGCAGAAAGTCCTAACGGAATTGACAACTTCCGCTTCTGGGACTATCCGGTTGTATTGCCTGAAACAGATGAGCCTGACACCAACGTCTACGACATGCGTCTGACGCAGCACGAGGATGGATGGATTTATGGACTGTTCTGTACTGAAAGAAAAGACCCAAAAGCTCCTCAAGGCGATACTTCTTCTGCTGTGGCACAATGTGGCATTGCCCGCACAAAGGATCTCAAAACTTGGGAAAGACTACCTGACCTGATCACCTATTCAGGGCAGCAGCGCAATGTGGTATTGCACCCTGAGTTTATTGACGGGAAATACGCACTCTATACACGTCCGCAGGATGGCTTCATCGATACAGGTTCCGGCGGGGGCATTGGTTTCGGGTTAACGGATTCCATGGAAAATGCCGAAATCAAGGAAGAGTCCATTATCCACAACAAGACTTACCACACCGTCTATGAGGTGAAAAATGGACAGGGACCTGCTCCAATCAAGACCGAAAATGGCTGGCTGCATCTGGCACATGGCGTACGAAATACAGCAGCTGGACTTCGCTACACGCTCTATATGTTTATGACAAGTCTAGAAGATCCTTCAAAAATCATTGCCGTTCCGGGTGGACACTTTATCGCTCCTTACAGCGAAGAGAGAGTGGGTGATGTACCCAATGTCACTTTCGCAAATGGGTGGATTGCAGACGAGGATGGCAAAGTGTTTATCTACTACGCATCCTCTGATACAAGATTGCACGTAGCCACATCTACCATTGACCAATTGATAGATTACTGCCTGAACACCCCACAGGATGGTTTGCGTTCTGATGCTTCTGTGCAGACCATATGCCAACTGGCAGAAAAGAACCTTGCCTTTATGAACCAATTTGCCAATCAGGATTAATGACCATTAAAATGAATCAATATAAATCAGCCATAGAAAAAGAACTGAAGGATAATATCCTTCAGTTTTGGCTCAAGTACACCATAGATAAAGAAAGTGGTGGATTCTATGGCTATATCAGCTATGACAATCAGGTAAAAAGGTTTGCACCAAAGGGTGCGGTGCTTAACGCCCGCATCCTTTGGACATTTGCGGAGGCTTACCAACACTTCAAGCAGCCTGAATACCTACAAGCAGCCAAACGTGCCTTCGACTATATTCGCCAATATTTTATAGATGAGGAATATGGAGGTGTGTACTGGATGGTAGATCATCAGGGCAATCCATTGGAAACCAAAAAACAGGTCTATGCCGTTGCTTTCACCATCTATGCTTTTGCTGCCTATTATAAGGCAACCAATGACAATACCGCATTGATGGATGCACTAACACTTTTCAATGACCTTGAAAAGTATGCTTTTGACAGCATCAAAGGAGGTTACTATGAGGCTTTCAGCAGGGAATGGGAACTGCTGGAAGACTTGAGATTGAGTGACAAGGATGCCAACGAGGCTAAAACCATGAACACACACCTCCATGTGCTGGAAGCCTATACCACGCTATATGAGGTTAGCAAGGACAGGCAAGTAAAAAGACAGCTAGAGCACCTGATTGCTCTATTTGAGGAGAAAATCATCAATGAAAATGCTCATTTCAATCTCTTCTTTGATGAGAACTGGGTTCTGAAATCTTCCGCTGTTTCTTATGGTCATGATATTGAAGGCTCATGGCTGCTGGAAGAAGCAGCAAGGGCACTGGAAGATCAACCCACTTTGGAGCGTATCAGGAAAACAAGCCTTAAGATGGCATCCGTGACGTTGGAAGAAGGGCTTGACCAGAATGGTGCTGTACTGAATGAACTGCATGGAGATGGCACGTTGGATGATGAGCTCCACTGGTGGCCACAGGCTGAAGGTACAGTCGGTTTTCTAAACGCCTACCAGCTTTCATCAGACCCCAAATACCTTGATGCGGCTTTCAGGCTGTGGGATTTTATACAGGGTCGCCTTATCAACAAGGAATATGGTGAGTGGTATTGGAGGGTTGATGCCAATGGAATACCAAACCTGAATGATGAAAAAGTAGGTCCTTGGAAATGTCCATACCACAATGGAAGGGCTTGTCTTGAATTGCTTTACAGAATCAAGCAGCTGGAGGATATTTCACAAACTTCAGCACAATAATGGTGTGCCCTTCGGGGCATCATTATTTACTCTAAAACTAACTTAACCGATGATGAACTAATGAAAATGAAAAAAATTTTAATCTACTCACTGATCCTCTCGATCATACCATTCACATTTTCCTGCAATACATTCAAGAACAGCTTTGTCCGTACCCAAAACACCCAGTTTGTTGTAGGCAACAAGCCCTATTACTTTGTGGGCACCAACTACTGGTATGGCATTACCCTTGGCATGGCAGGCGAAAAAGGAGACAGGGAAAGACTCAACAGGGAACTGGACCAGATGCAGAAAATGGGCATTACCAACCTGCGTATCCTTGCCTCATCTGAAGGTGCTGCCGATGCTCCCTGGCGTGTCCAACCTGCCGTACAAACTGCTGCAGGTGTTTATGACGAGCAAGTTCTTGAAGGGTTGGATTACCTGCTTGTTCAGATGAGAAAAAGGGGAATGAAAGGCGTAATGGTACTCAATAACTTCTGGGCATGGTCTGGCGGTATGGTACAATACCTTGAGTGGAGCGGAAAAGGCCCTGTTCCCTACCCATTTGACGGTAGCCATTCCTGGAACGAATACATCTCCTATGCCAAGCAATTCTATACTGACAAGGGAGCCATGCAACAGTTTGAGGCTTTCCTTGCCATGCTGATCAACCGAACCAACAGCATCAATGGCAAAGCTTACAAGGAAGACCCTACTATTATGGCTTGGCAGCTGGCCAATGAACCCAGAGGTTACGACCAAAGAGAAGCTTACCTGAAATGGGTGGACCATACTGCTTCTTACATCAAGTCATTGGACAGCAAACACCTGGTTTGCATTGGCACAGAAGGCAACACACCGGGCAAGGATGCCGGAACTGATGTATATTCAGATAACCTTTCTAACCAAATCGACTATGTAACCATGCATATCTGGATTCAGAACTGGAGCTGGTTTGACCCAACAAAAGCTGAAACCACATATCCTGAAGCACTGGTAAAGGTCGATGACTATTTCAAAAAACATATCGAGGCTGGCCAGCAACTGAATAAGCCAGTAGTGCTGGAAGAGTTCGGCATCAGCAGGGACCATAATGACCACAAGCCGTCTGCAACCATTGAATGGAGAGATAAATACTACGGCTACCTGTTCAACAAAAGCTGGGATGCGATAAAAGGCAATTCACCATTGACTGGCATCAACTTCTGGTCGTATGCAGGTGAGGGCAGACCTAACAACCCTGAAGGATTCTGGCAAAAGGGTGATGACCTGATCGGTGACCCTCCACACGAGCCACAAGGCTGGTACTCGGTTTATGACCAGGATACCACGACAATTGATATCATTTCAGGCTATGCCGAAAAAATCAATGATTTCAGCAAGCAAGCTGAATTGCTTCAGAAAAAGGCTGTCAAGCAGCAGGAGCAAACTTCACGATAAACCTATTGGACAATTCAACACATCATTTTTTAATTCGATAAATATGAAAAAGTTACTGATAAGTATCGCAGCTATCCTCTGTACAATTGGCTCATTGCAGGCTCAAAAGTTTGATGGACTGGCTAAAACCCCTCCTATGGGATGGAACAGCTGGAATACATTTGCGACTGATATCAATGAACAGCTGGTAAAGGATATTGCGGATTCATTTGTCAAGTATGGGTTAAAAGATGCGGGCTATGAATATATCGTACTAGATGACGGTTGGATGACAAAAGAGCGTGACCAGAACGGAAACCTTGTTCCTGACCCTAAAAAGTTTCCTAATGGAATGAAGGCACTGGCAGATTACGTTCACGCAAAAGGCCTGAAATTCGGACTATACAACTGTGCAGGTGCACAGACTTGTGCAGGTTACCCTGGAAGCCGTGGCTATGAGTATCAGGATGCCCAAAAATATGCTGAATGGGGTGTTGATTTCCTGAAATATGATTGGTGTAATACAGAAAAGCTGAATGCAGAAGGTGCCTACATGACAATGAGGGATGCCTTGTACAAGGCAGGAAGACCTGTGGTATTCAGTATCTGCGAATGGGGCGACAATGAGCCTTGGGAATGGGCGGAGAATATCGGTCACCTTTGGAGAGTCTCAGGCGATATCATCAACTGCTGGGACTGTGAAGTGGGACATGGCTCATGGTCTTCATGGGGTGTTTGGAAAATCATCAATATGCATCAGAACATCCGTAAGCATGCAGGCCCTGGTCACTGGAATGACCTGGATATGATGGAGGTAGGTAACGGCATGACGGACGCTGAAGACCGCAGCCACTTTGCCATGTGGTCAGTTATGGCATCACCACTGATCTTGGGTAACGACCTTAGAACCGCCTCAAAAGAAACCCTTAAGACACTAACCAACAAGGAAGTGATTGCCATCAATCAGGATGAGTTGGGGATTCAGGGATTCAGGTTTACCAACGAGCATAATGTGGAAGTTTGGATCAAGCCACTTAAAAACGATGAGTGGGCATTTGTCTTTGTCAATATGAATGACGAGCCTTACGAACTGAACTTTGACTGGAAAAAACACGGCATCGGCGATGATGTCAATGGCAAATGGCTAGATTTGAGTGCCAATAACCTAAAGGTAAGGGACTTGTTCAACCAAAAAGACCTTGGCGCTACAGACAAAAGTCTGAAAGCAACCATCGGTGTACACGATGTACTGATGATCAAGCTTAGCAATGACAGTCTATAAACGATAACCTGACAGGAAGCAGTGACTAGCCACTGCTTCCTGTCCAAAAACAACACTGAAACCATGAACCATCTGAAAACTTTACTTTGCCTGCTGCTGCTCACCTTCTCCTTTGATCTGTTTGCCAATATCTCCCTTCCGTCCATCTTTGGTCACCATATGGTATTGCAACAGCAGGAGACCGTCAACTTTTGGGGGTGGGGCAAACCTGGAGAAGAAGTGCATATCACTTGCAGCTGGTCTCCTGAAACGGATTACAAGACCATTGTCTCAAACCTCGGCAAATGGAATATTGATGTCAGTACGCCTGAAGCTGGTGGCCCATTCAATATTCATATAAAAGGTTATAACGCCATTGATATCGAGGATGTACTGATCGGAGAAGTATGGCTCGGCAGTGGACAATCCAATATGGAATGGACACCTGCCTTGGGTATAGACAATGCGGAAGAAGAGAAAGTAAAAGCCAATTATCCTGAAATCAGGTTCTTCAATGTATTGAGCAGTACAGCTGACACACCTCAGCAACAGTTGCATGGAGAGTGGGTAAAGTGTACGCCTGAATCCATGTACTACTTCAGTGCCTTGCTTTACTTCTTTGGCAGAGAGCTGCACCAACAGATGAACGTCCCTGTAGGTCTTATCAATTCTTCTTGGGGAGGAACACCCGTAGAGGTCTGGATCCATGAGAGTGCCATCCAGAATGACCGTATTCTGGCTAAAAATGCTTCCCTTCTGCAGGAAATGTCATGGGGACCTCATCAGCCCGGCAAGGCATACAATACAATGATTCACCCACTTATCCCTTACAAGATTAAAGGTGCATTGTGGTATCAGGGGGAGACCAATACAGCCAACCCTCACCACTATGCCCGTACACTCAAAACACTGATTGAGACATGGAGAGCGGAATGGGGCTACGACTTCCCGTTCTACTATGCCCAGATTGCACCATATAGAGACTATGGAAATGACAATGTAAATGGTGCGGTAGTTAGGGATCAGCAAAGAAAAGTCATGGAGCTGGTTCCGAATACAGGTATGGTCGTTACTTCTGATATCGGAAACCTGGACAATATCCACCCTGGCAACAAACAGGATGTAGGTAAAAGATTAGCGACGTGGGCTTTGAGCAAACAGTACGGAAAAGTAGGCTATGCATTTTCAGGCCCTGCCTATAAAGCTTATGAACTGAAACAAGATAAAATTATACTGTCTTTTGACTATGCAGAAAGTGGTCTGGTAGCCAAAGGAGGAGATCTGAAAGCGTTTGAAATACAAGGCGATGACGAAAAATGGTATTCGGCAAGTGCTAAAATAAAAGGTAATAAAGTAACGGTTTGGAGTGATAAAGTCTCCCACCCTACAGCTGTCAGGTACGGCTATAGCAATGATTCTGATCCAAAATTATTTAATGAATCAGGTTTACCCGCTTCCTGTTTTCTATTCTATATTAACTCACCTGAATTATAGAATAGCTAATTACAAATAGTTGAAAAGAAAAAGCGAACCGCCCTAACTTTGGCCAGTTCGCTTTTTTTGTGAGTCTTCCAACTCAATATTATTATTCTACCTCCTTGGCAGGTGTCTCAGGCTTACCTTCCATCAATTCATACATCTTGATAGCAAACTGCTCCCCCATATCAATGTAACCCGCACTGGTATAGTGCCAAGGGTCAGAGTATTCGTAGAACTTGGTTGTTCTTACGATTGCTGCTTTGCTGTCTGTTCTAACAAACTTCTCTTGCGCATAACGAACAATATCTCCATAATTCCAAACAGCTCCATCTTCCTTGTCATTGAAGGAATCTGTAATCTTACCGATTACCACTGGCAGGTCATCTGTCAGCAGGCTTGCTCTCAGCAAATCCATCAGCTGCTTTAGGTTGTCGTGGTAACGGTAAGCTACTTCCTCATTGTAATCACCGTCACTTTCCCCTTGCATCCAAAGGATTCCGGCAGGTTTCAGGATATCCTCTTTTCCATCGCCATCAATATCCTTTACACTGTATGCATTTCTGATTGTTGCTAATGCATGGTCATACTGGTTAATACCTGTTTTTCCATCAAAATCAGGAGTCCAGCAGCCGGCGTAACGGGCAGCCATACTGTCAATGGAAGTTCCGCCTCTTGAATACTTGATCAGGGCGATTTTCTCATTTGGATACAACTCCTGCAACTTTTTGGCAAATGTCATCTCCAAACCAAAACGGTCAGCATGGTTGTTTTTCTTCTCAGTAGCTGTAAAGCCTACGCCATGTCCTGGCTGTAGTTGTTCCCACTGTCCAACACTTCCACCTTCAACCTGATCGTCTGCGGCTGAGTTGCCATGAAAAATCCAAACATTCTTGAACTTGGATTTCAGGTTAGATGGTAAGTCCTTGTTGTAGCCATAGCCATCCATATTGGACTGACCTGCCAACAGAAATACTTTCACCGTATCTTTTTCAGCCTTTTTCTGACCAATTGCCAGAGCTGGGATCAGGAACATAAAAAGTATTCCCAGAGATTTAAGATTTCTCATTTTCAATTTATCATTTAGTGCTTGTTACTTAGTTCAACGTGAACTATGGATTCGTTTCGTGGCTTATTGCATACATCTGGTCGATGGAATAATCGCGCGTGCAACAGCCATCACTATTGTATCTTGCCCATTCATGGCAAAAATTCCGAAGGAACGAGATATAATAGCGATGGGTAATATCCATCGTTTAAATCAGCCATTACTGCTTTGGTGCTGCAATGGTGAGTGTAAACTCCTTCAGTCCATCAGCTGTGGCTTTTAGGGTAACATCCTCTCCTGTTCCATCAAACTGGACGATCACCTGAGCCAGACCATTGAACAATGAACGGTTCCATTTTGGTGCTGCCGTTATCAGCTGAATTGTACCCGGCACTTTATTCGCCTCATCCCACTGGTTCTTTTTCGGCAGCGGCTCCCCTACAATTACGAGCTTGTTTTCACCTTCCTTAAAGAGTTCACGCTTCAATACTATCTCATTCTCACCATCTTTGCGACCAACGTTTTGTCCATTCAAGTAAACCATAGTATTGTTGGCTACCTTCTGGCAGAACCAACTGATTTCAGCATTTTCAAATGCTCCTTTTTCAAGGTTGAAAGTGCTGATCAATGCCTTCTCCGTACCGGAAAATCCTGTGCCTGACTCAGAAACAATTGATAATGATTGCATCAGTTCCTCAGTCAGTTCAGTTACTTTTACCTCCGGAAGTTCCAGCAGTTGGCGCTTATCTACATATTGCTCAAGCTCAACACCTGTTGGATCACCGTTGCCAACCCCAATAAGCTTACCTCCTCCTTCAATCTCAAAGGTGATGTTGTTGCCAGCGGTTGGTACCTGCAAGCCTTTCTTGTCTTCTACTGAGACCTTTACCATGGCAACATCATGATGTGTTGCAGCCTCCATCTTGATTCTGGCAGGAGCTCCAGTCGTCTTGTGCTTCGTTTCCTTGATCTTCTTACCCTTGGCATCATAGCCAATTGCCTTGATCTCACCTGCCTTGTATTTCACCTGCCACTCCAGATGGCCATTGGTTTCCATCGCTTTTCTGCCAAGGCTTTTGCCATTCAGGAACAATTCCACTTCAGTACAATTGCTGTACACCCAAACTGGAACTTCCTCACCTTCTTTACCTTCAAGGTTCCAATGAGGAAGAATATGCAAGACGGTCTCCTTATCTTGCCACCATGATTTCAGGTAAAAGACATTGTCTTTCGGGAATCCGCAAAGGTCCATCATTCCGAAATAAGACAAGTTTGAAGGCCAAGAATAAGGTGTTGGCTCTCCGTGATAGTCCAAACCAGTCCAGATAAACATACCTGTCAAGTAATCACGGGCTGCATAATATTGCCAGCTGCCTTCAATGGTGTACCAGATTTCTCTTGGCTTCCTGTCATAGGCAGCAATGTATTGCTTCACTGAGTCATCGAAATAAATGCCTCTTGTAGCAAACGTAGAACCTTCTTCTGTTCCGATTGTTGGTGTATTCGGGAACTGCTTGTGGTATTCGTCTGTATTGCCATGAGGTAAATAGTTGAAACCCATTACGTCAATGGTTGTGGAAATACCATGTCCCCAACCTCCACTGATCGCTGCATTGATCGGACGGGTAGTATCATACTGCTTGGCAAATTCCTGCATTTTGGCAGCAATCCTTGCTCCTTTCTCATTGCCTTCAATCATCCACTCCTCATTTCCGACAGACCAAACGATCACTGACGGGTGGTTGCGGTCACGTTCCATCAACCTTGACACTTCGTGTAATGCCTCATCATGCGTTCCCATCAAGCGGTTCTCATTGATCACCAGCATACCCATCTCATCACAAAGGTCTAGCAGTTCAGGTGTTGGAGGGTTGTGGGAACTACGGATAGCATTACTTCCCATATCCTTCAGCAAACTGATTCTGTATGCCATCACACCTTTTGTCATGGCTACACCAACACCCGCATGATCCTGATGCAGGTTTGTTCCTTTCAACTTTACGTGCTTTCCATTCAGGAAGAATCCTTTGTCAGCATCAAACTTGATGGTTCTGATACCGAATCTGGTAGTGTATTCATCGACTAGTTGACTTCCCTGATAAACTTTTGTCTTACAAGTGTACAACTGAGGTTGCTCTAAAGACCAAAGTGATGGATTCTCTACCGTTAATTGCTCTTTCAATTCCGAACCTGAAACACCATTCAGTTTGACCTTACTGTTATCAGACTTTGCGACAAGTGTACCTTCCGGATTGTAAATCTCATGGGTCAGTTTCGCTTCAGTACCCTCAAGTGCTGCATTGAAAACCTTAGCCTCCACTGTTACAATTGCCGCATTGCCATTGATTTCACTATGGATAAAAGTGCCGTTTTTAGGAATGTGCAAAGGTGCAGTCTTTCTCAACCAGACATTACGGTAAATACCCGCTCCTTCATAGTACCAGCCTTCTTCCATGGTGACATCTGCACGAACGGCAATTACATTCTCTCCCCCATAATTCAGGTACTCAGAAATGTTGTAGCTGAAGCTTTGGTAACCGCTTGGTTCCTGTCCAAGATAGAATCCATTGACCCAAACCTGAGCATTTCTTGATACACCATCAAAGTCAATGAAAAACTGCTTTCCATCGTCTTCAGCTGCTACATTGAAGTGCTTGCGGTACCAGCCTACACTTGTTTCAGGGAAATTTCTGCCTACTGTCTTGTAACCGTGGCTATGGCTTGCCTTTTCACTGAACGGCATCTCTGCTGCCCAATCGTGCGGCAAATCAAGCTCACGCCATGCCCTGTCATCAAATGCTTGGGCAGTAGCACCATCTCCATAACCCGCTTTTGCCAAATAGGTAAAGTATCCGGTTCCGGTACCAAAGTCCTTTTGCGTATCAAAAGGGTGACCGTAAGCAAATCGCCAATCCCTATTGAAGTTGATCTTTTCCCGATCGTTAGCGTAACTAAGCTTCGGGAGAAGCAAGGCTGCAAACAGTAATAAACCTAAAAAATATGCTCTCATTTTTTGTCGATGTCTATTTTAACTCCTCTATTCGGAAATTTCTTGATATAGGCTGATGGCAACATGCCATACTCTTTCTCGAAATACTTACTGAAGTACCTTGGGCTATTGAAACCTACCTCATAAGCAATCTCAGAGATGGACAGCTGGCTTTTCTCCAGCAGTTGCATACCCCTTTTTAATCTTATAATTCTAATAAACTCAATTGGTGACTTACCGGTAATCGCAGTCAGCTTTTTATATAGCTGCACCCTACTCATACCCAACTCCTTACTCAGGTCTTCTACCGAGAACTTTGGTTCTGCAATGTTTTCCTCTACCAGTCCCATTGCTTTCTTGATAAGCTTCTCATCAATCGGCGTGATCTCCACCTCTGATGGGGTCACCTCCATTTTCTGCTGGAAATTCTGATGAGCTGCCTTTCTACGGCTCATGTACTGCTCAATTCTCAGTTTCAGAATATCCATTCGGAATGGTTTCGTGATATAGTCATCAGCACCTGTCTCATACCCTCTGAGCTTGTCTTCATCACCAGAACGAGCCGTAAGAAGTATGATTGGGATATGTGATGTTTCCACGTCTGACTTCAGTCTTTTACAAAGTTCCAAGCCATCCATTTCCGGCATCATGACATCGGAGATAATCAAGTCAGGCGAGGCCTTTTTAGCCATATTCAGACCTGCCAATCCATCCTCTGCCTCAATCACAGCATACTGATCTTCTAAGGTCTCACGCATAAAGTGACGGAAGTCTGCATTATCTTCTACCAACAATACAGTAGGCTGTGTTGACTTTTCAATTGTTTCTTCCTCTTCCTGTACTTCATTTGGTTCAGACACTTCTACTTCTTCTGCAATTGGCGCTTCAGCATGTTCAACATCAGAGCGAATTGGTAGCTGAACAATAAAAGTAGAGCCCTTACCTATTTCACTTTCAACCTTAATATCACCACCATGAAGCAGCACCATTTCCTTTACAAGGTTTAGCCCAATACCTGAACCGCCAATGCCCATTGACTTCACATTATCAGACTGATAGAAACGGTTAAAGATTTTATCCAAATCTGAAGCCTCTATACCAGTACCCGTATCTGTCACTGCCAGCTCCAACCCTCCTGTTCCATCGAACAGCTCAGGTTTTGTGCTGATTTTTACATGAACGGCTCCATTTGGAGAGGTAAACTTGAGTGCATTTGAAAGTAGGTTCATGGCTATTTTCTTCACCTTCTCCTGATCGAACATAAAGGATTCGGCTTTTACCTCACTCTCATATTTGAAGTCAATCTTCTTTTTCTTAAAACCTTCTTCGAACATCTCACAGACATCCAACAGGAACGAGACTGCATCTCCATACGAGAGATTCAGCTGCATGCCATGCAGATCCAGTCTTCTGAAGTCCAGTAACTGATTGACAAGGTTCAACAGCTCATGTGCATTCTTCTCAATTACACCTAACACCTTTTTCTGACTCTCGCCCAAATTCTCATTCATCAATTTCTCAATAGGTGTCAGAATCAGGGTCAGTGGCGTTCTCAACTCATGGCTGATATTGGTCAAAAACTTTAACTTAAGGTCATCCAGCTCTTGGTTACGTTTTGTCTGCAAGCGTTCCTGTTCTGCAATAAATTTCTGTCTTTCCCGCTTGAGCATGTAATACCTGTACAGAATCAACCCCATAATAAGCAGCAGCCCATAAATCACATACGCCAAAGGTGTCATGTAAAATGGAGGCAATACTGTAATTTTCAAGGTTGAATACTTATCCTGCCAATTGTCCCCTTTTGATGCTTTTACCTTAAATACATAATCTCCAGGGTTTAGGTTGGTATAGGTCACTCTTGGGAAATCATCCCCCATCAGTACCCAATCCTGATCAAAACCCTCCAGCATATAGGCAAACTGAAGTTCATCCGTAAAGTAATCCAGTGTGGCAAATTCAATAGAGAAGACATTCATATTGTGCTTCAGCTCCACTTCCTCCGTATCCTCAATGCATTGTTGCAACAAGATGTTACCATTGAGTTTCTCCCCAACAGACATAGACTTGTTGAATACCTGAAAGTCTGTAAAGATGACCTTTGGAGCGATGGAATCATAAGCCACATCTTCAGGCTTGAACAGGTTAAAACCATTGAAGCCACCAAAGATCAGTTCACCCTTGCTAGTCCTCAACTTGGCATTTACGTTGAATTCCAACCCCTGCAAGCCATCTTCAGGAAGGAAGTTATTGACTTCAAAAGCCAACCCATAGGCAGAAGAGTCTTGTTCAACATGAACCTTGCTCAATCCTGTTGACTTACTCACCCAAATATCCCCCTGTCTATCTTCCAGAATACAGCTGATGATATCAGGCGCCAAACCTTGACTCTTTCCTAACTGTAAAACCTTGTGCTTATCAGGACCCAATACATTCAGCCCTTCCTTGGTCGCAATCCATACATACCCTCTTGAGTCTTCAATAACATCTGTTACATAGTTATCGCTAATCTCAATAATGCCACTTTCTTTTCTGTCAGGAAATGTCTTGTAGGAAGCCGTTTCCATATCATAGAAAATCATCCCTTGTGACGTTCCGATTGCCATATCTCCATTATGCATAGGAGTTATCTGTGTAATCGACTCATCCGGAAGTGAAATTCCTGACTCATTCTCTGGCTTGAAAAAGCGTTTGCTTTGCTTATCAAACAATACAATTCCATTTCCTAACGTACCGATCCAAATCCTTTTCTTTCGGTCTTCTGAGATTGTCCAGATATTGTTGTTAGGCAAACCACCTTCCTTATCAGGATCAAAAGTATATCTGGTAAATTTGTTTCCATCAAACACATTCAGACCTCCTGTGTAAGTCCCGATCCATACCAATCCGTCAGAGTCAATGAACAGACTCACAATTACATCATGACTCAGGGATGAATTGTCTTTAGGATTATGCTTGTATACCTTATAGGTCTGGTTTTTACGGTTGAAATAAATCAATCCTCCACCATTGGTTCCAATCCAAAGGTTGCCTCTAGCATCTTCAGCAAAACAGTCTACATCATTGTATGGAAGGCTGTTTGGCTCTGAAATAAAATGTTGGAAATGCCTGAATTTAAAGAATGAAGGGTGGTAATAACTGATACCATTCTTGTAAGTCGCAACCCAGATAATCCCTTGATCATCCTTGTAAAGATCCATAATGGAGTTTTGCGAAATACTCTTGTCATCTTCTGACTGATGGTACATTACCTGCTGCTTTCCACTTTTGGGGTCAATCAGGTTAATACCACCATGGTCAGTACCAATCCAGATATTGCCTTCTCCATCTTCCACTATTTTGGAGACCAGGTTTGAAGTCAAAGGTCTTTCCTTCAACTTACTGCTATACTGTGTCCATGAGTTGGTTTGAGGAGAGTAAACAAAGGCACCTTCCGCCATAATGTACACCCATATCCTGTTAGCACTATCAATAAAGATCCCTCCTTGCCTTACAGGCTCCTGTACTCTTTTCTGAAGAAAATTAAATGATTGAATTGCCTTGTAGGTCTTGCCATCAAACACCTCTACTACCCCATTATCATACAGGTAATAATACTTGTCCTTATGGTGTGTAAAGACTATCGGGCTATTCGTGTTGTAGGATGTGTTTTCGAAAGGGTCTACCAGCTGTTCTGCCGTTTGGTCATAGAACTGGTAGTGGTTAGATCGTGAGGTCTTGATCCACATGGTCTTGTTTTCGTCAAAATAGATATCCTCAACTGGCTCGTTGATACCCATTTCCAAAAACTTGCGATGTGGCTGGATAAACTTGTCCTGATTAAAATCAAAAATGGCAAACTGCCACCTCAACTTCAACCATAGGTTCCCATCCTTATCTTCCATGATGCCGGCGATATTATTATCCATCAATGATGATGAATCACCTGCTTCATGCGTGTAGTTCTTGAAGTTTTTTCCGTCATAACGGCTCAATCCGAAGGAAGTGCCAAACCACAAGAATCCTCGGGAATCTTTGAAAATGCAGGAGGTTTGGTTATTCACCAAACCTTCTGCACTAGATAATTTGAAAAACGTATTGTGTGGAAAGCTGGCACTTGCATGCAACGACACAAGTACCAGTAATCCCATTATCAACAATTTACCTAATTTCATACTTCACTATATCATGGGAACCCTCACTAATTGATTGTGATAGATTTCTTCCCTGTTATATTATCAGATGCATTTCCCAAATATAACACATACTTTCCCGACTCAAGCACCCAGTCCTGCTTATCATTGTCATAATAAGCTAAATCATCAACTGACACTTCTAAAGTCACCTTTTTGCTCTCACCTGCCATCAGAGATACTTTATCAAAGGCTTTCAGTTCCTTTTTCGCTCTTTCCACTTTAGAGCCAACTTTACCTACATAAAGCTGTGCAACTTCACTTCCTTGTACATCTCCTGTGTTAGTCAGTGTACAAGTCACTTCAATTGTACCACCTGACTTGAACTGTTTGTCGTTTACTTCCAATCCTGAGATTTCAAAAGAGGTATATGACAGACCAAAGCCAAATGCGAACTGAGGTTTGATTTTCTTCGTGTCGTGCCAACGGTAACCAACCAGAATATCTTCCTTGTAGTATTGGTTTACGCTATCACCTGGGTAAGAAAGCTCACCATAGAAGTGCGCTCCATTGTCTTCCAGCTTTACAGGGAAAGTGAAAGGCAATTTACCTGAAGGGTTGATGTCACCTGAGATCACGTCAGCAATTGCATTACCAGCTTCACTACCCAAGTACCAAGCCTGCATTACTGCCGGCACTTTTGATAACCAAGGCATTGACACCGCATTGCCGCTGACCAGAATCATACCCATATTTGGATTTGCCTCCAGCAGTTTAGCGATTAACTCATCCTGTCCGAATGGCAGATCGTATGATAGACGGTCTTCACCCTCACAGTCCTGATGATGGTTCTTGTTCAAGCCACCTACAAACAATACCAGATCAGCTTTTGAAGCAATCTCAATGGCAGCATTTTTCAGTGAGTCCTGATCAAGCTCTGAAGGAATTACCCTTCCATAAGCTGAAGGTCCTGAAGCATAACCCAAAGAGTGCAGGATAGTCGCATTCGGAAAACGACTACGGATACCATCCAGTGGAGAAATCTCATACTTTGCTTTCAGTTCTGAAGAACCACCACCTACAGTCATAGACTTGGTTGCATTTTCACCGATTACTGCAATCACCTGCTTTTTCTCAGGGTCAATCGGGAAGAATCCTTTCTCGTTTTTCAACAAAACGATCCCTTCCTGAGCAACCCTTCTCGCTACGTCCTGATGCTCCTCTGTATTGACACTACCCCAAGGTCTATTTCTGTCCAAACCAGTTCTGAAGATCATTCTCAGGATTCTTCTCACCTTATCATTCAGTTGGTCTTCGCTATACTTACCTTCTTTCAATCCATTCAGGAATGGATTTGCCAAGAAGTAGTTGTCGTATGCCAAGTCGATGCTTGAAGTAAGACCATTAGTCCAAGTACCCATCTCGATGTCCAAACCGTTTTCTACAGATTCCTTTGTATCGTGCGCTCCACCCCAGTCGGTAACCACAACACCATCAAAAGCCCAGTCCCTTTTCAGGATATGGTTCAGCAGAATATCATTGTGGCAGCACCACTGTCCATCGTATTTGTTGTAAGCACCCATGATAGACCAAGCTTTTCCTTCTGTTACTGCCGCCTTGAATGCAGGCAGGTAAATCTCATGCAAGGCACGGTCGCTAACATTTACATTGATATGTCCTCTCCACTTTTCTTGGTTATTCAATGCGTAGTGCTTGACACAAGCCGCTACTCCATTTTGCTGAACACCTTGTACGTATGGAACTACCATTGTAGAAGCCAGGAACGGATCCTCGCCCATATATTCAAAGTTTCTTCCGTTGAGCGGTGTACGGTAAATGTTTACACCTGGCCCCAACAGTACGTCTTTCTTACGGTATCTTGCTTCTTCCCCGATAGCAACACCATACTGGTGCGAAAGCTCAGGGTTAAAAGTTGAAGCCAAGGCTGTCAGTGCCGGAAATGCCGTGATGGAATCATTGGTCCAGTTGGCATAACCCCAGTTGTCCCAATTGATTTCTCCCCTTACACCATGAGGTCCGTCTGACATCCAAACCTCAGGAATACCCAAACGGGGAACGCCTGGTGAACTGAACTTTGACTGTGCATGACACATCGCCACTTTCTCCTCCAAGGTCATCAGAGACATGATGGAATCGATCTTACTTTCAATCTCACGGTTCTCCTGTGCCATGGCATTCCCAGTCCACAGGCTAAAAAATGTGATAATCGCTATTATTGACTTTTTCATAAGAATACTGGTTTACTACTCCCAAACAACCTCTACTTTCACTCCTCCTTGTACTTTCACTTTGATGGTGCCTCCTTGGTTTTCCAGCAATTTTGCTCCTGAAACCTTTACTTTCTTGCCATTTGCTTCAACACCAAAATCCAAGGTCAGCTCCTGATCCTTACCTGAAGTAAAGCTTAAGTCTACCTCTTTCTCAGTCCACTCTAACTTATTTACTTCAACCTGTCCTCTTACGAGCACTCCTTCTACTGAACCGTTTTTCCAATCATCAGGTAAAGCAGGGAAAACATCAATATGACCTGGTCTACCGTTCACCAGCATTCTGGTAATCAATGAAGGGAAACCACCACTGATATCCATATTGAACAAGTTGCCAGGATTATGGGTAGTACCCATTCCTTTTGTCCAGTAATACATGGACAGGTATTCCAATACTTCACTAGTGTTCTCCTTGTCTCTCAATGTTACAGCTGAGTTACCCATCAGGCACATACCGAAAGACATTTCACCTCCGTGGTGTTGCTTACGGATTTTCATTCTTTCTTCAATGGTCTTTGCCGCTGCCGCTTTCAGTGTAGGGTCTGTCAATAGGTCCATATCAGGCATTTCATACAATCCGTACAGGTGGCTTGCATGACGGTGTGACTGGTTCTCAGAAAAACCATCCCACAACCACTCCCTGATCGTACCATCCGCTTCATTGATCTGGTATGGCGGCAACAATGCCATCATGTTTTCCTTCTTGCGGATTTCATTCTTGCTTACACCCAATACTTTTGCTGAAGCAATCCAGTTTCTCAACAGTTCTTTTACCAATACAATATCCATGGTCGCATTGATACAGTTTTGCCATCTGTGCTCCAATGGATTGTTCTCAGGAGAGTAAGAAGGGTTTACCATATACATCCCGTCTTCCCCCAAAACAAGGAAGTCTTCCCAGAAAGCCAATGCCTCTGAAATAAACGGAAATGCTCTTTCCTTCAGGAACTCCACATCACCTGTGTACAGGTAGTAGTCGTAGAAGAATGAGGCAGTCCATGCTGCACCACCGTTCCAGTATTCCATTGTCCATGTCTCGTCATAATGGTTATTGAGACCGTGAGTACTGGTATGGGAAGGAACGTGGATACCTTTTGCTCCATAGAATTGTCTGGCATTGATGCGGTACTGCTCCAACATACGTTCATGGTAATCAAAGTAAGACAGCATTAGCTCAGGCATATTGCCATTCAGGTAATGTGAAACGGCTACTTCAACGTTGCCATCATGTGTAAAGTCTGATGACCAAGGTGGTGTCCAAGTACCACTCCAGATACCTTGCAGGTTTGGAGGGTTGGTTCCTGTTGCACAAATGATATTGTATCTGGCAGCTTCAAACTGTCTTTGGATAATACCCGCAGATGTTTTCTTTTTTGCTGTCAGTACCAATGTTTCTGAAGTCATTGCCTGCTCTTCCTCAGTTGGTTTCAGGTCAAGCTTCATGTTACCGAAAAGTCTACCGTGACTTTCCAGCTGACTTTCAATCAGTTTGTCATAAGAAGTAGATACAGCTGAGATTGTCTTTTTCAATCCTGCCAATGAGGCACTGTTATCTTCTGTATAGTATGGCTTGATATCTACGTAGATCAGCACTTCTTCCGCATTGCGGATAACGGCTCTGTTACCATTAAACTCCAGTGAACCTCCTTTTACCTCAAAACGGGCAACGCCATCATAACCCAAAGGTGAGTTTTGATGAGGTTTGTTATAAGTCACGTGAAAATGCAGATACTGGTCATCCTCAACAGTCGTATTGGCTTCCTTGATTACAGATGAGATAAACTCACTCTGGTTCCATGCATGTGGGTGCTTTACAAGGTTTACATCCAAATCGATTGGGGCTGTACCTGTCACTCTGGTTACCAGTACGCTATCTTTTCTTGAGGCAAAAGTGCTACGCTCAAACTTACCCTTTTGGTCTTTCCACTGCACAATAGCTTCTGCAGTTTCATAGTTAACCATTCTGCGGTACTCTTTTATATTAGAAGCTGGCATCTCAAAGTTCAAGTTTGCCGCAGGTACAAATGGATCAGTCCACTTCTTAGCACCGTAACCTGCCTCTTCCCAAAGCTGAACGCCCATTCTGGCTGCTTCTTCCCACTTACCATCCAGCTGAAGCTGACGGATTTCTTCCAAGTGGTTAGCCATATTTGGAGGAGTTACAGGCCCCTCATTAGGTAGGAACAACAAAGCATGGTTCAGGATAATTGTTTCCTCAAAAGGATCACCCATGACCATCGCTCCTAAAGTACCATTACCAGTCAGCAGGGCATCTTCCCACTGTGCGGCAGGCAGCCAACTTGTAAAACCCTTTTCAGGAGTATCATGCATTTGGGCAAAAGTGCTTGATGCACATAAGACCAAACTGCTGATAACGACTAAGAATATATTACGTAACATAATTTCTGATATTTATGAGATAGCTGTGAAGGTAGTCATGTCTTGAAAAGGACACCCTCGGCTCTGGACAAAGACGGCACTGCCTTGCCAATCAAAACCACAATAGTGATGATGGCGGAAACGAATCCACCACCATCAGATAATAAACACCCAAGATTCACTTTCACCACATTGTTATATGACCAACATTCAGGCACATAACAACGCAACGGGATGATTATTTTAAGAGAAATTATTTAAGCGAAACCTTCACTTCTTCGCCAGCATATTTCACTGACTCGAATGAGAATGATTTCTGAGCAATATCAACAGGATTGTTCTTGTCAACTACCACTACTCTGAACTCACGGTCTTTCACCATGCCATCAAATGCACCTTGACGAGCCTTGATTGTCAGTGTCTGGTCAGCTTCAGACCACTCCATTGGAATCATTGTATAGTTACCTTTTTCGTAGTTGTAGTTAGTACCTTCATCCTCATACAACTCAAAAGTAGCATCCGCACCAGTGTAAACCAGCAAGGTAACAGGCGCATCAGGTTTTTCGCTTGTATACTGGATATCAACACCTGTAGGAACAATTGAACCTGCTTTTACGAACAACGGCATTTCCTCGTAAGGAGCATTGACCACTTTCTTCTGTCCACCTTTGATAAACTCACCTGTGTGTGCATCATACCAGCCATTGCCAGCAGGGAAGTATACTTCTCTTTCACGAGCCTTGTACTCATATACTGGACAAGCCATTAGTGAAGGGCCAAACATAAACTGGTCACCGATGTTGTACACATTCTTGTCTTCAGTAAAGTCCATTGCCAAACCACGCATGATTGTGTAATCCTTGAAGTGCGTCCAACCTGCCAATGAGTAGATATAAGGCATCAGGCGGTAACGCAGCTTGTTGTATTTCACGATTGACTCGTATGCTGGGTGACCTTCAGGGGCAATGTTGTACACCTCTCTGAATGGGTACTGACCGTGCACTCTGAAAAGAGGTACAAATGCACCGAACTGGAACCAACGCGTGTTCAACTCTCTCCACTCTCTCATATCTTCGCTGCCTTCAGTCGCTCTCTCGTATCTTTTCTCAACACAGAATCCACCTACGTCCATTGTCCAGTAAGGAAGACCTGACATTGCAAAGTTGATACCTGCTGAGATTTGAGCTTCCATATCTTCCCAACGTGTTCCAATATCACCACTCCAAGTTACCGCACCGTATTTCTGAAGACCTGCAAAACCTGATCTTGTCAGAATAAATACACGCTCGTCATTATCTACGCTACGCTGACCTTCGTAAATACCTTTCGCATTCATCAGTGCATAAGCATTGAAGTACTGGGTAGATGATCCCATTGCAGTCGGGTTCATCAGGTCTTTACGGTATTGAACGCTTGCATTTGAAAGGATATCTGGCTCAGAAGCATCCATCCACCATGCATCAAATCCTTTTGTATAAAGTTTCTCCTTGATCTGCTCCCAGAACAGTTTTCTAGCGCCTTCACTGTAAGCATCGTAGAATGAACCTACATAACCCTGTGCAATCCAGTCTTTCACGTTATCATCGATCGCTCTTTTGTACATCCAGCCTTTCTCGTCGAACTGCTTGTAATGCTCTGTTGACTCGTAGAACTTAGGCCATACAGACACCATGATATTGGCATTGTTCTCATGAACTTCGTCAATCATTGCCTTTGCATCAGGGAAACGGTCAAGGTCAAAGTCGTGGCTACCCCAAGCATCTTGTGGCCAGTAAGACCAGTCTAGTACGATGTTATCGATTGGAATTTGACGCTTTCTAAATTCTTTCAGTGCACCTAGCAACTCGTCTTGCGTCTTGTAACGCTCACGGCTTTGCCAGAAGCCCATTGACCATTTCGGCATTACCTGTGCCTTACCTGTGATAGTACGGTACTGTCCGATCACTTCATCCATTGACTCACCTTTCATAAAGTAGTAACGGATATCCTGTCCCATTTCAGAGAAGAAAGACAGTCTTTCCTGCTCCTTCTTGTCTACTGGAGAAAGGACTTTCAAACCAATGTAAGAGATACCGCCATCAGGGATCCACTCCAGCTTGATGTTGTGTTTCTTACCTTTTTCCATCTGTACGCTGAACTTGGCAACAGAAGGGTTCCAAGCTGTTCTCCATTTGTCAAACTGAAGCTCGCCATCTACCCAAAGCTTTGTGTAACCTGCATAGTAGCAAAGGAACTTGAATTCACCAGTCTCATCTGCTTCAATGGCACCTTCCCATGTGATGATGGCATTGTTGAAATCCACACCTTTAGGGAAGTTCTCAACAGTCTCAAGGTTTTCGTAGTCAATTGTGCTTTCCTTACGCTCAATAAATACATGCTTGTTGTTACCATGCTCACGGTAAGAAGCATCCAAACCACCTGGATTTCCTGCCTTGTCATACAGCTTCAATGTATTGATCTGCGCATATGGTCTTGCATCACCGAAACGGCTCAGAGAATAGTTATCCCAAAGGATACCATATTTTTTAGTTGATACTACAAACGGTACAGACACCTTCGTGTTGTATTGGAAAAGCTCCTCGTTCTTTCCTTTGTAGTTCATTTCATTAGCCTGATGCTGACCCAATCCATAAAGGGCCTCATCTGCTGGAGAGTCAAACTGCTGACGAAGCTCGTAAGCAGCTACACTGTCCACAGTAACAGGAGAGAATGTTCTTCCCTCAACCGCTTTCTCCTTGATGATCTCACTACCATCTGCGTTGAAGTAAGCGACTGCTCCTGACTTTTTATTTACTGTAACCTGCAAAGCATCTGTTTTGATTGCCCATTCAGATGAATGCTCAGTTACTTCAAAATCTTTAAACTTTGAAGGCTGCTCTGCCTCAGTCAAACTTTTTGTCTGATCGAAATTAGCATTTGCTGTTGCCTCCACTTTTACAATATCATCTTGCAGGAGTGTCAAACGCACTTTCTTCACCTGATCAGCCCCTTCAATATCGAAAGTCAATGCATTCCCATCTGCCTTGAAGCTTTTCTTACAAGAAGAAAATACTGTTAGGAACACGATTGAATATATAAGCCACTTTTTCATTTCTTAAGCTTAAATGGTTGAAATTGTTTGCTAGAGGCATGCCCCCTTTTTTTGAGGGCATGCTTCATGATAAATTACTCTTGTCCTTCCAGCACAAAGTGGAATACCATATATTCTGCTTTATCTGGGTCACGCTTACCGAACCAGATATCAGTCACTACCTCACCAGCTGTCTGCGTTTTGACAATTCTCCACTCATTGTCCACTGTAGTAGTAGCTACTACCCATGAACCAATGTTGAAGGCAGGTGTAACCTCATTAAACGTTACGATATTTGTACTTGCATCTACTTCAAATGTTCCTTCAGTTACAACACCAGCATTGTCTGTAACTTTCACTACACCGTCGTTGAAGAACTCAACCTGGCAAGGTGCAATACCATCCTGATCTGCTGCAGTGTAACCAGCCCAATCAGGGTAGTCTTCAACTGCTGTAAAGCCGTTCAGCAATTCTCCTGTCAGGCTAGCCCAGTCAAATGGTGTTTCCTTGCTCAACACCCACTTCTTGCTGTTTGAAGTACCCAATGCATCTTCAACGCTGTCACCACCTAGATCCACTTCGATATCAGGATCACCAGCAGGTGTCCAGTTCTCAGCATAATCCTTTGAGATAAAGTTGTAAATCAACAATGCTGCACCTTCACCTGACAATGCAGGGTCACGTGTCACTGCCAATTGCATAGCATTCTCAGAGATAGAGATTACTTTAGTTTTACCCCAGTCTACCACATTACCGTCATTAGGCTCACCATGAAGGATGCCAGCATCTGTCAGTTGCAGCGTTTTGGCATCAGTATCCAGGAAGTAAACACCTGTCTCTACTTTCCCTAGCATATTGTGGTCTACGGTTACAGATGGTTGTCCTTTAAGGCTAAATGTCATAGAACCATAGTCACCCGCAGGCATCATCCAGCTACCGTCATACCCAGCTTCCCATACCCAGCAATCAGCATCACCATAACATTCATTATCCCAACCATAATCAAGGCCAGCATAGTACAATGGACCGTTGAAGTACTTCAGGTTAGCATCAGCATCCAGATCAAGGTACCATACCTTTTCATTACCAACACCACCTGACAACAGCTCCCACATTGGGTCTTTCAGGTAATCAAAGTTGGTTGTTGTAATTTCAAGGCTAAATGTGTCAGCAGCCACGTAACCACCTTCACTCATCACACCGTATACAAATTGGTATTCACCCGGAAATGCCAGTTTTACGGTATCTTCTACTCTTGTGGAACGTCCTAAAGGCGTAATCCAAAGTGGCGCAGCATTTGGTGTTTCACTTGACAGGATCACCATATTGGGATCTTCAGGATTTGATACAATGGAAAATTTCAAATCTTCCTTTGACATCATATTTCCCAAATCATATTCTTCAGGTTGGCAACTCCAAAAACCGATGATAGTAAGCAGCAGGAGTGACCATCTATTTATATTTCTTTTCATAATTCTTCGATTAAAAAGTTATTACTTCCAACCTTCATTTTGAGTAAGTACACCCCCTGATCTCGTGATCTGATTCTGAGGAATCATCTGAAGACCACGAGTTTCAATCAGGTTGCTTGCCTTAATCGTCTTTTCAGTGTCAACCCCACCATCTTGCAGTGTGATTACCTGATTGACAGTAGCTGCTGCTACCTCAACACCTTGGCGAAGCAAATCCCAGTAACGGATACCTTCAAATGCGAACTCCCACATACGCTCACGAAGAATGTTTTCATTTGTAGCTGCAACTGAACCCAAACCAGCACGTCCTCTTACCTGATCAAGGTAGTCTTGCGCATTAGCGCTTCCCAGCTCGGCTGCCATCAGCAATACATCTGCATAACGCATCACTACATAGTCCTGGAACTGTCCAATCTGGAAGTTTACAGCACCATTAGCTTCTGCTACATCAGTACCATCAGGGTTGGCAAGTGGTGTATATTTTTTATTGGTATAACCACTGTATTCACGCTGATCAGAAACATCAAAGTCCAATCCTTCTTCCTCAATAGCAATGATAGAAGCATCTCTTCTGTTATCATTTGTTGCATATGAGTTATAAAGTTTAGGGTTTACAGTACATGCACCCCAACCTTTTCCATAAGGGCTATATGATTTCGATTTTGCATCACGAAGTCCCAACATTACCAACCAGTGGTTACCGTCTGTGTTGCCATCGTAATCTGAAGTAATGTTATACTTTATTGCAAAAACAGTTTCTGCATTGTCTTTACCTGCATAGGTAGTTTGCAACTCCTCTCCTGACGCAGAAGTATATGAAGAGGCAGCAGGCCACAAGTCTTTAAAGTCTGCTATCAGTTGGTAGTTACCACTACTGATTACCTCTTCAAGACCCGTCAAAACCTCTTCCTTACTTACCAAACCAACCAAGTCAGACTTACCATAGTAACCTGTGTAAAACAAGAATACTTTAGCTAAATATGCTTTAGCCACAAAACGGTTAACTTTTCCTGGACTTACTGTTTCACTACCAAACTCAGCCGCAAAAAGAAGGTCTTCCGTAATGGCTTTATAAGTTGAATCTGATTCAGACTGCGGGATGTTACCGTTCACTGGTTCAAGTACCAAAGGAACTCGCTCCCATAGACGAACCATATCAAAATAAGCGTAAGCACGAAGGAACCTTGCTTCAGCTTCTGTCTCTACTTTTGCAGTTTCATCACCTTCCCAATCGATCTGGTCCATTTTCTGGAGCAGGGCATTGGAGCGGTAAATTGCCTTGTAGTAATTTTTCCAGTTCTCGTCGAAGATGTTGACTTCTCCTGGTGAACGCTGGAGATCAAACTCATCCAACACCTGATAGTTGTAAGCATCGTTGTTTCCTACTCCTCCAAAACAGTTGTCTGAAAACACTTCTGAAGCAGTTGGAAATGCAACTCCACTTGAATAAAGCTGTTGCATTCCATCATAGCAACCAACAATTGCCATCTCAGCATCAGCTTTAGTTTGATAAAAGTTTTCGTCCGTTATTTGCGTTAGCGGCTCACCATCCAGAAAACCTGAACATCCACCAGCCATCAGCAAACCCACAAAGGACATATATCTAATTACTTTTTTCATGATATTTCTTTCCTTAGAAGTTAATATTTGCACCAACTAGATAAGTTTTAGGGCGAGGGTAGAAACCTAAATCGACACCTGATGATCCTCCTTGAAGGCCATATCCAACTTCAGGGTCCATACCATTGTAGTTAGTGAATACAAATGGATTTTGAACTGTTGCATACAGTCTCAAACGCTTGAAGAAACCATTAGAAACAAGGTGCTTGAAATCATAACCTAGCGTGATGTTGTTGATTCTCAAGAAATCGCCATCTTTCACAAAAATATCTGAGAACTGAACGTAGTTCACGTTCGTTTGTGTTACTCGAGGTATTGTATTAGAGGTTCCCTCACCGTGCCACCTGTCTAGGATTTCAGTTGTATAGTTCGAATAGCCATTTGCATGGTTTCTGTATGACTGGACAATCTGATTACCCGCTACACCGTATGCCAATACAGAGAAGTCAAACCCTTTGTATTCTGCGGATAACGTGAAGCTAAACGTATAATCAGGGTTAGGGTCGCCTAGGTTTACCTTATCGTTATCATCAATTACACCATCATTGTTTACGTCAATATAGCGTAGGTCACCTGGTTGTGCATTTGGCTGAATCAAGCTGCCTTCAGGACCTGTATAACTTGCTACTTCTGCTTCGTTCTGGAAGATTCCATCAGTTTGCAATCCCCAGAAGTAACCAATAGGCAGACCTGTTTGCGCTCTACGATAGAATTGTCCTGCATTGTCATACAACACGTTTTCCAAACCAGGAACAATACCATCATCCGTTGGCACATCAGTAACTTTATTCTTGTTCTTGGTAATATTAGCTCCAATGCTATACTTCAACTCACCTACCTGATCAGACCAGTTCAAACCAATCTCAATACCTTTGTTGATAACATTACCTCCATTAAAGACAGGAGCATCTGCACCATCTGTTGCATAACCTGGTCTTTCCAATAACCAATCTTTAGTTGTCTTATTATACCAGTCAAACGTTGTTGAAAGCTTACCTTTAAGGAAGTCAGCATCAAAACCAATATTGGTTTGCTCTGAGGTTTCCCAACGTACATCAGGGTTACCGAGACGGCTAGGATACGCGCCAATTGCATTACCGGAAGCATTGAAATCTTCTGAGCCGAAATAGTAATTACTATTGCCAATACTTATAGGAGCTAAGAATTGCCATGCTTCAATACTTTGGTTACCCACCTGTCCCCAGCTGGCTCTCAACTTAAAGAAATCCATAAAGGGCTCTGTGAATGACATAAAGTCTTCAGCAGAAACAATCCAACCTGCTGAAACTGAAGGGAAGTATCCCCATTGATTTACATTAGCAAACCTTGAAGAACCATCCGCACGGAAAGTGGTATTGAACAGGTACTTCTCATTATAGGTATAGTTCAGCCTTCCATAATAGGATAATCTATTTTCAGGATCATTTGGAGAACCATCATAAGTCAGTTGGGCATAATCTTGATTAGTAGTATTATTAATCCAAGCATGGTCGTAATCATTAAAGATCATGTCTGTATTGGTTATACTCAATGATTGACCTGTATTCTCATAAGCAGTTACACCAGCCATCAGGCTAAGGTCACTTTTGCCGAATCTCATGTCATACTGAGCAAAGTTATCCCAAGTCCAAGCTAAGCCTTGTCCTAATGCTTGTGAAACACTATTATTGATTCTTCTATCATAGATTGACAGTTCATATTCAGGTTTGTAATAACGACTCGAAGTATAGTAGTAATCAAAGCCTATACGAGAAGTAAACTTCAACCCATCAAGTGGATTCACCTCAACGAATACATTACCCAATAACTTCGCTTCTGTATTCTTACCTTGATTGTTCAACATCATAGAAGCAAATGGATTGGATTCACCGGGAAACCAAGGACTCCATTCTTCTCCCTGATACATTACACCTGCTAGGTTGCTCATGTAATTACCATTATCATCATATACAGGCAAGAATGGGCTTGTATTGAAAGCACCTCTCAATGAGTTGTTGTATTGATCTCCTACTGATACCCCTCTTCTTGTAGAGTGAGAGAAAGTCAGGTTCTGACCGATCTTAACAATATCTCCCAGCACTTTGTGGTCTGTATTTATACGCAACGAGTAACGTTCGTAGTCTGATACTTCAGGTCCACCCATGATACCTTCCTGTCCTGTATAAGACAGTGACATTGAGTATACTGATGTTTGGTTACCACCATTAAGACCCAATACATAGTTTTCCGTCACAGCGTTGTTATAGATCATTTGATCTAACCAATCTGTTCCTTCACCCATTGAAGCAATCTGCTCACTCGTAAAGATTGGCGCTTTACCAGAGTTGATGGCAGCTTCATTCATGATCACTGCATACTCTTTACCATTTAGCAAGTCAACCTTTCCCGCTGGCTGCTGAACACCATAATAAGTATCGAAAGTCACATTCATAGAACCTTCTTTACCTTTCTTAGTAGTAATCAGTACTACACCATTGGCAGCCTGAGAACCATAGATAGCAGCAGAAGCAGCATCCTTCAATACGTCAAATGACTCGATATCTGCAGCATTTAGATAAGAGATGTCTCCTGTCTGTACACCATCTACAATATAAAGTGGCTGTGAATTACCAATGGTACCAACACCCCTGATGTTTACTTTCATTGACTCACCAGGCTGACCTGATGTAGCAGTAATATTAACACCCGGAGTTTGTCCTTGCATTGCGTCCAGCGGGTTCGCTGTACTTAACTTTGATATAGTTTCACCTTTTACCTGGCCTGTTGCACCTGTCAAAAGTTTCTTCTTCTGAACACCATATCCCACAACAACAATTTCTTCCAGTTCAGCAGCATCTTCTGACAAAGCAACTTTGACTTGTGACTGTCCGGTTAGAAGGACTTCCTGAGAAACATGCCCTACGAAAGAAACAACCAGTGTCTCTCCTTCTTTTGCTTGTATCGCAAATTTCCCATCAAAGTCAGTCAACGTTCCCGTTACGGTTCCTTTGATTAGAACATTGGCACCCGGTAAAGGAGAACCATCCATTTCCGAAACAACTACACCTTTAATCATTCCTCCTGTTTGTCCAAATACTGTAGTAGTACTCACAACAAAGAGAAATATTAAAAGATAGAAGTGCGATCTAGAGAAGCTAAATCTGTACTCCCCAAAATCAATTTTGTCTTTGTGCTTCATATTTATTGGTTTTACATAAATAAGAGTTCACACTTAAACCCCCAAGTGTGTATGGCAAATGTAAAACTCACCCTTAAAGAGGAGTGGCGAAAATGTTAACAATATGTGTCGAAATGATACTTTATGAAAAAAAAGTAGGATTTAACGAGTGTTAAAATGATCGAAACATTATGACATTTTTAAAATAAACCCACAAAATCAACATATAAACCAACATTTACGCACTTATTTTAAAACATACCTAACAATAATTGTAAATAACTGAAGTGACGATTTGATACATATCATATGTGCCATTGACACTATTTGAAGGTATCCAGCAAAGGGTAATTTTATTACGCTTTTGAACACTTATTACCTAAACCCTGTCTTTGGATACATTTGATTGGCTCAAAACGAATGGCATTTTTTATACCTACTCAAACTTGCACAGCAAGCCACATCTTCTTGTGAATTCACAAGCCTAGCAAACCCGATAAAATCAGCGAAAAAGTATCAAATAGAGGCATTGAAAATGAATAAGGTTCATTTAAACACTTATTGTTATCAATTTAACCATTTGGTTTCCGCTATATATCGGATTTTTGAGCAAAACAAGGTGACAGCTATAAAAGGGTACAAATATAAGCTTTATTCCCTTGAAAATGAGTTAACAGAAATCACCAAATGCACAAAGGGAATAAAAAGCCCTTGTAAGCAACCAAAACTTCTAAACTAGCAAGGCAACACATGAGAAAACTGATACTCTTTTTTGTAACCTATACGTTTATTCTTCAGGCTTCTGCTCAGAAGTACGACTTTCAAGACCAAACACAAACAACTGAACAGCGGATAACATCCCTTCTATCCTCCATGACATTGGAAGAAAAAATTCATTGTCTAGGAACAAACCCCACAGTGAGTAGGCTCAATGTTAGGGGAACAGATCATATAGAAGGTCTTCATGGTGTAGCAATGGGAGAACCAGGTAATTGGGGAAAAGACAATCCTATTCCGACCACTACATTTCCACAAGCCATCGGTATGGCCCAAACATGGGATACACTGCTCCTCAAAAAAATGGGAGAGGTTGAAGGGTATGAGGCAAGATACCTATTGCAGTCTCCTGAATTCCAAAGAGGAGGACTTGTTGTCAGAGCACCTAATGCTGACATTGGAAGAGATATCCGTTGGGGTAGAAATGAGGAGTGCTACGGTGAGGATGCCTTTTTCAATGGCAAAATGACAGCCTCCATGATCAGAGGCTTGCAAGGAGATCATCCAAAATACTGGCAAACTGCCGCTTTAATGAAACATTTTCTTGCCAACAGCAACGAAGATACCCGCACTTTTTCCTCTTCTGACTTTGATGAGCGCCTTTTGAGAGAATATTACGCCTTACCATTTGAAATGGGTATCAAGGAAGGT
This sequence comes from Limibacter armeniacum, assembly GCF_036880985.1. Classification (NCBI taxonomy): domain Bacteria; kingdom Pseudomonadati; phylum Bacteroidota; class Cytophagia; order Cytophagales; family Flammeovirgaceae; genus Limibacter; species Limibacter armeniacum. The sequence goes on from NZ_JBAJNO010000004.1 coordinate 73,323, forward strand.
GGTTCTAGAGCCTTTATGGCAGCCTACAACAAAGTAAATCAGGTACCGATGATGGTAAGTCCCCTGCTCAAGTCACTGGCTATTGAAGAATGGGGGCAGGATGGTATTATCTGTACTGATGGTGGCGCACTTAAGTTGTTGATTTCAGATCACAAGTATTTCAGCGATGTTACATATGGGGCATCTTCAGGGGTAAAAAGAGGAATCAACCAGTTTTTGGACGACCATAAGGAAGCCATTGCAAAAGGTATTGAGAAAGGAATCATTACTGAACAAGATATAGACGAAGTACTAAGAGGTGTATTCCGTGTGATGATCAAATTGGGCATGCTGGATAATCCTGATGATAACCCGTATGCCAAGATCGGTTTGAACGAAAAACAACACCCTTGGGAAACAAATGAACACATGCAGGCAGTACTGGAAGCAACAAAAGCATCAATTGTACTCCTAAAAAACGAAAACAACACCCTTCCAATTAACAAAAAGAACATATCCAAAATCGTTTTGGTAGGTCCAATCGCCAATGAGGTTCGACTGGACTGGTACAGCGGAACGCCTCCCTACTCTGTTACCATTCTGGAAGGTTTAAAGAAATTTGCTGGCAAGCAGGTAGAGATTGAATGGATTGAAAATTTCGACCGAAAATCCGATTCACTAAAAGTAGCTCAGGCTGACATTGTCATTCCATGTGTCGGTAATCACCCGACAGGAGAAGCAGGTTGGGCTAAAGTAACCCGTGACAGCTACGGCAAAGAAGCCGTTGACCGCAAGTCAATCATTTTGGAAGATGAGGCATGGGTAAAAGACCTGTATGAACTGAATCCAAGAATGGTAATGGTATTGGTGAGTAGCTTCCCTTATGCAATCAACTGGTCTAACCAAAATGTTCCTGCCATTTTACATATGACACACAACAGTCAGGAAATGGGTAATGCCTTGGCTGAAGTGGTATTTGGCGCTTACAGTCCTGCAGGCAAATTGGTGCAAACCTGGCCAATGTCTGAACAAGACCTTCCTGAACTGATGGATTACAATATCCGTAACGGCAGTACTTACCAGTATTTTAAAGGGAATCCACTTTATGCGTTCGGTTATGGTTTGTCCTATACCGAATTCAAATACGACGACCTGAAAATCACGCCTTCCGATGACCATTGTTTAGTAAGCCTAACAGTGGAGAATATTGGCGCATTTGATAGCGATGAGGTAGTAGAGGTATATGTCCGTTATCCGCAATCAGAAGTAGAGCGACCAAACAAGTCGCTGATGGGATTTGCACGCAAGACCATCAAGAAAGGTAAAAAAGTAACCGTTGAAATTCCGGTTAGCTACAAATACCTAAGGTACTGGAATACGGCGGAACAGACTTTTGAACTGGAAAAAGGTCCTATTCAGATATTGGTAGGCGCTTCTTCCGATGATATCAGACTAAAAGAAACGACAAACATAGCAACTTCAAATCTGTAAATTTCTGAAGATGAAAAAACTGTATATAGGATTACTATTACTGTTACTCACAGGTCAACTTATGGCCCAATCCTTTTTCAAGAAAGAGGATATGATGAATGTGGGTGTGTATTATTATCCAGAACATTGGGATAAGGCGCAGTGGGAAAGAGATATCAAGAATATTGCAGATCATGGATTCGAGTTTATCCATATGGCTGAGTTTGCTTGGGCCAATATGGAGCCAACGGAAGGCAATTATGATTTCAAATGGCTGGATGAGGTAATTGATCTGGCAAACAAACATGGGCTTAAAGTCATTTTGGGTACACCAACGCCTTGTCCCCCACAATGGATGGGCGAAAAGTATCCTGAAATTTATGTGATGGATGCCCATTACCAGCGCAAGGAGCATGGTACAAGGGAAAATATGTCGCTGTCTCACCCGAAAGTAATTGCGGAGACAAAAGCGATTGTCACACAAATGGCCAAAAGGTATGGGAAAAATCCTGCCATCATGGGTTGGCAAATTGACAACGAGCCAGAAGGTAAGGCTGATTACAGCCCTGCTGCCCTAACAGCATTCAAGGAATGGCTGAAAGCTAAATACGGAACCATTGAAGCATTGAACCATGCTTGGGGTAACCTATTCTGGAGCCAGACATACAACAGTTTTGAAAGTGTTGCCATCCACAATGCCACACAAGTTGGCTGGTGGGGTGTCAACCCAATTGCATTACTGGACTTCAATCGCTTTACAGCTGACCAGCAAGCTAGATTTTTGGACTTACAGGCAGAAGTATTGCGTGAATACATCAATAGAGAACAATTTATCACAACCAACTACGTAGCCAAAAGCTACAGTGCAGACCCTAGCAGAACAGAGAAACTGGATTTTGCCAGTTTTACAGCTTATCCAAACTACGGCTCTACCAACCTTGGCGACCTTGGATTCAGATTGGGAGACCACAATGTACTGTTATATGCCAATGACTATTACAAATCTCTTTCTGGTGTTACAGGCGTAATGGAACTGCAACCCGGACAAGTAAACTGGGCTTCTGTAAACAGCCTGCTGCTTTCTGGAACTGTAAGAATGTGGCTGTGGCACAACTTCGCAGGCGGCAGTGACTATGCATGTACTTACCGTTACCGTCAGGTACTCTACGGAGCCGAGCAATATCACTCAGGCATTGTAACAACAGATGGTGTAAGCCTGTCACAGGGTGGTAAAGAGTATGTAGACTTTATCAATGAAGTAAAAATGCTCCGCAAACAATACGATGCCAAGGCTGAATTACCAAAAGCTTGGCAAGACAGAAAAACGGCTGTGATGTGGAACTATGATAACTTCTGGAACCTAAACCAGCAAAGCCAAACAGGTAAATGGAACAGCTGGGAACACCTACACAAGTATCACCGAATCCTGAACAGTTTTGGCGCTCCTGTTACATTTGTGGATGAGAAGGCTGACTTCTCTGAGTATCCGTTTATGGTGGTTCCTGCCTATGAAATGGTAGATGAGGTACTGGTACAGAAATGGAAAGACTACGTAAAACAAGGTGGTAACCTGATCATAAGCTGTCGTACAGGTGCTAAAGACAAGAACAATCACCTTTGGGAAGGAAACCTTTCTGCGATTATGAATGAGCTAATCGGAGGTGAGATTCAGGTTTTTGACATGATGCCTTATGGCAAGACAGGTAAAGTAGCACTGAACAACCAAACCTACGACTGGGGTGTTTGGGGGGACCAGATCAAACCTTCGAAAGGGACTGAAGTAATCGGTGCTTATGCAGACCAGTTCTATAAAGGTGAAGCAGCAATCCTTCGCCATACGATTGGCAAAGGTAACGTCTGGTACATCGGGGCTGACTCACAGGATGGCTTACTGGAAAAAGCAGTGATGGAAATGGCTTATGCAAAAGCAAAAGTAAGTGTAGACCAATATCCAGAGGGTGTCCTGCACTACTGGAGCAACGGCTTCTATATCGCAGTCAACTACTCATCAGAGACAGTCGAGTTACCGCTGCCAGCAGAAGCGAAAATCCTGATCGGGTCAAAATCTATTGAACCGGCAGGTGTAACGGTCTGGAAAGAAAATTAATTCTCAGAAAAATAATATTAAACGCCTTTTGTAAATTCGTCACAGCATCTACTATCAATAGGCAATATACAGATATCATATTTTTGACAGGATTGGGAAGCGACACACTTCTTCCCTTTTTTAACCATCAAACATCAACAAAATGAAACTATTAAAAACGGCATTGGGAATAGCTGTTGGGGGCGCCATGTTCACCCTGATGGGCATGCAGTCGAAGAGTCCTGAAATGCCACCAAAAGATAAAACTGATCAGAAGGTGGAAAAACTACTCAAGAAAATGACCTTGGAAGAAAAGGTCGGACAAATGACACAGGTAACGCTGGAAGTCATCTCAGTAGGAGAAGGTACTGCTGTAGCTTCCCCTCACCAATTGGATGAGGAGAAAATGCGCAAGATGATAGTGGACTACAAAGTAGGTTCTATCCTGAACTGCGCTGGCATGCCACATAGCAAGGAACGTTGGAATGAGATGATCTCCAAAATGCAGGAGATGGCAACCAAGCAAACGCGTTTGGGCATTCCAATCATCTACGGTATTGACGCTATTCACGGCACCAACTATACAACAGGTTCTACACTTTTCCCTCAACAAGTGGGATTGGCTGCAACTTGGAATACTGAACTTGTAGAGCAGGCTGCTGAGCTTTGTGCTTACGAAACAAGAGCTTCTTCCATTCCTTGGAACTTCAGCCCTGTACTGGATTTGGGCATTGACCCAAGATGGCCACGCCAGTGGGAAGGTTTTGGTGAGGACCCTTACCTTTCTTCTGAAATGGGCGTGGCAATGGTAAAAGGCTTTGAAGGTGATCAACTTGACAAATACCATGTGGCTTCTTGCCTGAAGCACTACATCGGTTACGGTGCCCCACAGAGTGGTAAAGACCGTACACCAGCATGGATTCCAGAGCGTATGATGTACGAACTGTTTGTTCCTGCATTCAAGAAAGCCATTGATGCTGGCTCCAGAACAATCATGATCAACTCAGGTGAGGTAAACGGTGTGCCTGTTCACGCAAGTCACAAGCTGCTGACTACCCTACTGAGAGATGAGCTTGGTTTTGAAGGTGTTGCGGTAACTGACTGGTACGACATCTGGAACCTTGTAGAGCGTCACCATGTGGCAAAAGACAAAAAGGAAGCGGTAAAGCTGGCTGTTTTGGCTGGTGTAGATATGTCAATGGTTCCTTACGATGTGGAATTTGCTGACCTATTGATCGAGCTGGTAAAAGAAGGTACTATTACAGAAGAGCGTATAGACCTGTCTGTTCGCCGTATTTTGAAACTGAAATACGAACTGGGCCTGTTTGAAAACCCTGTTACAAATCTTGCTGATTACAAAGACTTTGGTTCTGACAAGTTTATCGGCATTGCGAAAGACGCTGCAACAGAGTCAATTACCTTGTTGAAAAACAACAAAAATGTATTGCCACTGAACAAAACAGCGAAAGTACTGGTAACTGGACCAAACGCAAACAGCATGCGTACACTGAATGGTGGTTGGTCTTACACTTGGCAAGGTGATCGTACAGATGAGTTTGCTAAAGACAAGCAAACTGTACTCGAAGCTATTCAGGCTAAGATCGGTACTGAAAATGTACTGTTTGAGCAAGGCGTACAATATGTAGCAGGTGCTGATTACAAAACAGACGAGATTGTTGACATCAACGCTGTATTGGATGCAGCTGACAAAGCTGATGTAATCCTGCTTTGCCTTGGTGAAAACTCTTATACTGAGAAGCCAGGTGACCTAAATGACCTGACACTTTCATCAAACCAAATTAGACTGGCTCAAGCTGCTGCTTCAACTGGAACGCCAGTAGTATTGCTGCTGAACGAAGGCAGACCAAGAATCATCAACGGTTTTGAAGGTGAGATGGATGCTATCTTACAAGCTTTCCTTCCAGGCAACGAAGGTGGTGTAGCTATTGCTGACATCCTGTTCGGTGATGCCAACCCTAGTGGTAAACTGCCTTACACTTACCCTAGAAACGTGAATGACCTGGTACCATACTACCACAAGTTCTCTGAGAATCTGGCACATAATGACGGTAACGAATACACTGATCCGTTCTTCAACCCTCAATATGAGTTCGGTTTCGGTTTGAGCTATACAACTTTTGAATATAGCGATCTGAAATTGGCGCAGAAGGAAATCAACAAAAATGGTGAGCTGGAAGTAAGCATTAAGCTGACAAACACAGGAAACAGAGAAGGTAAGGAAGTAGTACAACTTTACACTACTGACCTTGTTGCGTCAATCACTCCTTCAGTGAAAAGACTGAAAGCATTCCAGAAAGTAGCACTGAAAGCAGGTGAGAGCAAAACTGTTACATTCAGCATTCCTGCCAAAGACCTTTCATTTATCGGACTTGAAAACAAGCCGGTACTGGAAGAAGGCACTTTCAAGGTAACTGTAGGCAACCTGACTGAAGAGTTCGAGTTGGTTAACTCACTGTAATTTGAAAACCCTTTCTAAGGAAAGGACATTTAAATTCATCAAATAATATGGAGGAAGGTAATCTGTTTTCTGCACAAGCAAACGATGCCTTCCTCTATTTTTTTCTTACAATACATCTATCTGCACTTCACTACCCCTATCAAGATTTGTGACAGAAGACTACTCCCCTACTACCAGATTCTTTAGATTTTATGAATTCCACATATGAAAAGAATCATTTGATAATTCCGTATATTTAAGTAGCTGGTAATAAGCGAATTGTTAAATATGAATAATCATCACAAATGATACTTAGATGGGAGATCATAGCGTAAATTCAAACAAAACCAACAGAGAGGCACATGCCCAATTTATCCGCAATCTGCTGAACGACCTGAGTGCCTTGGATAAAATGCTCGAACGACGGCTGATTGAACGGGGAATTACAAGGATCGGTTCTGAACAGGAATTCTGCCTGATTGATGAGAACTGGCGACCAGCCAAAAATTATGACAAGATACTCTCCGCCATTGATGACCCTCACTTTACAATCGAACTTGCCCGATTCAACCTCGAAATCAACCTGGACCCCATCGAACTAAAAGCCAATTGTTTTTCTGAAACAGCCCAGCTATTGCACCAGTTTCTGGATAAAGCCAGAAAAGCCACAGCACAAAACAACTCAAAAATACTCCTTACAGGTATCCTTCCCACCATCAGCAACAATGAGCTGGAGTTATCCTATATGACCCCTTCTCCCAGATATGAAGCTTTGAACAAGGTAATCAAGGAACTGCGAGGGAGTGATTTCAATCTTCACATTATGGGTATTAACGAACTTTCCATTACCCATGATTCCGTCCTGTTTGAGGCCTGCAATACCAGTTTTCAGATTCACCTGCAAATTTCTCCCGAAGACTTTATACACAGCTACAACTGGGCACAAGCCATCGCTGCACCTGTACTGGCGGTCAGTGCCAACTCCCCACTCCTACTCGGTCGGGAACTATGGAGTGAAACCCGTATTGCACTGTTCCAGCAAAGCCTAGATACAAGAAGCTCTTCCTATGCCTTAAAAAACAAGCAACCTAGAGTCACATTTGGAGACGCATGGGCGACAGGTTCCATTGCTGATATATTCAGGAGTGACATTTCCAGACATCCAATCCTGATTGAAAAAAATGTGGAATCCAATTCACTGGAGGAACTTGAAAAAAGCAATATTCCAAAGCTACAGGCACTAAACCTGTATAACAGTACAGTTTACAGATGGAACCGCCCATGTTATGGTACAAACAACGGAAAAGCCCATATACGCATCGAAAACAGGTACTTACCAGCCGGACCAACCATTGCTGATGAGATCGCAAATTTTGCTTTCTGGATTGGTTTGATGATTGGCCGTCCGAAACTATCTGACCAATTACCAGGCTTGATGGATTTTAGGGATGCCAAAGCCAATTTTGTAAAAGCAGCAAGGACGGGTATCGAATCAGTATTGATCTGGAAAGACCGTCAGATTCCTGCCAAGGAATTGGTCTTAAAAGAATTACTCCCAATGGCATACGCAGGTTTAAAAGAAGCCAAAGTAAGTCAGGAAGACATTGACCATTACCTTGGTATTATTGAAGCCCGAACCCAAGGAATGAATGGGGCAATATGGCAGGTAAAAAGTTATCGGAAGCTACAGAAAAAGCTGAAGCAGGATGATGCTCTTTTAGCTCTTACCCAATCCATCTATAACAATCAGCTTACTGACAAACCCGTCCATGAATGGGGAATCCCTGAGTCTGATTATAAGCCACAAGTTGATTCAAAACAGGTTGGTCAGGTTATGTCAACGCAGCTTTTCACTGTCAATGAAAACGATTTGGCAGAACTGGCTACCAATATCATGTACTGGAACAATATCCATCATGTTCCGGTAGAAGATAATTCCGGTAAACTTGTTGGGCTTCTGACCTGGTCTATGATGAACCATTTCCTGATGCAGAATGACAGCGATATCTATACCGTATCGGATATCATGGTCAAGAATGTGATTTCCGTCAATATCAAAACTGATATTGATGAAGCTATCAAACTGATGCAAAAGCATGAGATTGGGTGTTTACCTGTGATCCAAAATGACTACCTCGTTGGTATCATCACCAGAAATGACCTAACAATACCTGAAAATGGACAAAATATGTAACCAGACATCCCATCGAATTCATGGACTGAAAAGAATTATAGGGCATTTTAAGAGCGATCACCCCGGACCTACCCTTATTTTTATCGGTGGCATACATGGCAATGAACCTGCTGGGGTGATCGCCCTGCAAAACGTTTTGGAGGAAATTCGGAACAAAAGCATCAGTATTCGGGGCAGTCTGTATGCGATCAGTGGTAACCTTTGGGCGTTGGAAAACGGAGAACGCTTCCAAATGCAGGACCTGAACCGCCTGTGGACATCTGAAAGGATTAAAGAGTTGGAAATGAATCATGCTTCTACAGATAACGAGGACATGTCCCAACAGGTAAGCATTTACAAAACCATTCGGCAGATACTTCAATCGGAACCTCCTCCCTTCTACTTCTTTGACCTTCATACCACCTCAAGTCAAACTGCTCCTTTTATGACTGTCAATGACAGCCTACTCAACAGGAAATTTACGCAGCAGTATCCACTACCCATGATATTAGGCATAGAAGAGTATCTGGATGGACCATTATTAAGCTATCTCAATGAGCTTGGCTACGTATCCTTCGGTTTTGAAGCAGGTCAGCACGATGACCCAAATTCTATCCAAAACCATATGGCTTTTATCTATCTTTCGTTGGTTTATGTCAATGCAATTGACAAAAGCAGCGTTGATTACAAAGCCTATTATAGGCAACTGGCCAAAACAACGGATTTCACACACCGCATCTATGAGATCTATTACCGCCATAAGGTCTGCCAAGAGGATTCCTTTCACATGCAATCCGGTTTTCAAAACTTCCAAAAGGTAGGCAAGAGTCAATTGCTGGCTCTAAGTAATGGGAATCCTATCACAGCAAAGCATAAGACCCGTATTTTTATGCCGCTCTATCAGCAAAAAGGAGATGACGGGTTTTTCCTGATTCGAAATATCCACCCCATTTTTTTATCGCTTTCAACACTTGCAAGGAAGTGGAAACTCGATCACTTGCTTCCATTATTACCAGGAATAAAATGGGCTTCAAATCATCATAATGCACTGATCATTGACCGACGAACGGCATTTCTTTTCAATAAAAACCTAATGCACTTACTGGGTTATAGAAGCAAAAAAACTGACCAAAAGTTGATGGTGATCAAAAACAGAGAGGCTTTCTCAAAAAGGGAAGATTATAAGGATGAGCCATGGTATAAAAGCAGGAAATAAATCTGTTTCAGACAAATGGAGGAAACGTTAATCGTCAATACCGAAAAATTTCAACTCACTCAGATGGATTTTTTTATCCGGCTGATCGTATCGACAGGCATTGGTTTTCTTATAGGTCTGGAACGGGAATATGCTTCCAACCCTGCTAAAACAGAGATTTTTGCCGGAGTAAGAACCTTCGTCTTTGTTGTCATTTTCGGATATTTATCTACCCTCCTCAGCTTTTTTTTTACAAACTGGATGATACTAGTTGCTTTACTAGCTACCGTGGTCATCGTGTCTCTTTCCTACTGGGTTGGCTCCAATAAAGGAAAAGTTGGGGGAACTACTGCATTTGCCACATTGATTGCCTTTCTGCTCGGATGTACCACATTTCTTGGCTTTATCGAGATCAGTCTAGCCGTTACTGTGATATTGCTTGTTTTTTTGTCTCTTAAAGGCACTCTCCATAACTTTATCAGGCAGATCACACAGGAAGAGATTTTCGCCCTGATCAAGTTTGTCGTGATTGCCCTACTGATATTGCCCTTCCTACCTGATAAAGAACTGGGACCTTTTGAAGTCATAAATCCCCGTGAGATAGGTTGGGTCATCATTCTAACTTCAGGAATTGGGTTTGTCGGCTACCTGCTTATGAAGTTTCTTGGCCGTGACAAAGGGATATTACTTACAGGAATAGTGGGAGGACTGGTATCCAGTACGGTTGTCGCATGGGTATTTTCCAAAAAAAGTAAAAAGATACAGGGACTTTCAAGGCATTGTGCTGTGGCTATACTGGCTGCTTCCACCATTATGACGATTAGGGTATTTGTTTGGGTCATTATCTTTAAGCAGGCTCTACTGCCAAAACTGACAATTCCTTTATTGCTTATTTTTCTTGCAGGTTTTGGTATTGCCTATTATTTCTACAAGAAACAAGAGCCTTCCTCTGAAATGAAAACGGATTTCCCTTTGGGAGAGCCTTTAAACCTAAAAGAAGCCTTTTTTTTCGGATTTATCTATACAGGCATCCTATTGCTGGTCAGCTATGCCAACAGTCAGTTTGGAACAAAAGGTATATACATTTCAAGTGCAATAGCTTCTTTGACGGATATCGATGCCATTACCATTTCTATTTCTAAATTGGCAGGTAACGCTGTACCCCTGCTTACTGCCCAGAATGTGATCCTGTTGGCTACCCTTTGCAATACGTTAGTCAAAATAGGTATCTCCCTCTCTTTTGGCAGCAACCTGCTCAGGAAGTATATCCTGATGGGGTTTGGATTGATGTTTTTAGCCGGAATCATGGGGTTTGTCATTATCAATAGCTGATACCAAACTCACTATTCAACATAGACAGTAAGAAGCAATATGACCAAATACCCGTGACTCCTGTCATCAGATTTAGCATCACAAATACCTACTTTAGTGAAAGTAAAAAGGATGACTTGAAATTATAGTTGGATAAACCAGCTAGCATAGATATAAATCCTATTACACAATAACGTAACGATCTATCACCATGAAAAAGAACATGGGAATTGCAGACCGAATCATAAGAATTGTGATCGCTGCTATCATTGCTGTACTTTATTTCACTGGAACCGTGACAGGTACACTGGGAATCGTTCTTATCGTATTGGCAAGTGTATTTGTATTGACAAGCCTTGTCAGTTTCTGCCCACTTTATACGATCTGTGGAATCAGAACATGCTCAGTTACAAGATAAATCTATCTATTTTATCAATTCAATTAAAGCAATTAGCCCAGTCCAGATACTGGGCTTTTTGTTTATAGGATAATCAACTAATTTATTTCCCTATACTGTTGTGGGGTAAGACCTGTTTTTGCCTTAAATAAACGACTAAAATAATGTGGGTAATTAAAACCCAGCATATAGGCAATCTCACCTATGGAATCCTGCGTACTGAGAAGTTTGTTCTTTGCTTTTTCTATCAGAAAGTCATTGATATGATCCTTGGCACTTCTTCCGGTTTCCTTCTTCAGCAAGTCACTCAGGTAGTTAGCAGAAAGGTGTATTTTCTCAGCACAATACTGAATAGATGGCGGACCGTATTCTGTCAGCTGTCCTGTACTGAAATAATCCTTTAACACTTGTTCCATTTTTGCCACTATATCCTTGTTTTGAGCCATTCTGGTATTGAACTGCCTTTCATAAAAACGAGAGCAGTAATGTAGCAGCAGTTCCAAACTTGATACTATAACCTTTTGGCTATGGTTATCAATCCGCTCCTCATATTCCTTTTTTATCCTGCTGACACAATCATTCAACGTATGTTTTTCATCATCTGAAAGGTGCAATGCTTCATGTGTATCATAGGAGAAGAAGGTAAAGTGCTCAATATTTTCTCCCAACGGAAATGGTCGGATCAGGTCCGGATGGAAGAAAAGCATCCAACCCTCACTTGTATTTATATCCATCTCTGAAGTAGCTGCCACAACCTGATTCGGAGCAGTAAAGACTAAGATCCCTTCCTCAAAATCGTAATGGTGTCTTCCGTACATCATGCCACATTCACTGCTCTTCAAACCCACATAATAAAGATCAGCCGATGCCTTTTTACCCTCCATCTCTTTTTTTAAACTTATTTCTGAGGCATTGATCACACTAATCAAGGGATGCTTGGGTTTATCGTGATCAAGTACCTGATGCAGCTCACTGATGGATTTTATTCTGATAATGTCTTCTGCCATAACCGTATATTTATTCCACTTTATGCAAATGTCACTAACCTCGAAGTAATATCGTAACACATTTCCCTATAAGTCTAACACTTTTTACAGAAGTGAGGTTAAGCCTCTCTCCCGCTCATTATACATAATTCCGCTATATTGCAGCATTATATTTAAATGGAACATCTTGATGATGGAAGAGCAAAAGAACAATCCGCTTCATGGAAAGAAGCTGGCAGATATACTGGAAGAACTGGTAAAACACTACGAATGGAGCAGACTGGGGTATTTGATTAAGATCAATTGCTTCACCAGCAATCCAAGTATCAAATCAAGTCTCAAGTTTTTACGAAGGACTCCTTGGGCAAAAAAACAGGTGGAAGACCTTTATATTGAGACGTTTATCAACAGAGATAACAACTGATAAATTATATGAAAAAAGCCTCCCAAAGTCGGGAGGCTTTTTTACTGAGTTATCTGAAAAGAATTGGAACACTATCCACCAATCTATTACCATCCAGACAACGTGCGATAAACATTCCATGACCCAGCAAAGCCTTATTCAAAAGTATCCGCTCATTTGCCTTGAATTGTTTACTCAACATAAGGCGTCCATCAATTGTATAAACCTCAATCGTTTTTATGTTTTCCGCTTCAAAACGGATTTCCATTTCAAAACTGCTTGGATTAGGGAAAACACTTACCTCTGCAACACTTTTCTGTAGGTTTCCTGCCAATCGGGCATTCCCATTGGCATTGATCAATTCCAATGTCCACTGCTGCCCTTGATCCGAAGTGCTTTCAGTCCATTGAACCACTTTTGCCCCATTGGCAGTTGAATTATTCTCAATATCCAATACCTTATTACTGTGCAATACACGAAGCCTGAAATAACCACTGCCTGCATCCACAAACTGCCACTTCTGATTATCCCCACTGCTCCAGTCCCACTGCTGTATCTCAGCACCATTGGCTTGTGAAACATCCACTACATCCAACGCTTTACCACTATGCAAGGCAGATAAGCTATAATATCCCCCTCCTACGCTTGTTACAATCCACTGCTGGTTCTGACCACTGCTCCAATCCCATTGCTGAATCCTTGCCCCATTGGCAGTAGAAACGTCCTGCACGTCCAATGATTTACCACTTAACCTGTTCACTAACCTATAAGTCGCTCCTGAAATAATACCGCTTGATGTAGGTGTAGCATTGAATTTGAACCAGTTAAGATTGGCTATTCCACTACCTCCATTAAATACCAAATAAAGGTTTTGTACCCCACTTGCTCCTGAAACATTGACACTCCGAGTCTCCCAACTTTGCCAGCCACCCGTATTGTTAGTGGAAAGTGTACCAATCAGCGTCCCTGTGGTACTTCCCAAACGGAACTCAATCGAGCCTGTATAACTGGCATCTGAAGCCATTCTTACCTCCACACTCGCAGCTCCACTACCAAAATCAACCTGATTGTAATTCAAATAGTCACCAGCATCTATCCAGCCTACATCCTGACCTCCACCTGTATCGCTGCAACTTTCCAGTTGTGTACCACTTTCAGATGAGTAGTTTTCAGCCTCAATTGTCGAATATGCATTGATAGTAGTAGTACCTCCTCCGCTCTGACCTGACCACTTAAAGGTCACCACTGCACCACCATCCAGTGTATAGCTGAATGCATCTGATCCTGAAACTACTTTAAAGGTGATAGCCCCTCCTCCTGTATTGTGTACCAGTAAAACCTTTGAGCCATCAGGGTTTTTCATTGCTACGTTTGCCAAGGTACTTGGGGTATTGGTTGCAAACCTCACTGCTCCCGGCTGTACAAACTTGGATACCTGACTTATGATATAGTAAGAGACGTTTCGGGTAAAGGAGCTGCTGCCGTTTACAGTAATCGCTCCAAGACACTCAGAACAGCCTCCTGGCGTTTTCGGTCCCAAACTGGAATTGTTAGCAAGGTTCCATTCTATGACCGACTTTGACCAATTTCTCAAAGAACCGATGACCACATTGTTCATATGCCAACCCAAATCACCACCAAAACTCCCGTTTGAACTGGTAAACTGCTCCGTGAAATACACATTCTTGCCCGTCTGGTTTCTTACAGTAGACATGGCAGAGATATTTCCGGCATACAAGTGGAAAGCTGCACCATCCACATAAGAACTGCCATTTAGTACATCAATTGGGTAAGCAGTATTGTCACAGTTATGGTCAAATGCAATAATCTTGGTGCCATGTCCAGAAGCGGCAATGGCAGGTCCCAGATGACCATTGATAAAGGATTTTTGTTCTGTGGAGTTCATCAGCATACTTGGCTCATTGTAGGGGTTTTCAGGTTCGTTCTGTGGCGTGATAGCCCAAACATTGATTCCCAGAGCTGCCATGGCATCCAAATACTTTACAAAATAGTTGGCATAAGCACCATAGTAAGCCGAATTGAGGCTCCCTCCTATCCATGTTCCATTGGTTTTCATCCAGGTTGGTGCCGTCCATGGGGTTGCCAGTACTTTTATGGAAGGATTAATCGACAAAATCTGCTGCAAAATGGGAATCAGGTAATCCTGATCGGGTCCAGCTAGGCTGAAGTTATTCATGTTAACATCCCCTGAGTTCTCATTGTAGGTGTACACAGAGTTACTGAGATCAGATGCTCCAATACTGATGCGGACAATGGATATTGCATTACCAGAGGTAGGGTTAAAAAGTTCATTGAGCAATGCCGAACGGGTTGAACTGTTGAGCGTGCTCAGTGCCTGTGCGCTTCCTTGTGTCAAGGCAAAACCAAATCCTTCAATGGTTTGGTAGGTGGTCTGCTCATCCAATGTAATCGTATTGGCACTGGAACCTGAATTGGCAGTAAATGAGATTGCCCCTTGCTGTTGCAATTTTGCACTTTGGTCGGCTTTTGTCAACCAAACAGAAACTGTCTGGGCATAGTTGTTTACTGTATTGATGCATAGTAAAGCCAGCACTATGATCAATACACATTTCATTTTCAAGTAAATGCGTTTCATTGTGTCGTTAAAGGTTACTAAAGAATAATTATTGAAGTTGATTCAAATTATTCTGTGAATAACCCAATACAAAAATAACGACTACACTTTAGTTACACCTTACAAAATCATATTTCGTCACTTATACACTTAATAAAATTAATCAATTAATAATCAATAGTTTAATTAGAGTATCATCCATACAAGGTTAGGCTAAATAAATGCAGAAAAGTAAAGAACTGTGACAACTATTACAGTTCAGTTGGATCATATGAAAAGAATGTTTGAAACTAAACATTCCATCCAATCATGCTTACATTTACAAAAGAAAACCACCAAATCCAATACTTGCTAATATGTCTGAACAACTGAAACACCACTTAAACAAAGTTGTAGAAATTACTGATGAAGAATTCCCCTCTATTTTGGAGTATTTTGAGACAGTAAAGCTTAAGAAAAAACAAAACCTGCAACAAATTGGGCAGGTATGTCACTCCAATTATTTTGTGGAAATTGGTTGTATCAGGATGTTTTTTGTCAATGAAAAAGGGATTGAACAGACCACCCAGTTTGCAATCGAGAACTGGTGGATTACAGATTACCTAGCTTATACTTTTCAAAAGGAAAGTGAATTTACCTTACAGGCAGTAGAACGGACAACTGTTTTATCCATCCACTTTCAAGCACAAGAAAAACTCCTAAAAGAGTTTCCAAAACTGGAAAAATACTTCAGACATATCTATCAGCGTGCTTATGCTGCCTCACAAATGCGGATGAAGTTTATGTATGATTTCTCCAAAGAAGAGCTTTACCTTCATTTCAATAAACATTTTCCTGAGTTTGTACAACGTGTTCCTCAATACCTACTTGCCTCATTCTTGGGTCTCACACCTGAATATTTAAGTGAAATCAGAAAGAAAAGTATTTCTTAAACCAGTTTAAGAATTTTGATGACTCAAGCAGGTAAGTTTGCTGAAACAAAACTCAAAAGCATATGGAAAAGAGAGTCAAAATTCATGAGAGTCAACCTGCTGCGTACAAAGTCATACTTGAGCTTGAGAACTTCTTGAATAGTTCTGAGCTGAAAACCTCACACAAGGAACTTCTAAAAATCAGAGCTTCCCAGATAAATGGTTGTGCCTTTTGTATCGATATGCATACAAAAGATGCACTTAAGTATGGGGAAACTGCACAACGGATTTTTCTACTGAATGCATGGAAGGAAACAGACCTGTTTACTGAGGAGGAAAAAGTACTCCTTGCTCTGACTGAAGAAGTAACCCTGATTCACCAGCATGGTGTTTCAGATGAAACCTACCACAAAGCAGAGGAGATTTTTGGTGAGTCTTACCTTGCACAACTGATCATCGCCATTGTGACCATTAATGCATGGAATAGGATAGCTATCAGTACTAATTTGGAAGTACCTAGATAATTATTGTTTCACCTCTGAACCTTGCAAGAGCAAGGTTCATTCTTTTAGTTTCTCAAACAACTTTTCTGAAAGTTGCCATTTGGGAATTAACAGGAGCTTTTGCAACCGGATGGGCTTTATGGCATAAAAGCAAATCAGCCAATACAACTAACAAAGAAATACAGACTCCATAAAGCTGTATTCCCTCATTGCTAACCTATACCTTATAGAGAAGTAGAATAACCTCAGTTAGCACCATATCGCAACCATACTTCTTTTTGTGCTTCTGTCATTTCTCCACTGATTCCAAATCTAACTTTTCTAGGTAACAATTCCTTGATGACCATAAACTCCTCAATGGTACAGGTTATTTGTTCCAATGAAGGTAACTCTGCTAATGGAGAAAAATCCTTGATCTCAGTTCTGTAAATAGACAAGTCCTTAAGTTTTGTCAACTGACTTATAAATGAGATATCGTTTACATTGGTGTTGGAAATATCTAGCCTCACCAGTTTTTTTAAAGCAGTCAATTCTTCAAAAGATTCCAACTGATTATTACTGATGTTCAAATCAGTCAAGTTTTTGATTTTGGCTATATCACCCAAAGTGGTTAACCCTGATGATTCAGCACCCAACACTTTCAACTTTTTCATCTCTGATAATGCTGAAAAGTCCTTTAATGAAAGTCCATAAAGACTTAACTGCACCAAGTTTTCCAACTTAGCCAGTTCAGTAATATCCTGAACATTGGTTTTAGCCAGATACAAGATTTTCAGATCAGACAGCTCTGTTAAAGGGGAAATATCAGAGATAGGATTACCAGATAGGATCAACTCTCTTATTCCTGTAAAGTATTTTAAAGGAGATATATCCTCAATTTTATGTTTTAGAAGGCTTAAGATTTTGATTTTACTGACTGCATCACTGCTTACCTTTCCTTTACAAGATGAAGTAACAATGTCTTTCCATTCAGATGATAGCTCCTCAAAATTAAAATCATCTCTTTTTAGAGACAGATCATTGTCAATAGCTGAAACTCCATATGGAAGGTCTAGATTTGAAAGTGCATCCAAAAAATGAGAGTTGGCAGGTTGTTTCAAATACCAAGCGTTATACGTTTCTTCTTTTTCTATAACATAATTTTGATTGTCAATTTGAGCACTAATAAACTGGATAAAAGCTGTAATATTTGGTGCAATCACATAACGAGTAGTTTCATCCCTTCCTGAGTTAATGATTTGCCCTTTTTGCCCTTTTGTATCAGGATCCAGATCTACTACAATATTGTTACCTCCACCATCCTCACTAATTGGAAAATATTTTTTGTTCGCATACTGTTCTTTTATATGACCAGTAGGTACTGAAATGATGGTACTATCAATTGAGGCAAAACTATCATCTCCAGCAATCGTCACCCATAAATTCCATTCTTGTAAGGCTTTTTCTAAACTAAGAAATGGCAATCCAAAAAATAGCCCTGTATAACCAGATTCCCCATTGTGCATACGGTAAAGTGATTTTAAATCTTCAGGTAATTGTAATCCAGTTACCTTTTCAACTTCCATTAACTGAGCTTCAGTTGCTGGTGGATTCAGGGTATTTGCTAACTCTGGAAATACTTCCTGTAATTGTTGTTCTAGTTTCGAAAAAATAGTCTCCATGTTGTTTTAAAATTGGTTTATGTTAAATCCTTTGTCATGCAATAAAGTGAAGCAGAACGTAATTGAAGTCAGTTGTAAAAAATAAGAGTCATTTATAAACAAAACACCCCTTATAATTCATCAATTGATTACAAGGGGTGTTTGATGTATCAAAGTGCCATCGTGACACTTTGTGTTATTTTAGCTTTTTGGTTTTAAGATCATCTGAAACCTTATCTCCCAATACTTTGGTCAGGTAACCCAACATTTGTCTGTATTCCTTTTCACGTTCAAGGTTTACTTGCTTTTCCATCTCCAGTTGTTTCCTCAAAAAACTCACTTCATCTTTTAGCTGTTGAAGTAACTCATTTTGATCCACACCACTGATAGATTGTTTGGTAGATGAAGTATCTGATAAACCGAAGTATTTTAATACATAATTTTCGGCTACAAAATATTGAAGATTATTGCCTCTATATGGTTGTGCAATCATTATATCCTCACCTACTTTTTCAGCAGCTAACTCCTTGATAAACTTACGAATAGTAGTCTCACTCTTGCCTGTAAGTTTTACTATATCAGAAACCTTCAGGTACTTTTTATCTGCCATCAGAGGATAAATTTATGTATTAGTTGATATATTATTTATATATTAATTTTATATATTAGCCTCCAAATTAGGCAATAGTTCAATTTTATACAAAAACTGCCTGTAAAGGCTGGGGGGCCACAGGCAGTTTTTAACTCATTGAAACCATAAATATCAATAAGCTTATGACAAAAATACTAAATCCACTGGAGAAATCCTTTGAGCGATCAAGATATGAAGCACATGTAAGCAGAGCACAAGAAAGATTTGGATGGAAACCTTTTGCATTGCGTTTTGCTTCATTACGTAATATAGCTATCGCTGCCAAATGGAGTTTGCCTGCTGTTTCAGTAGCTACAGCTACTGTTTTTCTTGTTTCAGCACTATCTACTTCCCTCCCCTACTGGGTTGCTATTCCAGCAGCACTTCTTTTACTGACAGGTTGGGAAGCTGCCAAATCTCAGTTAGTAAAACTCAGCTTTGAACAGCACTATGCCAATATCAAAACAAGTCAGCTACTGTTTTTACTGGCATTGCTCCTATCAGCAGGCAGTGTATTAATGAGCATGGAAGGAGCCAGAAAGTTATACCACCTTTCTGATACAGCTAATGAGCAGCTAATGATGACACAGCAACAGCAGCTAGATTCCCTGTCAAAACAGCTACAGATAGAGGTTCAGCTACTGAAATCAGAGAAAAAGCAGTTTTACAAAAATAATACAGTATACCTGGGAAAAGGGAAATATGCCCTAAATCACACAGTAGCTAAAAACTATGCTGACTATGATAATCGTATCAGTAAGCTACAACAGCAACTGCATCAGGAAAAACAGCAGCTGATTGAAAAACATAAAAATGAACAACAGCTTCAGCAAGCTGATAGTCATTACCAAGGATGGGTAATAGGTATAATGGCTGTAGTACTAGATATCATGATCGTATTGGCTGGTTGGTTTGTTGTCTTTTTCGATTATAGAGTACTTCAGGAAGAGATGTTAGTCAACAAGACTTCTACCTTAAAGAATGGTTTTCCTGTTCAGGAAACAGTTGCCAAGCAGCTACTGGACAATTGGAGAATTACACCTGATGTGGCTACTCCTGCTGTTTCAACAGTAAAAAAACAAGAAAAAAGAAAGGACAAGATTGGTTTTTCCATGCCTGACACAACAGTAAAGAACAGGGATATTCAGGATAAGTCAGCTACTGATTTCAGTGGATTGGCAGATGCAGTTAAATCTGGAATACGTGATTACAGATTCCTGATGCATGAGTTCAGGGCAAATGTATTGCAGGTCAAACAAGTGATAGAACAGTATGGATAAAAAAAATTCCCCTGCTGATATGGATTCAGCAGGGGAGTTATAATCAAAGTCCAACCTGATATTTACTGTTCAACAGTTTTATCAAGTAACTGGCAGGAGAAGTGATCTTACCATCTTTCACTCCCATCTTAAATTCATTCAGTAAAAGCCAAATTCCACTTTCTTTACTTACCCCAACTTTTTGCATTACTGTTCGTGATTGCTGTTGTGTAAGGCCATATTCCACTAATATCTGGATCAGCCTTCTTCTCTTCTCTAACAAGCTTCTATTGCCCTTTAAAGCTGTTTCATCGCTATTATTGAAGAGTGAACCTTGAACTGAACCTGACTTTGATACAGGTATATTATTTGCTTTTGGTTTAGAGGCAAAGTCAGGAATAGCATCTAAGCCAATTGCAGCCATTATTTGCTCATCTGACAAGTTTAGGGCTCTCATACCCTCAATTTGCTTTTTGAGGTTCTCATCAACTGCTATAGGGCTTGATTCTTTTAATTCTTGTGTATTTGAGATAGCTTCCTTCCTGTTCATAAAGAAAGTAATATGGGTCACTTTCTTTCCCTTCTTTCTGGACACCTCCCAAGTAACATCGATACCGGACTTCTCACTAATCTCTGTACAAGCTCTATCCAATACTACTTTCCTAAAGTTGCTAAATCGATCATAAGTGCTGGAATTGATAATACCTAACAGGCTTTTTAATTCTTCAACTGAAAATTCACGACTCTTGTACTTATCTACACCTTGCATCAGCAACTCATAGATACGTATTGAGAAGCCTGATTTCATATGTTCTACATCGATATAATGATAGGATGTAAATGATCGTTTAAGACTCGTTATGTGTGGTACAATTACTTGGTTGAACTCAAAAGTAAAAGTACCTTCCTCTGCCTCAGCCCTGATTCGTGAAAAAAGTGGGACATATTCACCCTTTAGAAAATTTCCTGCCTCATCCTCTTCCTCAAAAGCAATTGCTGCGGATGCCAAAGATTTACAGGCTTTTCTTATATCTCTATAATGGTTACTTGTCAAACGCTTTTTGCCAAAAAAGTCTTGAAAACTTACTGACAAGGGTAGTGCAGGTTGGGAACCATCCAATTCTGTTATGGCAAAAAGTACCATTTTCTGTTCCAATGCTGATAACGTCACTTTGTCTTTAGCATTGATCAATGCATTGGATTTACTGATACGTCTTCTCCTGCGTTCCTTTTTAACTATATTATATTTCATCTGTAGCAACTCTTGTTTTCAGAACGCATAAAAATGATTGCTCTATTCTAAAAAAGGTTTTATGGATGGGGAAATCCATATTCATATCAGGGATTGACAATCATTTTTATGCTTAGGGTCCTCAATAACGGTAAAAAAACGATCATTTTTATGTGAGTACACTCTTTTTTATGTATTAAAGCAATCATTTTCATGTTATTGAGCAATCATTTTTATGTAGTGTTACGATCATAATTATGTTATTGAGCAATCATTTTTATGCTTAAATAGCACGTATTAATCTGTTTTACAGTGACATATGAGTCACATAAATAACAAAGAATAATAAACCTAATAATCTCTACAATACTCTATCAGGTATTGAGACATAAAAATGATTGTTGATTTTATATTAAAAATATGTAATCCTTTCTATGATAAAATAAATAGTCATTTCAGATAACGATCATTTTTATGCTAATCACTAATATAGGGGGGATTAAAGAACATAAAAATGATTGCTGATTACATAAATTAATTGTAGATAACGATCATTTTTATGCTATATAAAGTAGTGAGAACTATCATTCTGATATCTTTACTACTAAAAAATAGCTTTGACAATCATTTTTATGTTTTGAAATAACAGATAGGTGAATTTTATAGAGAAGGGAATAACACCAAAATGACGTAAAGACATAAAAATGATTGTCAAATAGAGCTTTTAGATATCTAATAACCACAAGAAGTGTACTGTATTGAGTTATAAATCAGATACTTAATGTTTCTACTATATTAGAACTAACATTAGTAGGTGTTTTTGACAATCATTTTTATGTAACAACAATCATTTTATAGCAATTCTTCGATTTGTCTCAGTAAGTCATTTAACTCACTCACTGCATCTTTATCTTTCTTTGTAAACAATCTTTTTGATGTTGTATTGAAAGCCTTTTTCAGTTCCATCAATTGTTTATCCTCATCAGAAAGGGATTTAGCATTTGATTGACCAACTACATTGCTAATGTCTTTTTCAGAAGCGATCTGCGCATCCTCTTCAGCTTGAGCCAATGCTTGAACCTCATTTCTCTTAACCTTTCTATTACCAGATAAGATATCAGCTTTCAACTGAGGGTTACTGTTTCCAATACGGTCAAGTCCAGCTGCAAATTGAGCATCTCTCATTATGGTTCTTTCACTTACACCATATTGCTCACTCAATTCTTTTTTCTTGTTTACAGTTTCCTGAGATCTTGTACCACCTTGTGTTCCCTTTTCGTTGTTGTATCGTAATCCTCTCAAGTAGCTTTTTTGTTCCTCAGTCAAGTTACGTCTGCCAAGTTGAAGGTCTATCATATAATCCTTTACCTGTTCTTTGGTATCAAAGTACAGAGGCTTTTTCAATTTGAATTCAACCTTATTCTTTTGGCAGATTCTGTAACGGTTGTGACCATCAATCAGAACAAATTGTGTTTCTCCATCCTCTATTCTTTCCCAGATTGTTAGTGGTTCACGACAACCTTCTTTCAGAATACTTTCTTCCAACAAATCAACTTCTTCATTGGTTAATGGAGGAATCAGTGCTTCCAATTCAGGAAGTATGGTAATATGCTGTTTGATATTTTGATCTTGTACAATCTTTCTATCTATTTTGATTGACCCAATTGGGCTTGCAATTTTCTTTCTTGCCATTATTAGAATTATATCTAGGTGTCATGCTGGCACCTTGGTTTGTGGTTGAGTTTAGTTAGGGAGAATAACATAAAAATGATTGTGATAATCATTCTGACAATCAAAGTGTCATGCTGGCACTTTGATTAATTTACTCCAAGTACTTCATATGCTAATGACATATAATCATCAGCACCGTTACTTTTTGGTTGGTAACTGAATACATCTTGTTGGGCAGACTGTGATTCTGTAATGGCAACATTGACACGGATAACACTTTCAAATACCCTGAAACCAGCCAATGCCTCTTTTACATAATCCATGTTTTCTTGATGGATAACCAACTGATTTTTTACGAGTGTAAATACAACTCCCTCTACAGTTAACTTATCATTGATTTCTTCCTGTACCTGCTGAACTCTTGAAAGCAGTTTGTCCAATCCTTTGATTGCTGAAATCTCAGGTTGTAAAGTAATCAAGCAACTATCAGCTGCCACCAATGCTGCATTTGTAATTATGTTGAGAGCTGGAGGACAATCAACCAATACATAGTCATAGTCATTAAGGACAGGTTGCAACACTTTGTTCAAGCGGTTGAAACCACCAATTTGTTGAACCAATTCCAAGTCAGCATCTGCCAATTCCAAATCAGAAGGAGATAGGTCAAGGTTTTCAGAGATGTTGTAAATTGGTAGAGGTTCATCATCCAAAAGTGCATTTACCAATTGCTTTTCAGGTTGGTCAATACCTAATGCTTGAGATAGGTTACCTTGAGCATCAATATCAACCAGTAAAACTTTTTTCCCTAAAAGTGAAAGTGCTTTACCAAGGTTGATAGCTGTTGTTGTTTTAGCTACACCACCTTTATGGTTGATAATTGAAATCACTTTAGCTTTACCACTATTATTAGCCTGTTGGTTAAAACCATATTTAACCAGAATAGGCTTTAGTTGCAGTAAATGTTTGTCATTTAACTGTCTTTCTCCTCTTTGTACTTTACTTAAAAGTCCTTTGCTAAGACCTGCTTCTTTTTCTAATGCTGAAAGTGATAGAGCAGGATTTCCATTCAAAAAATCAATTACTGCTGTTGTCTTCATTTATGGTCTTTTAGTTGGTTTTCTGTCCAAATTTGTGACCGTAAATAAATAACATTTATAAATATTGTCCAATATTATGACCAAAAAATATATAATATGACCAATAATGAAGTCAAAATTAATTTATTATTAAAGGTAAATGAGGTGAGAAGGATATTTTCACAAAGTGTCATGTTGGCACTTTGGTCATATTCTGAAAGAAGGAATTACTATTAAATAAAAAAATCAGCAAGGTGCCACTATGACACCTTGAATAAAAAATATTAAATGGAGTGTTTGAGAATCAAAGTGTCATGCTGGCACTTTGCAAGGTTTTAAGGAAACCATTGAAAAAGTAAAATGATATAAAAGCTTAACAGTTACATAAGTTCACTCTACGGTACACTTTTTTATAACCAACTAAAAACCAGTTTTTCAGATGGTGTTTTGGAACTAATTCCCCTCCAAAACTTCTTCCAAAGTCCTTTGATCTCATTACCTACTTGGCGGGGTCTCGTACAGAAATGCTCCTGCAACAGATCTTTTCCCTTTCTGAAATAGCTGTTCTCCCTGTAACCGTGGTTCTTTACTTTTATGTTTTGTACTTTTTCATGGAAAGCCACGCCAAATAAGTGACAAACAGCAAAGGCCATACACACCACAGCAAAAAGTCTTTCAAGCCGATCCAATTTGGTCAGGTGAGTGGCTTCCAGGTTGAATCCCCGCCCTTTGAGCGACTGGAAGAACACCTCGATGCTCCACCGTTTTCTATAGCTTGACAGCAAGCCGCTTTTCATCAGGTTTGAGACTACGATCAGGTAGTCCTTTCGCCCGTTTTTATCCTTGGTCATCTGCATGGAAAGGGTCAGGTCCATTCCATAGATCGTCGCTCTTCGGTCAGTGCAACGAAAACCTTCTTTGCTCCATACCTCTCCTGTTTTCTCCACACCATCGATGTTGATTTTGTGGTGTGATGGAATCCGAACGCAGAAGACAATCCCTTGCATGGTCATAAACCGAAGCCACTTTTTGCCGATAAACTCTCGGTCTGCAATCACTTTCCCGATCCGCTCGGGAGGTACAATCTGAAGCACTTCCTTCAGCAAATCAATACGCTCCTGCTGGTGGCTGTTTCCTTTTTTGTCCAGTAGCCGAAAAGCCAGTGGGAAACCCACGCCATGACTGTAGGCCGTCACGGCCAGAATATTCACTGCCTGCTTTCTGGACTGCCAGTTGGTTCGGTCAATGCAGAGGGTGATCTTTCCGGATGGCAGGCAGGAAAACAACCATGCCATCAGGGCCTGATAATTGAACACAGCTCCTGACATAAAGCGTTTGACTTGCTTGGTCCGAGAAGCTTTTTGTGCCTTGGATGGCAAGTTTTTGGCTATCTGATGAAATTGCACATTTTCATCTTCCACCAAGGCCGTAATTAGCTTGGCTAGTACCTGTTTGCTTGGTTTGCCTTTGACGATTTGGAAACCGCAGAGGATTTCAAGTATATTTGCAGTCAACATAAAGGTAAAGGTCTGGCTTGTGGTTTTGGCGAACGGCAAAGTTAGACCTTTGCTTTTTCTTGCCCCAATCAGCCCTTAAATAACCTGCAAATATCCTGTAATCCAGTATTACACCCTTAACTCACTTTGTTATTAAAACTGTACCGTAGAGTGACATAAGTTAAAAAAGCAACCTAACCTTTAAGCCATAATTTGGCTTCATTCTTATCACTAAATGACTCAAACTTAATTTCTGGTATTTCAGGAGACCACTTTAGTTTTTCAAAAATCAGGTTTACATATTCAAATGAGAATGTAGAATCATAACCTGTTACAAAAGCGATTTTTTCCAAATTCGTTCTTTTTAAAACAGCTTGCCATTCATTCACTTCTTTTATTGTTCTTACAGAAATATGATGATCCAGTAAAAGAGAAATATCAACAAGCCAGAAATGTGGATTGTATTTGAAAAGGCAGGATTGGGTAATTTCCATCTCCAAAAGATGAGATGTTTTGGTTGGGGCTACAGAGTGACTTTCAGTAATGAGAAGTTGCTTTTGTCCATCAAAATAATGGACAGAGTGGTTCGTGATAGTCTTAAGCATGATAAGGATCAGAATGGTTATGGTTATAATTTACGAAAATAGAGTAACACATCCTATTGCCTTCAAAAAGCCTTCACATGTATTAGAATGGAAAAAAAATAAAAACCCCTTGTATAATCTTGATACAAGGGGTTCTGATTTAGATAAGGGATTTTGAAAACTCATCCCATATTCCAGCTTCTCTGATTAAGGAATGTAGGTTGTTTTCAATAGTTCTTTGGTTATTACCAGAGACAGTTAAAGATGCTCTTATTCGGCCATACTCTTGACGTAAATCTAACAGTAACCTTTGACGTTCAATTCCTAACATAATATCAGATGAGGAGAGTCGTTCAACAAGGTTTAAAAAACGCATTGAGCCGAATGCATAAGTATGTTGCATAGTTAATGGATAAAGTGGTTAAACGGTTAAAAGCTTATTTATTAAATAGTTTGCAGGTTCATTACAAAATAGTTAACAAACCTACTGTCTTTTAAAAAATGGCTTATACCAAAAATAAGATAAAGTATTGAATTAGTGTAATCTTACGTTTAAATATTAATAAACTTTTAAGCAGATTTTCAAAAACCATTCCATGTTAAAATTGAACTTGATAATATTAATTTTCATGGGTTAATGAGGATGGACAGTTCTTGATTTTATATCCAATAATTTACACTCATTTATTTATAAGTTGGTTAATGGAGTGAATACCTACATAAACCAAAGAATTTAATTAGATGAAGGTAAAGCATTCAGTAATGGAACAATTTGAAGAAGTGAATAAGGTTAGAGGAAAAGAAAATAAATAAAAAAAATATAACTCCGTAATTCTTTTACGATCTGTAAGATGACATTTGTATTATCAATCAATTAAAAATGATTACAGCATTATGGGACTTATACTTGAAGAAATATCCAAAACCAGTATCAAGCTTTTGCTAAATGAACCTTTTTATGGGCACTTTTTTACTGGTATTGTTAAAGAGGTATCTGATAGGGTAAATACAGCTGCTGTTGGGATGGTAAATCCACAGATGGTCAAACTGATGGTAAACCCTGAGTTTTGGGAGAGTCTTGAAAAACCAGAACACCGTTATGGACTAATAAAACATGAAGTGTTGCATATAGTTCTAAAGCATTTGACAAAGCAGAAAGAATTTTCACATAAGTACCTTTACAATATAGCTGCTGACTTGGTAGTAAATCAATATATAAATGAAGAGCAGTTACCTGAAGGTGGGATCACTCTACAAAGGTTTTGGTATATAGAAGAAAAATATAATATCAAACTAAAACCCAATCAGGATGTAGGCTATTATTACCATAAACTGAAAAAACTGATTGATAAGAATACTATTACATCAGCCAATGAATGTAATAGTGAAGAAGGAAATTTAGAAGGAAAACCTTCTCCAATTATGCTTGATGACTTGTTGAAGGATGACCATCCAGAACTGGAAAAACATAAATTCTGGAAAAGTGTAGAGGAGTTATCTGATGCAGAACAAAAAATAATGGAACGGTATGTTAATGATATTATCAAGCAAACTGTCAATAGGATAAAATATAAGGGTAAAGGAATAGGGCATTTGCCATTAGGATTGCAGGAATACCTGAATGAGTTATTGGAGTCCTTAAAACCCAATCTTGATTGGCGGAGAGTCTTAAGACTTTTTGCAGCATCCAGTAGTCGTACTTTTTTAAAGACTACTATTCAAAGACCATCCAAACGGTATGGTACTACACCAGGTATTAAGGTCAAACGTAAGCAAAAGCTGTTGGTAGCCATTGATACATCTGGCAGTGTATCGATACCAGAGTTACAGGATTTCTTCAGTGAAATATACCATATATGGAGACAAGGAGCCGAAATCTATATTGTGGAATGTGATACCCATATTCATCAACAGTATTTGTATAGGGGTAAACCACCAGAAATAATAAGTGGACGGGGAGGAACAGCATTTGATGAGCCAATCTTGTTTGCAAACGAGCAGTACAACCCTGATGCCATCATTTATTTTACAGATGGATTTGCTGCAGCACCTTCAATTAAGAGCCGATGTTCGATCTTATGGCTGATATCCAGTCAAGGGCTAAAAGAGGATGATTCATCTTGGGTGACTTTACCAGGAAGAAAGGTAAAAATGGCAACCCGCTAATTCGATTTTTTTAAAACACAAATTCAATTTCCAAATGACTACACAACAACATCAATACGTTTATTATGGCACCGAAACACATGCTGCAGAAGTAGAAAGTTTCGTGAAACATATTTTGGAAGCTAATGCAGTGGCAGAAGAAGCGGGTAAGAAAAAAACACCAATCTGTATTTGGGGACGACATGGAATCGGTAAAACTGAAATAGTTGAACAGATAGCTGAAAAGCTTGACTATAAGTGGGCATATGTAGCACCTGCCCAATTTGAAGAGATGGGTGATTTGGTGGGGATGCCATCCATTGAAAACGGAAAAACTGTTTTTAGAGCACCAGAATGGGTACCAACAGAAGAAGGACCAGGTATTTTATTGATTGATGATGTCAATAGGGCTGATGACAGGATCCTAAGAGGAATTATGCAATTGCTTCAAAACTTCGAACTGGTGAGCTGGACATTACCAAAGGGTTGGCAGATTGTCTTAACTGCAAACCCTGATGGGGGAGACTATTCTGTAACACCAATGGATGATGCTATGCTAACACGAATGATGCATATCACAATGCGTTTTGATCCTAAAGATTGGGCATTATGGGCTGAGCAGCATGATGTAGATGAAAGAGGAATCAACTTTGTATTGACATATCCTGAGGTTGTGGATGGAAACCGTACAACTCCTAGAACATTGGTACAGTTCTTTGAAACAATTTCCTCTATCAAGGACCTGAATAAAAACCTAGGACTTGTCCAGATGTTGGCAGATTCTTGTTTGGATGAAAGTACAGCTGTATCGTTTATGTCTTTCGTTAACCAAAATTTAGGTAAGCTGATTTCTCCAGAAGAAATCCTGAGTGCGGAGAAATTTAAGGACAAGGTTTACAACCATATTCATGAGATTGTAAACAAGGATACTTTAAGGGTTGATATAATAGCGACACTCTGTACTAGAATGGTCAACTATCTTACCTTAAACAAGGTCAAACTAGAAAAACAACACCTTAAAAACCTTCAGGATTTTATCAAAATGGACTTCCTTCCTAATGATATTCGCCTAACAATGTTGCAAGACTTGGTTTCGTCCAAAAATGCGGCTTTGAAGATGGTAATGGCTGATCCTGAGATTAGCAAAATGTTATTGAAGAAAATGTAGTCAAATAAGAACCCATTAGCTAAGAGATTAAAACCATGAGTTATATATATAGTGCAACTGATTCATTAGTGAAAACTGATCCTTTGTCTGTTCGTTCAGCTCATTTACGTGAAGGAAAATTAGAGGAACAGTTGAATGCAATCAAGGCATGTCAAAACCTTGAAAAGCTTTTTGTTTACAACGTAAAAGATCAAATAGTACCGGATATACTGCTTCATTTCAAGAAGCTGAAAGAGGTATCATTCAATAACTGTGTTTTCTCTGATATTCCATCTCAAATAGGGGAATTGAGTGAGCTGAAGAACTTAACATTGGAAGCAAGTAAGCTAAAAGTATTACCTGAGTCATTTTTTCAGCTTCCATTACAGAATTTGAGCCTGAAAGCACCTGTGGAGAACCTTTCAAAGAATCTGGAAAAGATGTTTCATCTGATTGAAGCAAGTTTTCAGAATACGGTATTGGAGGAGTTGAATTTTGAGAATGTCAGATTTCCACATTTACAGTCACTGAATATTACCAGTTCAGGGTTAAAAAAAATCATATTGGGTACTGATACCTTGCCATCTTTGCTAACATTGGAGATTGTCAATAACCCAATAGCATCCTTGCCATCTGATTTTGGAAAGTTAAAAGCACTTCACAGTCTGAATATTGTAGGAAGTAACTTGCAAACATTACCAAGTTCTATTGTTGAGCTTTCTAAGCTAAAGTTTTTGAATATATCCATTGGCAAGCTAAAAGAACTTCCTGAGGAAATGGGAAAACTTACTGGGTTAGTTCATTTGCATTGTCAGGGAAATCAGCTTACGACTATACCTAAGTCTATGGAAGCGTTACAGTCATTGAAGTCACTCAACATTGGACGTAACCCTTTGGGAATTTTACCTGAACCTATAGCAAACCTACGGAGTTTGGAAGCATTGGAAGTAGAAGGAGCCAAATTGGATGAGCTTCCTGATTGGATTGGACAACTTTCAAACCTTTGTGTCTTGAACTTAACACAGAATAACTTGGCAACCTTGCCTGATACATTTAGTCAGTTGAGTAAAGTGGTACATCTGGTATTGGACAGGAATGCCTTTCAGGAATTACCTGCAAGCCTTACTCTTGACAAATTATCCTTGTTGTCCATAAAATATAACCCACTAAAGACATTTGAAGGGCTATCCAAATTACCTTCACTCAGAACGGTTTCACTGGCAAGTGTGCCAAAAGAGGCTGACCTGTTTGGTTTGGTAACACAAAATAGGGTCTATTTCCAAGATGGAAAGCAAGTTTTGGGTTTTAGATGTACACAAAATCAGTTTGAGCAATTGACCTCTTCATTAGGGAAAGCGAATATCTCAGAGGAAAGTAAACGATGGTTCTTTCATGAGGTAAGCAAAAGGAGAGATATTGAAAAGATACCTGATACAGGCAAAAACAGGACTTTAGAAGGGCTTTCTGTTCCATACAAGCCACTTCAGACAGTAATGATGAAACGTCTTTCTGCTATTATTGAGGCAGAAAATGCCCGTGAAAGTTTATCCAAGTCTTCAGTGATTACTGTTATGGGACGAACTACATTGAAGAAGACAGAAATCAGGGAAAAGCTGAAGGAGATTGGTGTTAAATACAGTAGTAAGCTGACAGATAAAGTAACACATATTGTAGTAGGGGCCAGTCCAAAAGAGATTACACAATATGAGGGGGAGGTCAATGCAAAAGTCTTGACTGAATCGGTTCTGACAGCGTTTTTGAATGAACATATGCCTACATATCTTCTGGATGAGGATACTGATGAAACCATGGCCGAGAACCTGATGGATTTACTGAAAAGTGAAGATGTAAGCAATGTCCTTTTAGGGGTAGAAATGCTGAAAACTGGAGGAGTTCCGAAAAAACTTATCGGTGAACTGTTTTATTTACAGAAGACAGCAGGGCAGACAAAAGTAAGGAGTGAAATCAGGAAACTGATGCTTGCCAATGCACCAGAATACCTATTGCCAGCAGTAAATGACAGAGTTGGGATGCCTAATCCTCACAAGCTTAAGGAGTATGAGATTGTAGGCAAGCTTCGCAAGGTTGAAAAGACTTGGACAAAAGAGGTTTGCTTTGAGTTCTGTCATATGCTTTATGAGCATCATAAGAAGGGTTTGCGCTATGTATTCAAAAAGACAAAACCCAATCAGGAATGGAGAATAAAAGCAGTTGCCTTGGTATATGAGGATGGTTTTCTGGACTGGACAAGGGCATTGGGGTATACAGATTACAGTCAAAAGTCAATTGAAGATATAGACTTGGGTTACTCCAATAAAAATACAGACTTGCCAACTGATATACTGGATAGCAAGAAGGTTACTCACCTCAAGCTTCACAACGTAAAGATGGAAACACTTTCAACTGATATTGCCAAGTTTGAGGATTTGGAAGAATTGGATTGTTCAGTCAATTTTCTGACTAAAATTCCTCAGGATATCAGTCAGTTGTCAAATTTGAAAAGGTTGAACCTGTCTGTTAATCAATTTACAACATTTCCAATGGAATTATTGAACCTGAAAGGGTTGGAAAAGCTTGATATGAGAGGAAATAAAGTGGGTTATGGAGAACATGCAAAGTCTCTTCAGATACCTGATGAGGTTTATCAGGCATTACCAAACTGTGAGATATTAGTTTGAGGTAAAAAGTCTTTATTTTCTTTCTTACACTTTAAAAATATGTTTATTGAAAACGGTTGCGAAACCGTTTTTTTTGTTTCCAAGCCTGCTTCAGATTGAATATATGTAATTTATACACTAACATTCAAAACCTTTTGATGAGCTGTCCTGTATGGATGGATCTTTTTAACCATTAAATGATGAGATTGTATGAGCACTATTCAAACTGAGGGACCTGTCAGAACCAGCGAGGAACATAAAGAGATACAAATTGGATTTATTACTTCAGTAACTTTAGTGGCAGCGCTGGGGGGACTCCTTTTTGGTTATGATACAGCTGTAATTTCTGGAGCTATTGGATATCTGAAAACAGCTTTTGGATTAACCGCAATGGAAATGGGCTGGGCAGCTTCCAGTGCCTTGATAGGTTGTATTGGTGGTGCTGCTGTTGCAGGCATGATCAGTGATACATTGGGACGTAAAAAGACGTTGATTATTGCTGGTGTATTGTTTCTGATATCAGCTGTAGGCTCTGCAATTCCTGATACGCTTACCATATTTGTTATCTTCCGTATAATCGGTGGTGTTGGTGTAGGTATCGCATCTATGCTTTCCCCAATGTACATCGCTGAGTTGGCACCTTCCAACATTAGGGGACGATTGGTAGCTGTAAATCAGTTTGCCATCATTTTCGGTATGTTGATAGTATATTTTGTGAATTACTTCATTGCTATGCAAGGAGGTGAAAGCTGGAACCAGGAAGTAGGCTGGCGTTGGATGTTTGCTTCAGAAATGATTCCTGCCTTCTCGTTTACATTGCTACTGCTGATTGTACCAGAAAGTCCACGTTGGTTGGTGATGAAAGGGAGAGAAGAAGAAGCACATACAGTATTGGATAAAATTGGTGGTGATGTAGAAACTGCCTTCAGTAATATTAAAAGATCACTTTCAGCAGAGAATAACCAGACTAAAGTGAGTATCTGGCAATCTTGGGCATTGAAAATTGTACTGATCGGTTCAGCTCTGTCATTGTTCCAGCAGGTAACAGGTATCAACGTATTCTTGTATTATGCACCAGAGATTTTCAAGAAACTGGGTAACGGTAGTTCAGATACAGCATTGTTACAAACGATTGTGGTAGGGGCAGTAAACCTTACGTTTACAGTTATCGCCATTTTCTCAGTAGATAGATTAGGTCGTAGACCATTGATGATAATCGGTTCAGCAGGGATGGGTATCTGTATTTCTGCCATCGGTTTTGCTGCATACCTTCAGAATACGGATGTGTGGTTATTGGCATTCGTTTTGGGTTATATAGCCTTTTTTGCACTGTCATTGGGACCTGTTGTTTGGGTATTGCTTTCTGAGATCTTTCCTAACAGTATCAGGGGTGTAGCAATGTCTGTAGCAGTTGCCGTACAGTGGATTTCCAACTTCTTGGTATCACAGACCTTCCCAATGATGATGGAGAATGAGTACTTGCAAGAGCAGTATCATGGAGGATTCCCATTTTGGGTATATGGGTCTATGTGTCTGGTGACAATATTCTTTGTTTGGAAATTTGTTCCTGAAACGAAAGGGAAAACCTTGGAGGAAATGGAGCAGCTTTGGAAAGAAAATGAATAGTAGTTGTGATAAGTTGTGTTTATAAACTAAACTAATAACATGAGTTTACCCGAATTTTCGGTGTAATATAAAAGAACCTTCAAAAGGGAATGTTATTTCTCTTCTGAAGGTTCTTTTTTATGAAGAATTATATTCTACATAAAGAAACAAAGCCAGCTCCCAAAGAGTGCGCCCGTCTGGCAAAAATCACCTTAAGTCGGTTGTACGTATTTCTGGAGCCTTTACTTGAGACCTTGAACCAAGTATTGGACAAACGTCTGGTCCGAACTTTCTACCATTTATTTGTCTCGATCCTGAGCCTGGAAAACAGTCGGCACTCCTTGCTGGTGACCAGGTTAGGCGCCCACTTTTTGGGAGAGCACCAAGGCTGGGCAGGTATGAAACGTATCCATCGGCTACTGGACTCACAGAAGTGGATGTCAACCTTGCTGGATAATTTCTTTGAGCAGCAGGCTGTAGCATTTGCCACAGAGGTAGTGGCTAGCGGCAAGTGGTTGCTGGCCCTGTGGGACGATGGGGAAATAGAAAAGCATGAGACGGAAAAGGGGGAAGGGCTCTGCCCTGTACGCAGCAGCAAGTTCAAGCGTCTGATCCGCATCCGGAAAGGGTATTACGATCCTCCTACCACCAAGCCTGCTTTTGTAGCAGGCCTGCATTGGCTAACGGTATTGCTGTCGGGTATGGATACGGCTCCCATCCTGTTTCGCAGTGACTGTTGGAGCCATCGTGGTCCGCAGGCGGAAGGCTGGTATGACCGGCATGTCAGGCTCCTGAAGCGATGTCAGGAGTTGCTTGGAGATACCGCGCTACATGTATTTGACAGAGGCTTTGCCGCAACCCGTTGGCTCAGCTTCCTGATCGGACTGCAATGCCGGTTCCTCATCCGGTGGAACGGACACTACATCCTGCTCAATTCCGCCGGGGTGAAAAAGAAGACCTGTTACCTGTCCATTGGAAAAAAAGCCACCTCTACACGGATGGTATGGGACATGAAACAGCAGGTCTACCGAAAAGCCGGTGTCCTCTGGATGAGGGTGACGCACCCTGCATACCCGGATGTGCCACTCACCCTGATCATCTGCCGGTCAGGAAAGATGGGAAGAAGCCCTTGGTATCTACTCACTTCCGAGAGGGTGGAAAACAGTCGACATGCCTGGAAACTGGTTTTTGCCTATTCAAGAAGATGGCTTGTCGAAAGCACTTTCCGTTACAACAAAGCTGAGCTGGGTATTGAGTCTATCAGAGTCATGACATGGGAAAAGCGAATGAAGTTTATCAAGATCGTCATGCTTGTTTACCTGTTTTTGCTTTGGCTGATGCATTTGAGGAAGGGTGTCCTAGTAGTACTTATTCTAAAACATACTTCTGACAAAAAAGGAAAGCGGTACAGAATTGCTTCCATACCGCTTTATAGACTTAGAGATGCCCTGATTTTCTTGATGAAACAAGAATTCGGGTAAACTCATGTTGTTTTTTAAAGCAGTACCAACATTTGCATAAGAAACGCATTACCATTGGCTTATATATATCAAACAAGTCAATTACTTATAAAGACAAAAAAGAAAGGGAGCTTCGGTTCCCTTTTTTTATGCAGATACCTATAACTGTTGCAATTGAACAGGATGACATAGCGGGGTAATGTACATTTAGTTAAACAGAATAAAGAAGATTTAAAGCCAAGTCAAACAGCAAAGAACTTTACTTATCGTTCATTCCATGGAATGATTTAAATCGGTAACCCTATATTGTGCTGAAAGTACAATATTCAATAGCAAAGGACTTTAGTCCTTTGTCTTCCCACTAATGCAGATATTAGCTCAATAAGTGAGTGAAGCGAATGTTGCAGGGTGTTACTTATGCTTAATATTTTACTACTATTAGCAAGGGATTGATTTTTTAGGGGAAGAGGAGCGATTAATTATTTTAGGCACAAGTAGCGTATTTCTGCACTCGCTATGCTCCTTTGAAATACTAATACTCATATAATTGCACATCATATAAAAGTACAATTTCTTTATTTACTTGGGGTATGTTCAGCAGGGAAGAGTAAGGGCTCAAATACTAAGTATACATTTTGTAATACAGTGCGCAAGGGACTCCCTTCCCTGTATATTCTTTCAGAACCTGAACAGTACCTAAGGACACAGGCTTATACCTGTGATCCAGCATCAAAAATGAGTAAAGGTGAGCAAAGAATAGGAACATTTCAGATGTATAATACCAAACTCTCTCTACTATGGCGGTTAAGTATTCCCTCGGTATCGACATGTCCAAACAAAACTTCAAGGTATGTTTCCTATCCAAGGATCTTGATGGACATTGCAAGGTGAAAGGCAGCAAAGGATTTGAAAACTCTTTGGCAGGCTTTACCAGATTCAAGGAGTGGTATGAGCAGCGGCAAAGGGAAAAGTTACCTTGCAGTTTTGTACTGGAGGCAACCGGCAACTACCATGAGCAGCTGGCTTGGTTTCTTTTTAGAGAAGGGCAGACTGTTCATGTAGTATTGGCCAACCGGGCGAAAAACTACCTGAAGAGTTTGGGGTTGAAGAGTAAAAATGATCACATCGATGCAAAGGGGTTAGCCCAAATGGGGGCAGATCAGCAACTATTGGTTTGGCAGCCATTGTCTGAAAACCTGTATGTGCTTCGAAGCATGACCCGTTACCATGAGGACCTGTGCAAAGTACTGGTACAATTCAAGAATCAGTACAAGCAACTGACATACAGCATGTACCCACTCCGAGAAGTTGCTGAGGGGCTTCAAGTTGCATTGGAGGCAATAGAAAAACAGCTTCAGGAAATAGAGCAACAGATCGGGTTATTGATTGAAAAAGATGAGGCTTTGCGTAAAAAAGTAGCATACATGACTTCTGTCAAGGGAGTCGGTCTGATGACAGCTGCTATAGTAGTGGCTGAGACCAATGGGTTTTCACTGGTTCATAACGGAAAGCAACTCACTAGTTATGCCGGCTATGATGTACGGGAAAACCAGTCAGGTCAGCGGCGGGGTACTACTAGTATCTCCAAGAAAGGGAACAGTCATATACGCCGGATCATGCACATGGCCGCTTTGAATGTAGTGCGCTATAAAGTGGGAAATTTCAGCAACCTTCAGCAACGGGTCTATGAGCGCTCGGGCTATAAAATGAAAGGCTATGTGGCTGTACAGTCCAAGCTTTTGAGATTACTCTATACTTTATGGAAAACAGAGCAATGTTTTGAACCTAGGCGGTCAGAAAAGAATACAAAAGGTCTAATCAATGAAACTAAAAGTTAGGAAAGAGATATGAATCGCTCTTAAGGGCGGGAAATGACAGCGTGTGAGTGAAACGAGCTAAGCGAAAATTTCCGCCTGAAAAGGCGATACTAGTCTGCTTTTGCCAAATAAAAAGTAGCCACACGATGGTGGCTACACGGGGTAGATACAGAAAATGTTTTTCTATGATCTCCTCTCAAAGAGCAATCTACAAAAAATACAAAAATTTTTCTTGCATTTAATCACAGTACCTTGCGCCAGTGGGGTGTTTGCTGTAAGAGAAAAAATCCCAAAGGGATTGAACAATAATAGCCGTAGGCAAAAGCCTGCGGTATAAGTAAATCCATTGATCCAACTCCAAAGGAGTTGAACCTATAAATCATTGAAGTGCTTAAAACTTCCGATTTCAATAATACACCTGCTTATCTTGTCAGATATGCTGTTTGAGTAGGTCAAGTACTTTGATAATCTCGTCTTCATTTAGGGAAGCAAACCCTAGTCTCATGGCATTTTCCTTGAAGGAATCATTTTGGTAGGAGGATGGAGCCAACATGGAAACCCCCTTTTGGGTCATGGTCGCTGTAAGTTTATTCAGGTCTATTTTTTTATCAAATCGGGACCATACAGCCATTCCTCCTTCAGGAACCTTGAAATGGATACTGTCCTTGAAATCTCTTTCCAGAATCTCACAGAACAGGTTTCGCCTTTCCTTATACAGTTTTACTGATTTCCTGAAATGCCTATTCAATTCACCACTCTTGATCATGGCCGCCATGGCCTCTTCCAATACCGTATCTCCCTGTATGTCAATCAACCTTCTCCGATAGGTCGCTTCCTGAATAAAATCAGCAGGGCCAGTCAGGAATCCTAAGCGTATGCTTGGGGCAAAAGTCTTGCATAACGAACCGATATACAGTACGTTTTGGCTGTGGTCTATACTGGCGATTGGCAAATGTGGCTTGCTCCGGTAATGGAAATCGTAATCGTAGTCATCTTCAATAATCGCAAACCTGTATTTTTGGGCAAGCTGAAGTAGCTTTAGCCTCCGTTTCATATTGAGTGTCACAGTAGTAGGCCAATGGTGATGCGGAATTATATAAACTGCTTTAATTGTTTGGTGATGTAGTGCTTGCTCCAGAAAATCTATATCCATCCCATCTTCATCAACAGGGATTCTCAGCAGGTTTGCCCCACTGTGACGAAATGTGGTATCAGCAGCAAAGTAATTGGACATTCCTACAGCTACTGTATCACCCTTCTTCAGAAGTAACTGAGCCAACAGGTAGATACCCATCTGACTTCCTTTTGTGATCAACAACTGGTTTGGCTGGGTATTGAGCCCACGTGATTCGGACAGGTAACGGCAAATTTCCTGTCGGAGGTTCTCTGACCCTTGTGGATTTCCATACTTGAGAAAAGACCTATTATACTGTGCCTTGGCGATGCTGCGGTATTCCCTCATAAAGATGTCAATAGGTGTTAGCCGGACATCCGGAAAACCATCATCTATGGCTAAAGAGGTTTTAAAGTTGGGGTAGAAATTAGGGTTTGGAAAGGCTGGTTTGTTCCACCTGAAAGAACCCTCTGCAATGGTTTCTTGATTACGATGTGATGAAATAGCAACTTCTGGCAGATTGTCAATAACAAAAATGCCCTTCCTGTCCAGTGAGATAGTCCAACCTTGGCTGATAAGCTCTTCGTAAGCTTGGTTGATGGTATTCCTGTTGATGCCAAGCAAGGTGG
Organism: Limibacter armeniacum; assembly: GCF_036880985.1. Lineage (NCBI taxonomy): Bacteria > Pseudomonadati > Bacteroidota > Cytophagia > Cytophagales > Flammeovirgaceae > Limibacter > Limibacter armeniacum. The sequence continues at coordinate 111,953 of NZ_JBAJNO010000004.1, forward strand.
CAAGTTCACGTGAACTAGGCAATTTTGAAGAGGGTGTCAAAATTCCCTTGGAAATAATGTTTATAAAGTGATTACAGATTTGAATGTAGACAGGAATCTTGGTGTCTCGGTCTATTGTGATAAGCGTTTTATATGGCAGCATCTGGACTAGAGAACTTATTAAAATTGGTATAGTAACATATACCAATGATACACTATTTTCGCACGACTATCATAAAACACAGATTAAATATGGATAAATCAGCAAAATTTGCGCAGCTTTTTTTACGTCTTGCATTAGGTTTCAGCTTTCTAAGTGCAGTTGCAGATCGCTTTGGCATGTGGGGAGCACAAGGTGAACCATCGGTTGCATGGGGAAACTGGAGTAGCTTTTTAGACTACACCTACCTGTTGGTTCCTTATATGAGTAGAGCCTTGTCAGATATTGCAGGAACTGTTGCTACAGTAGCAGAGGTGCTCTTTGGTATTCTATTGATCATTGGCTTTAAGACCAGACTTGCGGCTTTGGGAAGTGCTTTGCTATTGGTTGTTTTTGCCTTATCCATGTTTGTATTTTTGGGCGCAAAAGCACCATTTGATTATTCTGTTTTTACAGCAGCAGCGGGTGCGTTTCTGTTGGCGGCAGTTGCTAAATATGAGTGGAGTGTTGATCAGTCGATAGGTAAATAATTGGAACCTTGTTACTTCAATTCAAAATTTGTCTTAGGGGTGAAGAAGTTGCTATCTTTGGGGTCTTTAAATGCTTAGACTGATAATAGCATAACAACCAGACATAAAAATGAGTAACGAGCAGAAAGCAATCAAGACGGTATACTTCAGTATTATCGGAAATACGAGTTTGGCCTTAATCAAGGGGTTTGCCGGTATATTCGGGAACACCTATGCGATGATTGCCGACGCTATCGAGTCAACTACAGATATTTTTTCTTCTCTGCTGGTCTTGTTGGGACTCAAATATGCCAAAAGACCAGCAGATGAGAACCATCCCTACGGACACGGTAAGATTGAGCCGCTCATTACTTTTATTGTGGTTGCTTTTTTGGTAACCTCTGCTACTATAATCGCTTATGAAAGTGTTCAGCATATCCTTACGCCACACAAGACGCCTAAACCTTGGACACTGATTGTACTGGGCGGAATTATACTCTGGAAAGAAATCTCATTTCAGATCGTCATCAAGAAGAGCAAAGAGACCAACAGTACTTCACTGAAGGCAGATGCTTGGCACCACAGAAGTGATGCCATCACATCGGTTATGGCATTTATCGGAATTTCAATTGCCATTATTTTTGGGGAAGGTTATGAGACAGCGGATGATTGGGCGGCCCTGTTTGCCTCAGCTTTTATCCTGTATAACAGTTACTTGATTTTTCGTCCTGCTTTGGGAGAAATCATGGATGAGCACCTTTATGATGACCTGCTGATCGAAATCCGTGAAAAGTCTACGAATGTACCGGGTGTTCTAGGAACAGAAAAGTGCTTTATACGTAAAGCAGGGATGAAATACCATGTGGACTTGCATTTGATAGTTGATGGGGAAATTTCTGTAAGAAAAGGACATGATATCGCCCACCAGTTGAAGGATTACTTATGCGAAGAAATCCCTAACCTGGATCATGTATTGATTCATGTTGAGCCGAATTGAATTGGGACTTAGGGACTTTTTTGATAACAGTTTTTCTTATAGATTAACATCGAAATAGCCTTCTGGCTATTTTTTGCATTTAGTTTTTTCAACTCCCTGATAAAGATGAACATCACATACCGAAAGTTAAGTCACGCAGATATAGCTCAATATCATCAGGCAAGGTTACAGTGTCTATTAGAATTTCCTGATTGTTTTGCTACGACTTATGAAGAGGAAAAACAAAAGGAAAACTTTCTTTTTGATCTTTACTTGAAAGAAGGAGATCAACATAATTTTGTGGTTGGCGCATTTGATGGAGATACTTGTATTGGTTTATGTGGATTCTTACGGGAGTTTAAGAAAAGGACCAGTCACAGAGGTAAGATAGTCCAGATGTATGTGGCAAAAGCGTATCAGGGAAAAGGAGTTGGAAAAGCATTACTTTCTATGGTAATGTACCATGCTTTCGAAGAGTTGGGTGTTGAGCAAATTATATTGGAAGTAATTGCAGCTAACAAGGTAGCGACACAGGCTTATCAAAAACTGGGGTTTGAGGAATATGGCTTTATGAAAAAATATTTTAAACTAGGAGACCAATATTTGGATGCCAAGTTGATGATCAAAAACAAAATATGATGCTAAAACAGGAAGTTTATCAGAGAGCCATCAAGTTTGCAGGTGAGAAACATTGTGATCAATTGGTGCCTGGAACTACTGCCAATTACCTTTTACACCTTTCCAATGTGGCGATGGAAGTGATGGTGGCTTATCAAAATGAGGCCAATTTTGAGATCAATACAGCGGTTCAGCTGGCATTATTACATGATGTATTGGAAGATACCAAAACCAGTGAGTCTGAATTGGTAGAGCTGTTTGGGGATGAAATCGGTGTAGGTGTTAAAGCCCTGACAAAGGATGATGATATTCTTGACAAGCAGGAGAAAATGGCAGACAGCTTAAGAAGAATCAAGAAATCTTACAAGGAGGTCAGCCTTGTTAAACTAGCAGATAGAATCACGAATCTTCAGCAACCGCCAAAGCATTGGAATACAGAAAAAATTAAAAAATATTGGGAAGAAGCTACTTTAATCCATCAGGAACTTTCAGGTTTTAATAAATTTTTAGACCAGCGATTAGCAGCCAAAATAAGCGAATATCAAAAATATTGGAGTGAAGATACCCTTTAACTGAAAAGCATCAATCGTGCATAGATGGGGAGTAAGAAACTCCATCAATAAATTCTTTCTACGTTTTGCATAAATCTTCTTGAATACTTGAAAGCAAGGGGCTTTTTATTTCAATATACTTCAGGTAAGCAAGTATTGAATTGGAATAGAGATTTCCTACTCTAATCCTTTCTCATATTATGAGGTACTAAATGATCCTGTTACCCTGTTCAACCCTTTCAGGGTTATGATAGATTGATTGCTGTCAAATCCAGATTTCCATCTGGAGCTAATATGGTTTGTTTCCTTCTGAAACGGTGTTTGCTGTAAGAGAAAATAATACCGAAGGGATTGAACAATAGTAGCCTTAGGTATAAGTAAATCACATTTATCCGACCCCAAAGGAGTTGAACCTATAAACCATCGATGCGTTTAAAACTTCCGATTTCAATTATACCTCTGCTTAAAAACCGTTATTGGAAACGTTCCCAAAGCTTTGCACGTTATGAATCCCCGTGTTGTGGTTGGTCCATAAAGCTTTTCAGGAAATCAGCCAAGGCATCTTCATGACTCATCTGAAGCTTTTTGCGCAGACGGTACCTTGCAGATTCAACACCTCTGGTAGAGATGTTCAGTAGTGGTGCTATTTCTTTGTTGGTGAGGTCCATTTTGATAAATGCACATAACCTAAGCTCACGTTGGTTCAGTTCAGGGAACTGTTCTCTGAGTGTGTGGAAGAAATCATTGTGTATCCGTTCAAATTCAGCATCAAACACCTGAATGTGCTTTTCTTCAGCAAGGTGAATGTTAAGCGTACGGATCATTTGCTTGATTACTTTCCTGTTCCTTTCATTGTTGATCTGCTTTTCAAATTCCTGTAGCTGTTCACGTTGTTCCAGAAAAACCTGATTTTTACGGGCAAGCAAAGTCGTAAAGTTGACAAGCTCCTTACTTTGATCTATAACATCCTGTTCCAACGCTTCCTTGGCTTGGCTGATCTGAAGTTTTTCTTGCGTAAGCTTGAGCTGTTCCAGTTCGAGTTGAAGTAGTTTTTGGGCCTTTGTTGATTCTGCCCTGATTTTCTGTTCCTTGACCCTGTAATTCTTTCGCAGTTGCCTGAAGCCTAGGTAAGCAATCAATAGGGAAAGGCATATAAAGGCAACAATAGCCCAAGTTGTCTCATACCATTTTGGTAAAATCTGGAAACGGATAGAAGTTGCATGCGCAATTTCACCAGTTGGACTTTTTCCCCTTACATTAAATGTATAGGTGCCAGCCCTGAGGTAATTGTATGCGGCAAACGAAGTTTCATCCCACTCTTTCCAGTTTTGGTCAATATCATCGAGTTTATAGCTGTAGCGGATATTTCCTTTGTCCAGCAGTTGAGGACAGCTGAATTCTATCCTAAGTTGACGAGTCTGGTTCGGCAGTTTATATAGCTGTTCCCCTGACGTGGGTAGCACTCGTGTGGTGGTGTCGAATTCATACCGAATATTGGTGATCACAGTAGGGATATTGCCCAAATTCTCTTGTGCTCGAATACTTGCGAGGTATAGTCCGGACCTTGTTCCCACCAGTACTTGATTGTCCGAAAGGGGAACCACTTTTTCCATACTTCTATTGAAGCTACCTTTAAAGGCGGCAAACAAATCCGTATGCAACTCTTTTTCTCCTTCCCTGAAATACCCAAGCTCATCGTCTTTGATAAACCAGTTGAGGCTTTTGTAGGCAATCAGCTGTCTGATGTTTTTATCTGTACCCAGTATTTCATTCAAAGAATTAAAGGGTTCAAAAGTCAGTTTTTGGGTGTTGAAACTATAGGTACCGCTGTTGGTTGTAAACACTTCGTTTCCCTTCCAAATGTGCACATTGATATTATAAATGGAAGGAAGTCCGTCTTTTTCTGTGAAATGCTCCAACGAAGTGACCCTCGAAAGCTCCTCATCCATATGGATACGGTAGACCCCTTTGTAACCGTGACAAACCCAATACGTATTTGGCTCAGAAGCAGGTTGAATATCACGCGTAGATTCCTCAAACCCTTCAATTTTGTGTTCAACCTGTAGCTGTCCTGAATCATTGAGTGTTGCTGTGTAGATACCGCTATAGGTACATATCAAGTATTTTCCACCTTGTTGGGATGGAATTGTTTTCCAGACGCCTTCTACTTGACCAATTCTTTTGGTTTGATTATTCTCAATCAGGAACAGCCCATTGTCGTGGTTGACGTAGAGTTTTCCGCCAATACTGGCCAATGACCAAACCTGCCCACCAATGTTGTGAGCCTTTTCAAAAGCAGGAAGATAGGTATTGCCTTTTTGGGAATGTGAACTGTAATATAAGCCCTTGTTGGTAGCCAGATAGATTTTGCCGTACTGCTCTTTAAGGTCATACACGGAAGCCTTGTCAAATACGGTTTTGATAGGGGCATCCATTTCCACAAAATTGAGCCCATTATTGAGCATGACCCAAAGGTTATCTTGCTGATTGAGGTACAACGAGTGAACCGCTTCTGCCTTCAGTTCCTGAAAAGGATTGACAGAAGATAGGGTATCATTTAGGTCTATATGATAGGAAATTACTTTAGAATTAAGTGTCCCGATCAATATCTGGTTTTCTTTGTATAGCAAGGAGTAGCTTGCACGGTCATCAGTACCCAACAGTTTTTTGATCAGCTCAAATTCTTTTGTTTTGGGATCAAACCGATAGATATATCCTTTTTCTGAAACCAAATAATGGTAGCGACTACCAGCAGGAGCGTGGCATCCAACCATCAACTGGTTTTGAAAAGGCTGATCATCAATCAGCTTCTCAAAGTTTTTGTGTTCCTCATCATACCTGAAGATGCCTTCACCTTCTTCTTGTACATAATAATGCCCATTGAGGAAGTACGAAAACTTGAATTTCTGGATTGCCGGTAAGACCGTTGTGCTCTTGCCATTTATAATGATCAATTGCTTAAAAGTCCTTACAAATACCTTTTCCTTATAAGTGTGTATTTTCCATACATTTTCAAGCTTTTCCTTCCCTAGCTGTAAGCTGTCTACCAAAGATTCATATTGGTAGTTGCCTAAATTATCTTTTACAATAATCCCCAGTTGGTTGTATCCTCCAGTATATACAGTCCCGTTATCTGAAATGCTTAAACATCGGCTTGAAGAGTGATTGGGAAGAGGAACCTTATGCCACCTTTCTCCATCATATACAATTACACCATCATTATTCGAGAAGTACATCACCCCATCTTGCCCTTGGCAGGCATCCCAAAACTGGTGATCGGCTTCGAAGTCCCCCTTTGAAAAGTAACGAACGGATGGAATCCCCTTCACTGTGTATTCATCTGAAAGAGAGGAAGCACACACAAAATTACAAAGGCAAAAAAAGGTACTTAAAAGGAGTAGAGATAATCTCATAATCTATCAATACAAAGTCATTATGACTGTAAAAAACACTTAATCAATATTTAGATGTTCAATGTACATTTTTTCCCAATCACATTAAAGTTTAATTCAAAATAAAATTTATTATATACCTGTTTATCAGAATGATATGATTTTATGATGTAATAGAAGTGTAGTTCTTTTTCATGCAAAAGAAACAGAAGTGTAGTCGAAACTTTGTCGGGTGGTTCGACTAAGTGTAATCTTTACAACGAATTTTTTATGCACTTAAAAATTTGGATGTATGAAGCATATAATTACCAAAAGCACTTTGATGAAATACACTTTCATCATCTGCCTAGCTGGCTTGTTCAGTGTAGTTGCTCCTTCCTTACTGTATGCGCAAGCATCAATAACAGGGACGGTGAATGATACTGATACGGGAGAGCCGTTGATCGGTGTAAATGTCTTGGTGAAAGGCACTTCAACCGGTACCATTACAGATATGGATGGTAGGTACAAGTTATTGGATGTTCCTGAAGGAGGAACATTGGTTTTCTCTTACATAGGCTACAAGAAGAAAGAATTGATGGTTGGTAACCAAAAGGTTATTAACGTAAAACTGGAAGCAGACCTTGAGCAACTGACGGAAGTCGTGGTTGTAGGTTATGGTGTACAGGAAAAGAAAGACATTACTGGGGCTGTGGGCTTAGTCGATGGTGAAGCCATGGACGACCGTGTGAAAGCTAATATGGGTTCCCTGCTTCAAGGGCAGGCAGCTGGTGTTCAGGTGGTGTCTACATCAGGTAAGCCTTCAGCTGGTTTGAGTGTTCGAATCCGTGGTACAAACTCATTATCTGCAAGCAGTGAGCCATTATATGTAGTGGATGGTGTTCCGGTTTCGGATACACGTTCTATTAACCCTTCTGATATTGAAAGCATCTCGATCCTGAAAGATGCATCTTCGGCAGCGATCTATGGTACACAAGGTGCCAACGGTGTCGTGCTGATCACTACTAAAAGAGGACAGACTGGTAAACCACAGTTTAAGTTCAATGCATATACAGGTTTCTCATCTCCTTGGAAAAAACTGAAAGTATTGAATGCTGAACAATACCGTGACCTGATGGAGGAAATGGGCAAGTCTACGGATTGGTCAAAATATCAAGCTAACACAGACTGGCAAGATGAGGTATTCCAAAACGGAACATCGCAGAATTACCAGTTGTCAGTAGCAGGTAAAAGTGAAGGTACTACTTATTATATCTCAGGTGGCTATACACAACAGGTTGGTTCAATCAGAAGCTCAGAGATGGAGCGCCTTAACTTCAAGTTGAACTTGGATCAGGAAATTAATAACTGGATAAAGGTAGGAACAAGCTTGAGCTATACGGATTATTCAGATGTTGATGTAAGCGATAACCAAGCTGTGAATCAAGGTGGTGTAATTCTAGGTATGCTTACTACACCTCCGAATATTGGGATTTACAACGAAAATGGCTCATTTACCAGCAATCCATTCCAGAACTGGGAAAACCCTATCTCAGCGACAGATGGTTCTGACAGAGGCTACAAAAACCGTAACCTGATTGGTAATGTGTATGCTGAGTTATCATTACTTCAAGACCTGAAGTTTAAGTCAAATATGGGCGTTGATTTGAGCTCATCAATGTATGATTACTTCCTTGATCCATATACTACTAGTTATGGACGTGCCATGAAGGGTATTTCACGAAACAATACTAACTTCAACACTTACTCGATTTTTGACAATACACTAACTTACTCAAAGAGTATCGGTGACCATAAGGTAACGGCATTGGTTGGTTCTATTTATCAGAAGTACAGATGGGAAAACAACTCAATTGAGCGTAGAAACTTCTCAAGTGACAATATCACAACTCCTGGTGCTGGTTCTGAAATCATTACTGCAACAGCTGGTAAAAGTGAAAAGTCGAATGCTTCCTTTATTGGTCGTTTGAACTATGATTACAATGATAAGTACCTGATGACTGTCAACTTCAGAGCGGATGGTTCAAGTGCATTTGGTCCTGGTAAAAGATGGGGATACTTCCCTTCGTTATCCGTAGGTTGGAGATTGTCTGAAGAAAACTTTCTGAAAAACAATGACCTTGTTTCTGACTTGAAGCTAAGAGCTGGTTGGGGTATTGTAGGTAAGGACATCGACCCGTATGCATATTTGGGTAAAATCGGTGGAGGAGCTAACTACCCAATCGGAGGACAGGCTATGCCTGGTAACTACCCTTCTTCTATCGAAAACCGCAACCTGAAGTGGGAAGAGACAGAGCAAACCAACATTGGTGTTGACTTGGCAATCTTCGAAGGAAGAGTGAATATCACTGCTGATGCTTATTACAAAAAGACATCTGACCTTCTACTGAATGCGCCAATCCCGACTTCTACAGGTTTCTCATCTGCCATTCAAAATGTTGGTGGCTTGACCAACAAAGGTCTTGAATTCCAAGTATCTTCTATCAATATGGATAATGAAATCCGTTGGGAAACAAGCTTCAATATCTCCTTTAACAGAAACGTAGTGGACTATACACAAGGAGGAGAGTTCTTTAAAGCAGAAGTACCAAGCAGGGGATATGTAACCTTGACTCGTGAAGGGTTACCAATTGATGTATTCTATGGTTATGTAGCAGGTGGTGTGGATCCAGAAACTGGTATGGTCTACTATATCAACAAAGATGGTGAAAGCACATTTACGCCAGATGCTGATGACCGTCAAATTATCGGAAACCCGAACCCTGACTTTATTTACAGCATGACCAACAACCTTTCATACAAAGGAATTAGTCTGTCAATTATGCTGCAAGGCTCGCAAGGTAATGACATCTTCAATGCTACACGTATTGAGACAGAAGGAATGACTGATGCGAAAAACCAGACACATGGTGTTGTTAACCGTTGGAGACAACCGGGAGATGTAACAGATGTACCTAAAGCTGTTTGGGGAAGTACTGACAACTCAAGAATCTCTACTCGCTTTGTGGAAGATGGTTCATACCTGAGAGTTAAGGCTATTACACTTGGCTATGACTTGCCAGCTACAGTGGCTAGCCAGCTTCACCTATCTGGTTTGAGATTCTATGCAACTGGTGAAAACCTATTCACTTGGACGAATTACTCGGGTTATGACCCAGAAGTAAATGGTATTGCTTCAGGTGTAGACTTTGGTACTTATCCTCAGTCTCGTAACCTCATCTTAGGTGTTAATGTGTCATTCTAATAGAAACCACTCATTATGAATATCAAGAATTTTATATACGGTGTCTCAATACTGGCATGTGCAGGATTGAGCTCATGTGAAGAACAATTGGACCTGATGCCAATCTCACAAGAGACACAGGACAATGCTTATACAAGAGGGTCACAAGTGGAAGCTGCCCTTGTAGGGGTATATGAGTCTTTTCAGTCTTCAGACTATTATACATGGGACAATGTATTGCTTCAGGATGTGCGTTCAGATAACTACTATGCAGGAGGTGATAATGCGGAGATTTTTGCCTTTGATTATCTGAATATTACACCAACCAACTCACGTATCCAAAATATGTGGGGTAACATATACAATGCTATAGCGAAAGCAAATGTAGTGTTGGAGAGAGCTCCACAGGTAGAAGACCCGCTTTTCTCAGGTGAACGTAAAGCACAAGTGATAGGCGAGGCTTACTTCTTGAGAGCTTACCATTACTACAATTTGGTGAAGATGTTTGGCGGTGTACCACTGATGCTGGAGACAGTTAAGTCTGTTGAGCCAGAAGATATCCATGTGGCTAGAAGCACAGAAGCAGAGGTATATGCACAAATCATTAAAGATTTGGAAGAAGCACTTACCAGACTGCCTGATACATATGGTGCCGATGCTTCAGTGAATAAGGCAAGAGCAACTAAAGGAGCTGCCAATGCCTTGTTATGCAAAGTTTATGCACAGAAGTCATCTCCAGACTATGACAAAGTAAAGCAGTATGCAGATGCAGTCATCAACAGCAGCGCAGGTTACCAACTGCTTGGCAACTATGCAGACTTGTTTGATGGAAACCATTATAACAATGCAGAGTCTATTATGGAAGTGCAGTTTTTGGGAAGCAATGAGGGTAACTGGGCTCCTCAGATGCACCTGCCACCATCTGTCTCTGGCGATACTTGGCGTAAGTTTACAACGCCTTCTCATGACCTGATCAATGCATATGATGCATTGGGAGACGATGTAAGGAAAGATGCAACAGTACTTTTTGAATCTGCTCCATGGGTGGATGAATTCTGGAACAACGAGATCAATTCAGAGATTCCTTTTGCTTACAAATGGAAAAATGCAAGTGGTTGGGCAAGTGCTGACCGTCAGTATATTTTCAGATTGGGAGATATTATCCTGATGAAGGCGGAAGCACTGAATGAGTTAGGGAATCCTGCTGGGGCTGCTGATTTGGTAGACCAAATTCGTGACCGTGTTGGTTTGGCGCTGGTAGATGCCGCTGATCGTAATGATCAGGCAGCTATGAAAAAAGTTATCCTGAATGAGAGAAGATTGGAGTTAGCACAGGAAGCCCAGCGTTGGGATGACCTTATTCGAAACGGAGTAGTGTTGGATGTGATGAACAATCTGAATGAGGTTGATTTGAGAACAGGAGAGAAGGTGAACTACAATGCAACAGAAGATGATCTATTGTTGCCGATTCCTCAACAGGAACTGGATAGAAACCCAGCTTTAGTGCAAAACTAACAGACAAACATAATGAACAGAATCAAATCATATATAGCAGTAGCAGCATTGGCGAGTATGGTGGCTTGTTCTTCTGAGAAGTCATGGGAAGTTGCGCCACCACCTTCTGAAGATAAAGGTGAGGTGGTAGGAAATGCTTCTGTTTGGGTGACCAGTGGAAGTAAAGGCAGGCTTTTCCAAAAGCTGGATGACGTGGATATATACAGTGCTTCAACCTCTTCAGGAACATCTATAACAGTAGATTTCTCTGAAAAATACCAATCAATTGATGGGTATGGGGCTGCACTGACTGGTTCATCTGCTTATATGATCAAAAATGGACTCAGCACGGCTAAACGTGCTGAGTTACTTACCCAACTATTTGATCCCAATTCAGGTATTGGCATTAGCTATTTGCGATTGACCATAGGTGCCTCAGACTTTTCACTTTCAGACTTCACATACAATGACCTTTCGGCAGGACAGACAGACCCCGAAATGTCTCAGTTTTCAATAGCAAAGGACAAAGAAGAGGTTGTTCCTGTATTGAAAGAAATATTGGAGGTAAACCCTGATATCAAGATCATGGCAAGCCCTTGGAGTGCTCCTGCATGGATGAAGAGCAATAACAGCTTAGGTGGAGGCTCTTTGGAGTCTGAGTGGTATGGTGCCTATGCACTTTACCTTGCTAAATACATTGAGGCATATGCTAGTGAAGGCATTCATATCGATGCTATTACAGTTCAGAATGAGCCACTACATGAGACATCAGGGTATCCAACCATGAAGATGGAAGCTGAAGAGCAACTGGTGTTTATCAGGGATTACCTTGGTCCTCTTTTCGAAGAGCACTCTTTGACGACAAAAGTAATCCTGTATGATCACAATTTTGACAGGGCTGACTACCCAATCACTATTCTGGAAGACGCTGATGTGAGAAAGTACGTGGCAGGGTCTGCTTTCCATGCATATGCAGGAAGCGTTGGCAGCATGTCGCAAGTGCACTTTGCTCAGCCTGACATGGGACTGTACTTCACGGAAGTGTCTGGAGGTGAATGGGCGACTGATTTCGGCAGCAACCTACAATGGATGATGACCAACATCTTTATTGGAACAGGGAAAAACTGGTCCAAGAATGCACTCCTTTGGAACTTGGCTTTGAATGAAAACCACGGACCAACAAACGGAGGTTGTCAGGATTGTAGAGGAGTAGTCACAATCAAGTCAGATCAGTCAGTGGCCTACAATGAGGAGTATTACGCATTGGCACATATGAGCAAGTTTGTCCGTCCGGGAGCAGAGCGGGTGAAATCCACGCTGCAAGGAGGACAAGGCATTGAGCATATCGCTTTTATCAATGAAGATGGCAGTAAGGTACTGGTACTGTTTAACAGCAATGCGACTACTGTCAATGCAGATGTGCTGGTAGGCGAGAATCAGTTCAGTGTTGCTTTGGAAGGTGCATCAGCGGTTACACTGCTTTGGGAATAATTAATCACTGTAAACATAGAATTTCAGATGAAAAAGATAACAACCTTTTTGGCATATGCAGCCCTGTTGATTCTAGGGTTTTCATGCCAGGACAACGATACAATGGACCCTATTGGAGGTTGGACACTTAGTGCACCAACTTTGGATGCAACTTTGGCTGGAAGCACCATTACACTTTCAGAAGAGGCGCTTGATCCTATCACCGTAAAATGGAATGCAGCCCAGTCAACAGCTGGCTATCTGGTGACTTACAAAGTGTTGGTTTCCCCTGAGAATGATACTGAAACAATTTGGTTTGAGAAAGCATCAGATAATGCAGGCAAGGGTACCTCTATCAGTATTTCGCATGCCGAATTGGATGATGCTCTTTCAACAGCAGGACTGGAAGTGGGAACCACTACAAAAGTAGCCCTGACAGTTGTAGCAAACAGCATGGAAACCTTAACGACAGACTCTCAAGCATTCTCTGTAACGAGATTTGAGACAGAAGCAATGCCTTCATCACTGTACTTGTTTGAAGACGGAGAAATGGTCAAAGCATTGACAAAAGATGGTCGCTCATTCATCTCAGAAGGATACCTGTCATTGTCAGCAGGTAAATCATATACCCTGAATACAGCAGAAGACCAAAGTGGTAAGAACTACTCATTGTCTGAAGCAATTGGAACTACTGCATCTCCTGATGGCGACAAGGTAGAAGGGAGTATCAGCTTTGAAGAAGGTGGAACTGATGCATTTACTGTCGCAAAGGATCAGCTATATCAGATTAGCCTTGACTTTGATAATACAATTGTGTCATGGAAGTACTACAACATCAAGTTATTCCATTGGGAAAATTGGGATGGCAGAGATGAGTTACTGATGACCTATGAAACACCAAATACATTCACTCTGACTGCTACACTAAAAGCAGGTTATGAGATGAAGTTTAACTCTCCTTGGGACATACAGCTTGGAACAGAAACACCAGACGCACTTTCAGGAAACCTGATTAACGGTGGTGGCGAAAACTTCACCTGTATCACCGAAGATGGAGAATATACAGTGACCATCACTGTGTCAGAAGACTACAGTGTAGGGACTTACCAGTTTGTGAAGAATTAGTAGTTGGATAAATAAGAGTTGGGTGGCTGCCTTTTTGTGCAGTCGCCCTAACCCCCAAAAAATTGATGTCAGAAGAAATGAAAAGATATATATCAATTGGACTTTTAGCATTGACAACAGCCGCTTGTCAACCTGCTGAAGCCCCTCAAGAAGCAAAGAGCGAGGCAAAAAAGAATGTACCTGTAAACTCAAAAACAGTATCGGTTTATACAACGGCTAAAGATACCGACCTGAAGATTTCAAAAGGGGAGGAGCTTGTCTTCGGAGCTTACAAGCAACCTGTAGAGACGGAGCATTTTATTTACCTGGATACGGCACACCATTTTCAGAAGTTTGTCGGGATTGGTGGGGCAGTAACAGATGCATCAGCAGAGGTTTTTGCCACATTGTCTGAAGAAAAGCAGCAGGATTTCTTAAAGGCTTATTACGATCAGGAAAATGGTATTGGCTACTCCTTGATGCGTACCACGATTCATAGTGCAGACTTTGGACCTGGCAGCTATACTTACGTAGCAGATAATGATGATGAGCTTAAGACATTCAACATCGAGCATGATGAGAAGTACCGTATCCCACTGATCAAAAAGGCGATGGAGACAGCTGGGCAGATGTTGCCTCTTTATGCCAGCCCTTGGAGCCCTCCAGCTTGGATGAAAGACAACAACAATATGCTGAAAGGCGGTAAACTGCTTCCTGAGTTCAGACAGACTTGGGCAGACTACTATGTGAAGTTTATTCAGGCATATGAAGCCAAAGGATTACCAATCTGGGGATTGACAGTGCAGAATGAGCCAATGGCCGTTCAACGTTGGGAGTCATGTGTTTATACTGCTGAAGATGAGAGAGACTTTGTGAAAAATTACTTGGGCCCGACACTGCACAAAAATGGTATGGCGGACAAGAAACTGATTGTTTGGGATCATAACAGGGACCTGATTTACCAAAGAGCCAGTACGATTCTGAATGATAAAGAAGCTGCCAAATATGTATGGGGTGTTGGTTTCCACTGGTACGAGACTTGGACTGGAAGCGGAATGAATTTCGAAAACCTGAAGAATGTACATGAGGCATATCCTGACAAGAACTTGGTATTTACAGAGGGTTGTGTTGAGAAGTTCAAGTGGGATGAAATGGATAATTGGGCATTGGGTGAGCGATACGGTTATAGCATGATCAATGATTTCAATAACGGAACGGTAGCGTGGACAGACTGGAACATTCTGTTAAATGAAAATGGTGGACCAAACCATGTTCAGAACTTCTGCTTTGCTCCAATTCATGCTGATACACGTACTGGAGAGCTGCATTATACTAACTCCTATTACTACATCGGACATTTCTCAAAATTCGTTCGTCCAGGTGCTGAGCGTATTATGTCTTCGTCAAGCCGTGATAACCTGCTGACAACAGCCTTCAAAAATACAGATGGTAGCATTGCGATGGTCGTAATGAACAAGACTGACAAGGAAGTTACTTACAAGCTGGTGTATGGTGAGAAGGTGTTGGAAGCAAAAGCATTGCCTCACTCGATTTCAACACTGATGCTGGATCAGCCTCAGAATCTGTAATCAAAATCTTTTAACGAATAACCTTATTGGTTGTAATGACTAAAAATTTGGCTATGAATTCTATAAATAAAAAAACATTACTGGCGTTAGGCTTGGCTGCATCCATATGGGCAGGTTGTGATAAGCAGACAGTTTCGCATAATGGACCATCTGAAGTAGTGGTAACCACTCCTGACAAGACCAAACTTTTTGAAAAGCAGCAAACCTTGGAAGCAAGCCTTTCAGAGAACGAGGAGCAAGTTCAGCACATTACCATTGATACGTCAAAAGTATATCAGGAGATCGATGGATTTGGTTTTACGTTGACAGGTGGCAGTGCTTACCATATCAACAGGATGTCTCCTGAAGCAAGACAGCAGCTGTTGGAGGAACTGTTTGGAACCAAGGATGGGCAAGTAGGTTTCAGCTATTTGCGTATCAGTGTTGCAGCATCTGATCTTGATTTTGAAACTTATTCATATGATGATCTTCCAGAGGGAGTAGAGACTGACCCTGAGCTGAAGTACTTTACCTTGGCTAAGGCAAGAGAGGACCTGATTCCTGTTCTGAAGGACATTTTGAAAATATTTCCTGAGTTAAAAATCATGGGATCTCCTTGGTCGCCACCAACGTGGATGAAGACCAATGGTGATACTAGGGGTGGTGAGCTGAAGCCAGAGTTTTATGGTGCATATGCAGATTATCTGGTAAAGTACCTTGAGAAGATGGAAGAGGAAGGGATCCATATTGATGCCCTGACTATTCAGAATGAGCCGCTTCACCCAGGGAACAACCCAAGCTTGCTGATGCACCCTGAGGATCAGGCTGAGTTTATCAAGAACCATTTGGGACCAAAAATCAGAGAGGCTGCACTGTCTACCAAGCTGATTGCCTATGACCATAATGCTGATAGACCTGACTATCCGATTACAATCCTGAATGATGAAGAAGCCAACCAATATGTAGACGGTTCTGCATTCCATTTATATGGAGGAACCATTGATGCTTTGTCTGAAGTACACGAAGCACATCCGGATAAGAATATCTACTTCACGGAGCAGTGGATTGGCGCACCAGGTAACTTCAGTAAAGATATCCGTTGGCATACACGTGAGCTGATTATCGGTGGTACACGTAACTGGAGCCGTACAGTGCTTGAGTGGAATCTGGCAGCTGACTCAAAGTTAGAGCCATATACAGACAGGGGAGGATGTAACCAGTGTTTGGGTGCCATCACTATAGATGGTGATACAGTAACAAGAAACCCAGCTTACTATATTATTGCCCATGCTTCGAGATATGTTCGTCCGGGAGCTGTAAGAGTAGAAAGCAATATACCTGATCATTTACCAAATGTAGCCTTCAAAACTACTGACAACAAAGTAGTGCAAATTGTGCTGAATGATAGTGATGTAGATAAACAATTTGATGTGAATTACGGTGAAACCAAAAGACAGTTCAAGCTTGAAGCTGGAAGTGTTATGACAATTGTTTGGTAAAAACTGAACCGTTTTATTTTTTGTTAGCCAACACAAGACCTTCGTTTTTGCGAAGGTCTTTTTTTTGATAAAAAAAGCAGTTACCCATCTAATGCCAAATGA
This sequence comes from Limibacter armeniacum, assembly GCF_036880985.1. NCBI lineage: Bacteria > Pseudomonadati > Bacteroidota > Cytophagia > Cytophagales > Flammeovirgaceae > Limibacter > Limibacter armeniacum. The sequence goes on from NZ_JBAJNO010000004.1 coordinate 128,598, forward strand.
GTAACTGCCGCTTATCTAAAGGTCTGTTCGTATGCTTATATTAAGCGTAAACAGCTGTAAGGAAGTCTTTCATGGATTGAGTTTCTCTGCCCAATATCTTTTCAAAGTCATTAACCTGTTGGTCAAATTCACCGTCTGCAATACCCAGACTAAACATGGTCAACATACCAATAATGCCTTCAGGTAATCCGTATGAAGCCATGGTACTTTCAAAATCCTCTTTGGTTGGTGATACATAGTTAATCTGTTCACCAGTAACCTCTGAAATGATTTGAGCAATCTGTTCAAAAGTAACAGTTTGGCTACCGTTAAACTCATAGATTTTGTTTTCATGAGCTTTGGCATCCGCTAGGATATTGGCAGCAGCTTCAGCAAGGTCTCTTCTGGATACAAATGCAGTGCTTCCTTTACCGGTAGGAAGGTAAATGGTTTTGCTTTCCAGTAGCTTGGCTTTGTCACCAATAAACATTGGGATCACCTCCCCATAAAGGTTGTGTCTCAGAAGCGTGTAGTTAATGCCAGACTCCTTGATCAATTCTTCTGTTTGAGCGTGCAAGCCAACAACCAGATGTAGTGGAGCATCTTCACTTTCATTCTTTCTTACGGAGCTTGTATAGAGGATATGCTTGATGTCAGCTTTTTTGGCAGCATTGACAACATTCTTGTGTTGTTCAAATCTAGCAACCAAGTCATTTCCTGAAACAAAATAAAGTACCTCAATTCCTGTAAAAGCTTCATTGAGGCTCTCAGGTTGGTCATAGTCCCCTTCTCTTACCTCAATTCCTTTTTGACGAAACTGTACAGCTTTTTCACTGTTGCTGTCTCTTACCATTACAGCAATGTCTTCTGTAGGGAGTTTTTCACCCAAAAATGCTGTTACGGTACTTCCTAGTCCTCCTGTCGCTCCTGTAATTAATATTTTAGCCATTTTTGATGGATTTAATAGTTACTGAATTTATCTTTACTTACTTATTGTATGATTACTTACTTTTAGTAAGTCAAAGGTAGATTGATCCTGACTGTGAATCAAGAACTTACGTTGTTGGGAGTTACTTACTTGAAAGTAATTATTATTGACAATCAGCAGTTTATAGCAATGAAAGAAATGAAAAAATATAATGATGCTGATAGGTGTCCTATCCGTAATATCTTAGACAGGTTTGGAGACAAATGGTCAACGCTAATACTTTTGGTTTTAGACGAAGGTCAGACGCTTCGTTTCAATGAGATTTATAAATGCATTGAATCTATCTCCCAAAAAATGTTGACCGTGACGCTTAAAAATTTGGAAGCAGATGGCTTGATCAAAAGAACGGTCTACCCACAAGTGCCACCAAAGGTAGAGTATGAACTTACAGAAAGAGGGCGAAGTCTTCTGCCGATCATCCATGAATTAGTAGAGTGGGCTAAAGGAAATATGGATAATATTATGAAAGATAGAGAGCTGAGTACAAGGGTATAAATAAAGGATCTTTTATGGTAAAATGGACATCTTGAAAGCTTAAGGAAACAGGCTAAATAAGGTGGGCGAGTATCTTTTGATTTATCCATTTAGAAAAGATATGCCTGACCGTTTATTCTCAAAATATATGCTGTTGATTTAGGGTCTTTTTAGGTGATTTATTTTGTATTATACATAGTTATAATTGAACAATGTAATTGCTTATATCTTTCCTTTACAAAATATTCTATTTACCTTGCATTAACATTTTTTCACCTATGCAATGTATCTATTGAAATAATTGTAATCAATCTGGACCATGTTTGCACAGTCGAAAGAACTGTCAGAGCAGCTCTGTCAAGCTTTGGCAAAAGGTGATATCAAGGCTTTTGACTGGATCTATCAGTCTTATGCTCCTAGGTTAGCGGCTTTTCTGAAATCCTTTGCTCCTGATCCTTCTGCAATGGAGGACATTCTTCAGGACACTTTTATGAAGGTTTGGACTAACCGTGAACAGTTGGGGTCTGTCCGCTCTGTAGATGCATACCTTTTCACAATCGCTCGTAATACCGCACTTACCCACCTAGACCGTATAGGTAAACAAGCCCGTTATGCGCAAGAAGCAAGTGTATTCAAAGACTCCGTAACTACCCGAACAGATCGGGAAGTGGAAGACAAAAGTACTTGGGAATTGATACAAGGGATCATTGATTCTATGCCTGACAAAAGAAAGGAAGTGTTTCTGATGAACCGAATCCAAGGAAAATCTTATGCAGAAATAGCAGAAGAGTTAGAAATTTCTGTCAAAACTGTAGAGAAGCATATTTCATTGGCTATGAGTTTTTTAAAGGATAAGACAGGAGGCAAATTGGACATGTTTAGCATCATGCTATTCCTTTTTATTAAATTTTTTTAAAAACGGGGTAGGGTAAAACCGCTTAGGTTGAGTCTACCTAGTAGAATCGCTCGAAAAACAGGCAGAAAATAGAAGATGGATCAACAACTCTTTCAGAAATATTGGCAAGGCGAATGTACTCAGCATGAAAAAGAAGAAGTAGAGCGTTGGATTCAAGAGCACCGAAGTCTGGATGCTTTGAACAGGAATATATATGCAGCTTGGGAAGCAAGTAATAGTTGGGAGATTCCTGATGGTGTTGACCTCTTGAGAGTGCAAAAGAAGTTACATGAAAGCCTAAAAGCTGATGCCATGGTATCTGAAGAAGGACATTTTTCAGCTAAGAAAAAGCCTAGGCGATTTGTGCCGCTTCAACTGCCTGTAGCAGCTTCTTGGCTAATAGGGTTGTTGCTCGGTCTTCTGACTTATTGGGGAGCGGATCATTGGGAAGGTTTTCCTAAAGAGAAATGGATTGCTGAGTACATGCCTTCTGAGATGCAAACGGAACATGTATTACCCGATGGAACCAAGTTTTGGTTGAATGCGAATTCTACTTTGGAGTATCCCGAAAGTTACTCGTCTGAAAAACGGTTGGTACACTTAAATGGAGAAGCTTATTTTCAAGTACAAAAAGATCCGACTCATCCTTTCCGTATTGAGATGGAAGGTATGGAAATCGAAGTGCTGGGCACTGAATTCAATGTGCGTGCATATAACACAGAGAATTTAGCGCAAGTGGACCTTTTGGAAGGTAAAGTCAGGCTAAAGACAAGAGGGAAAATCATCCAGATGAAACCAGGTCAGTCGCTGCTTTACAACAAGACGAATGAGCGTTTTGAGGCGAAAAGGTTGGAGGAGGATATTTTAGGTGTTTGGAGGAATGGCGAGATCGCTTTCCGACGGATGAACCTTGAGGCGATTGCTATGCGACTATCCAAGTACTATGGGTATGAGTTCACTTTCTCAGATTCATTTCTAAAGAAAGGGCTTTACACGGCTCGTTTTCAGGATAAAAAATTAGCTGAAATACTTTTGACCCTTAGCCAGACAGGTGGTTTTGAGTTTAAGATTGATGATGAAAAGCAAAAGGTTTTACTGAAACCTTCAAGTAAGCACTAGTAATTTACCTGTTCGTTAGCTGCTTTTTAGAAATCATTTACGCTCCAAGCTAAGCAAGAATCAACCAGCTATGTCTATTGAATGTAGGCGTATTTAATATGAATTTGTTGGGACAACTGCGTCCTGATGACCAATTCAAATACTATTTCTTATTGTTTGTTTTTGAACAGGTGCAATCATTTTTGAGCCCTGTTGACTGTACCTTATTGCTATGTATAGCAAACCCAAATTGTTACATTATTTATTCTATCTTACTTTTTATTTATGAAACAGTTATGTGATACCTGTAGCTTTCCTATCATAAGCACGATGGGGAGAAAGGTGATTTTTATTCTACTGGGTCTGTTTCTACTGAATGGTATGGGAGGAAACTCTGTCCATGCCGCAACAGACCCCAAGCCCACTTTTTCTTTTGAGCTGAACAATGTTTCAGTAGAGGAAGTACTTCAATATCTCGAAAAGCATTCTTCTTATCGTTTTGTATTCAAGAATGGAAAGGCACTGAATGTGGAAATAGCACATGTTCAGGCTTCTGATTGGACGGTTGAGAATGTACTGAACTTTGTCTTGAAAGGAACAGGACTCTCTTACGAGGTGAAGGATGATAACCTGGTAGTTATTATGCCAGTTTCCCAAAAAACAAAGGAAAAAGTAACTGTACGAGGAGTTGTTTCAGATGATCAGGGACTTCCATTGCCTGGCGTAAATGTTTGGGTAATGGGTACCAATGTGGGCACAATTACCAATTTCAATGGGGAGTTTGCCCTGCAAGTTGAAAACAGTAATGATGTTGTGTTTCAGTTTACTTATATCGGATTTGAAGTAAAGCAACTAAACTGGAAAGGTGAAACTACCCTAAATGTTCAACTGAACAAGGATGCAACGGAGCTGGACGAGATTGTAGTGACAGGTTTTCAGGAGATTTCAGCTGAACGTGTCACTGGCTCATTCGTGAAAGTTGACAATGAGCAACTGGAAAAATTCTATGTGCAGGATATCACCTCTGCCATTGAAGGGCGTGTGGCAGGTTTGTCAACCTACAATGGGGATTTATCGATTCGTGGTGTCGGTACATTTTTGACTGGAAAAGGCACACAGCCTTTAGTTGTAATTGATGGTTTACCTGTTGAGGGAGATATGGATCCAGATAGTGATGACACTACTACCCCTCTTTCATACATTAACCCTAATGATATTGAAAGCATTACTGTATTGAAAGATGCTGCAGCGTTATCAATCTATGGCTCAAGAGCAGCTAACGGGGTAATTGTTGTGACTACTAAAAAAGCAGAAGATGGGCAGACACAGATTGACTTCAGTGCAGACTATACGATTACACCAAGACCTGATCTTGGGTATATGGACTATGCCTCAACCTCTGACATTATTGATTATGAAATTAACTATCTGGAAGGGCTTGAAGCATATCAGGCAGATCCGTTGGCATATTTTGAAGGGCTGAACAACAATGTATCTAGTTACTCTAAGGTCTATGACTACTTCTATCAGGTAGCAAAAGGTGAACTGACTAGGGGCGAGGCTATGTCACAGATTGACAAGCTGCGCAATAACGATTACCGTCAGCAATATATTGACAATGCATTGCAGACTCAATTGACACAACAGTATAACATGTCTTTCAGAAAAGGAGTAGGTAAAAACAACTTGAACTTTAGTGTTAACTGGAGAGACAATAAGCAGCAGGTAATCAATAACAAAAACCAAAGGCTGAACCTTTATTTCAAGAACCAAATGAAGGTGACGGATTGGTTTACATTTAGCTACGGCGCTAATGCGCTTTTCGACAAACAAAAGAATACCACTTCAGAATATGGGTATACCAGTAATATGCCCTACGAGCAAATTGTAGACAATGAAGGTAATAGAGCTTATCAGTACCTGATCAACAAGGAAAAAGCGCTTTGGCTGGATGAGCAGGAAGGTTTGTACAATATGGAGTTCAATATTCTGGATGAGTTGGAGCAAAACTTCAAAACAGATAATAAACAAAATTTGAGAGCCTTTATGGAGGCTAAGGTTCAGCCACTTAACTGGATGACTGTCAATACGAAGTTTCAGTATGAGAAGAATATAAGGGATGTGTCAACTTATACAGAAAAGGACTCTTACCAGATGCGCTATATGTATAATCAATATGCTCATATAGATGATAATGGTAATGTAGAGGCATATATTCCGGATAATGGCATCCTTCAAACTTATAAAAACGACCAGCAGCACTATACCTTCCGTACTCAGCTGGATATGGCTCATACTTTTGCCAACATGCATGCTGTAAGCGGATTATTGGGTTTTGAAGCAAGAGAAACTACAACACTGTATGAGAACCATATTCTCTATGGTTATGATGACCAAATCATGAGTTCATCAACACCGGATTGGGAGTCGCTTGGGGATGGTGTTCCAAGTTCATTATACAATGTGAATTATAGACTGTCAAACATCAATTCTGTTTTTGAATCGACAAACAGATATGTATCCTATTATGCCAATGCTGCTTACACTTATGATGACAGGATTAACTTGTCAGGAAGTTTCCGCGTTGACCAGACTAATTTCTTTGGTACAGATCCGAAGTACCGATATCGTCCATTATGGTCAGTAGGAGCTGCGTGGAATATATCCAATGAAGATTTTATGCAAAATATACCATGGGTAAACTCATTGAAACTGAGAACATCATATGGTATAAATGGTAATTCAGATACCAATACATATCCTATTTTGGTGGCCAGCATGAGGTATTCAAAAGATGATGGCTATGTAGCATCCATCTCCAATCCTCCAAACCCATTACTACGTTGGGAGAAAAACGAAACGACAAACGTTGCAGCAGACTTTGCTCTGTTTGATAGCCGTTTGACCGGTACGTTGGAGTTTTATAACCGATACAGCAGTGACTTGTTGGCAACCAAGATTCTAGATCCTTCAACAGGTTTTGCAAGTCAACGCGTCAATAATGGTGCTATGAGTAACAGAGGGGTTGAAATTACCTTGGGTTATGACTGGGTTCGTAACCGTGACTGGAGAGTAAACACGACTGTTATTGCAGCGCGTAACCGAAACAGGGTCGAGAGAGCAGATCTAGATATATCAAAGGCATCTGACTTGATACTTTATCCAGATAGCTACTATTATGAAGGTGTACCGTACAATGCTATCTATGCTTATCAGTATGCAGGTCTGTCAGAAGATGGTTTTCCTTCTGTGTATGATGAGGAAGGCAATATAGTTTCGAAAACAACAATCTCAGATCCTGAAGCATTGATTTATGCAGGTCAACTGACACCAAAATGGAATGGCTCTTTCCAACTGCAACTGGGTTATAAAGGATTCGATATCAGTACGATGATAGTCGTCTATACAGGCCATGTTATGAGAAATGATGTGCTGAATTTATACTCATATGGTTTGTCATCTGGTAATGTTCACGAAGATATCGTGAACAGTTGGACTCCAGAGAATACAGATACAGATATTCCTGTAATTGGGGATGCAAGTATCAGTGAGGAAGTAAGAAGACAATGGAAATATGCTGATGCGCATATCTTGGATGCTTCTTTTGCAAAAGTGCGTAACATAGCCTTGAGCTATCAGTTGCCGCAACACTTGGCTGAAAAGATCAAAGCACGTGGTGTTCGTCTCAGAGCGCAAGTCAACAACCCTTTGTCTTGGGTAGCAAACGATGAAGGGATTGACCCAGAATCATTTGATGCACAAAGAGGGGTACGTTCACTTCCTCAGATGCCTACTTACTCATTTGGTCTAAACTTGAACTTCTAAAGATGTACACTACTATGATACGCAATAAATGGATCACAGGCTTGCTCGGGTTAAGCTTATGGTTAAGCGCCTGTGATGATTATCTGGATATAGAGCCAAAAGGTAAAACTACATTAGAGACGGCGGACGATTATGGATATCTGTTAGCAAACTCAAGCAGTACTGACCTCGCTTATAACATCGGAAATCTAGGGTACCTGACAAGTGAGCAATGGCCTCGTACAGTCTCAATGGTAACGGATTTGACTTATCCATTAATACAAGCCAATTTCCTTTGTGATGAAACTATAGATCGCGCTTACTTTCAGGAATCAGATGCCTTGTATACAAGTTGCTATAAAAGAATAGCCCTCTATAATGTCATTTTAGATAATGTGAGTGAATCTGATGGGACTGATGCTAAAAAGAAAGCTGTAATTGCGGAAGCCAAAATCTTAAGGGCATTTGAGCATTTTGTTTTGGTGAATAATTATGCCAAGCACTATGATGCATCAACAGCCTCATCGGACTTGGGTATTATTATCAGGGATGAATTTAACCTTGAAACTACACCTCCACAGCGAACAGTGCAGGAAGTGTATGATTTTATACTGAAGGATATAGAGGAGGCACTTCCTGAACTGACGGATGAACCCATGACTACCTTTAGAGGAAGTATCGCAATGGGTTATGCCCTGAAAGCAAAGGTTATGCTCTTTATGAAACGCTGGGATGAGGCATTGGCAGCGGCAGAAGAATCATTGGTACATAATGATTACCTGTTTGATATGGTGAATTATTACCTAAACAAGGTTCCTGCAAAGGTGGATGTTGACATGGAAGAAAACCTGCTCTTCAGGTATGGAGGAACTAGTTTTGGACCTTACCTTTCCATTATTTCTCCAGAAGTGATAGAACGTTTTGGAGAGGGAGACACAAGGCTGTTAGCTTTCTTCCGTACCAGTCCGGCTATACCAGAAGGTTTGTATGCTTACTTTACTTTCTATTCCCAGTTTCAGTTCAATGTGGCAGGAATGCGAACACCAGAAGTCTACCTGATGAAAGCAGAGTGTTTGGCAAGGAAAGGGCAAGTTGCAGAAGCGATGGATATTGTCAATGAGATCCGAATGAAACGTATTGTACCGGAAAGCTATGTTGCAAAAACAGCTACATCTGTTCAGGAAGCCATGCAGATCATTATTGACGAGCGTGCAAGTGAATTGCTTTTCACATTCAATCGCTTCTGGGATTTGCGTCGCTTGAATACTGAATCAGAATATGCCCAAACTTTGGTTAGGGAGTATGAAGGAGCGACATACACATTGAAGCCGAACTCTCCTTTATATATTCAGCCATTTGCACAGAGTGCGGTTGATCGTCATCCTGACTTAAAGCAAAACTACTAGTTTACTCATTTTTTGAATAGTTGAATTGCCTTTAGCGATAAGCTAATTAGATGCCACCCACTGTGGTGGCATCTTCTTTTTTGACTTTCAATACCACTCTTTTTAATATGAAAAATATACTCAGTTTGTTCGGATGCCTTTTGGTGATTTCTGTTGCAGGATGTAATGCCGATTTTTCTGACTGGACTGTAAAAGGTCATGTAGCCATTGAAGGAGTAGATAAAGTATATCTACAAAGTGTAGAGAATGGATCTTACAGGAATATTGATAGTACCCGATTAGATAAAGGAAATTTTAAGATAAGTCTTAATCAACAGCAGCAAGGTTTCTATAGCCTGAAAGTAGGTTACAAATCAGTGCCTATTTACTTGGATAAAGGAATACGTTTAGTGCTTAATTTTGAGCCGGATACTAACCAAAAAAAAAAGATTGTTGTTCAGGTAGCTGACAGTAATTCTGAAGAAAACAAGGTGCTCCAAAAATGGGCAGACTATGTGCAAAACCTGCATGTTGGACTACAGAAAGACAAAGCTATTCCGCTATTTTTTCAGGGTTTTGAAACCGCAAACAAACAGTTAAACCAATGGTTGGCACATGCACCAACCCAAAATGCTGTATTCAACCAGCAATTTTTAGATAGAGCAAAGAATGACCTAGTTTATGAACTCATTTCCTTTACCCGCTCCCCTCAAGGTTACCAAGCTGACCTGACTGCTGTTACAGCATTTGTGGAGGAGATTAAAACTGACAATACATTATTCTCAAATGCTGCATTGGCAAATGGAATGCCTTACCTCTACAGGTATATATCCCTTTACATTGATTTTATGGTTAGAGGTGGAGCTAACCAATTTGTTGACTCCACTTTGGAGCAGCAAATCGCCCTAATACCAAATGACACCTTGAAAGGATATTATCTGGTCAATAACATACTGCCTTATTACAAAGGGCATGATAAGATTCAGAATACACTCAGGGATTATGGGAAATACCTTGTGACAGCAAAGCAACAACAATTGGCATCAGAAATGGAGCAAAAGCTTAAGCCTTTTGCCTTGGGTAGGCCTGCCATTAATTTCTCATTTCCTGATATCAATGGAAAAGAAGTATCACTAGCTGACCTGAAGGGGAAATTGGTGTATGTCGATATGTGGGCAACATGGTGTGCCCCTTGCCGATACCAGATTCCGCACTTGGAAGCCCTTGAAAAGGAGATGGAAGGAAAAGATATCGTCTTTGTAAGTATTTCAGTGGATAAGGAAAAAGCGAAATGGGAAAAGTTTCTTCAGCAGAAGAAACTGCATGGCATTCAGTTGCATACGGCAGGTTTTGATAACGAGCTAGCGAAAGGATATAACATCTCAAGCATTCCACGCTTTATGCTGTTTGATCAGGAAGGAAAGGTTGTGACCGTAGATGCACCAAGACCTTCAAGCACTGAGCTTAAGGAAATGATAGAGCGTTTATTATGATTTTTATTTAATAACCAGTGAGATATGAAATTTATTAAAATGATAAAATGGGGAATGGTCCCAACATTGGCAGCAACCATGTTTGCTTGTCAGCAACAAACCTCTGAAGTAGCTTATGCTTCTTTGAAAGGAAATGTGAAAGGGGAGGAGGTATTGTATCTCAAAGGTAGTGGGACTTCCAGAGTGGTAAAGGTGACAGAGCAAGGCACTTTCAACTTTGATTCTCTGACAGTCGATTCACCGACAATGTTGACACTTTCTAATAAAAAAGGTATGCCAGCCATCCAAGTTTACCTGTCACCTGGCAAGGAACTGAACTTACAGCTAGCAGGAGATAAGGATTGGAGAGCAGCAAGCTTTATAGGTGAAGAAGCATATTTGAACACACTGAACCATGAGGTGACAGTTGAATTGCAGAAGGAGTTTCGCAATGCATATTTTGCATTTGGGAAGTATTATAACAACTACGAGGCATTTCTACCTAAAATAGACTCTGTTAAAAAGGAGGTATATAATTGGTTAGCCGCAAAGGAAATAGAAGATCAGCAACTTAGGGAAATGTTTAGGGAACGTGCTGAATACCACTTTGCCGCAATTCATTTAGGCTATCCGAACAATTATTATACATGGTATAAAAAGGAAATTGTTCCTACAGAAGATCTCAATAAATATATAGAAGGATTGAAAAAGGATGATGCTCAGTTGTATGAGTTATTGCCTGAATACAAGTCTTTTATCTCTGAGTACTGGAAGTATTTGAAACAAAAAGAAGAAAACAGAAAAGGTGAAGAACTGATTTTGGGAGAGCTGTACGACTTGGCTGTAGCAAACTTTAAATCGGCTAACATTCTTGAGAGCCTTTTGATTGAGGAAACACGCTTTTCATTGAGGTATCAGGATATTAACCTTTTTATAGAAGACTTACCCCGATTCTTTACACTTATTGATAACGAAAAAGTGGAGGGAGAAATAAAAGCGGATTTCGAAGATTATAAAAGACTCCAAAAAGGAAAGCCAGCACCAATTTGGGAAGCTGTAGATCAGGATGGGAAAAAATATACATTGAGTGATTTCAAAGGAAAGTACCTGTATGTAGACTTTTGGGCAACATGGTGTGCTCCTTGCGTAAAAGAGATTCCTCATATGGCAGCACTAGAAAAGGCATATGAGCACAATGACAAGATTGTTTTTGTCAGCTACTCACAGGATGAAGATGAAAATGCATGGAAGAAAAAACTGGAAAGTAAAAACATGCATGGTATTCAGCTTCGTAATCCAAATGGTGGTATCCGAGATTCCATTATCAGAAATAAATACCGCATTTCAGGAATCCCGAGGTTTATGCTGATAGACCCAGAAGGTAATATAGTCAGTGTGGATGTGCCAAGACCTTCAGAGGTAGAAAAGGTACATGCATTCTTAGATAGTGTCTTAGATTAATTAAACCTCTCGTAACAACAGTAATAGATAGATCCGAATCCCTTATATGTTTCATGTAAGGGATTTTTTTATCCGCTAGATAGAGGGAATAATGCTATATCCGAATTGTATATTCTGAGATAACAAGAGTTTAAGTATTCACATTTATATACAAAATAACCTTAGAATTGGTCTAAATAGCTTTTGCTTTTTCGGTTTATTCTATACATTTGCCACTCTTTAGAATGAGTCTAAAAAAGATTAAGCCTTGAAATCATATATAAAACCAATTATATATCTAATAACACTTCTGACCTTTATTGGCAATTTGAAAGGCCAAGACTTGGTTAAGACACGTGTTCATGGAAGTGTTCAAACTTCAAATGGTGAAAAACTTATTGGTGTTACCGTGGTATTAAAGGGTACAACCAAAGGTACTACCACCAATATGGATGGTGATTTTGATATCAAAAATATCCCATTAGGTGATTATGTATTACAAGCTAGTTTTATTGGCTTCAACACAAAAGAGGTAACCCTGAAGCTTGATACTAAAAAAGCACAGAAGCTAAACATTGTGCTCGATGAGAACATTACAGAGATGGATGTAGTGGAAGTGAAAGGAGAGTCATTAGCACAAGAGGTCAAAAAACAACCATTTGCTGTAACAGCGGTATCCACCAAAGAATTTTACAATAGTGCTGCTGATGCCAAAATGGTACTCAATAGGGTAGCAGGTGTAAGGGTTATGGAAGAAGGAGGGGTTGGTTCTAATCTGAACTTTACCCTTAATGGCTTTTCAGGGGATCAGGTTAAGTTCTTTCTGGATGGTATTCCGATGGACAATTATGGTTCTTCATTAAGCCTTAGCAATATCCCTGTAAACTCTATTGAAAGGATTGATGTGTACAAAGGTGTTGTACCTGTATGGTTAGGAACAGATGCGCTTGGTGGTGCTGTTAACATTGTGACTAATTCTGTCGGTAATTTTTTGGATGCTTCTTATACAGTAGGATCCTTCAATACACATAGGGTATCTGTGAACGGTGCCTATACTAATCCTAAAAGTGGCTTTACTTTCCGTACCAACTTGAACGGAAACTATTCTGATAATAATTACAAGGTATTGGTGCCAATTAAAGAGGGTAACAATATTGTGGATACAGCTGAGGTCAAGAGATTCCATGACCGTTACTATTCAGGAACGCTTAAGCTGGAAACAGGTTTGGTCAACAAACCATATGCAGACCAGCTGCTTTTTGGCGTAATCCTTACAGGGGATGACAATCAGGTACAAACTGGTGCAACCATGAATACAGTGTACGGAGGTATTGTGAGCAATGGCAATTCTATTATCCCTACATTGAAATACAGCAAGGAAGACCTGTTTGTTGAAGGATTGGATGTAACGCTTTACAATGCTTATAATATCAGCACACATAACGTGATTGATACATTGAGTGGCGTCAAGTATAATTGGCTGGGTGAACCTACTTATACCCCTGGGTCAAGTGACGGGGAATTGTCTCGTACTTACAGTATTCTGGATGATAAAGAGTTCAATTCACAACTGAATGCTTCGTATGGTTTGGACAACCATAATTCTTTACAGTTTAATTACTCCTTCTCGTCACTTAACAGAGAGGTCACTGATACAGAAAACCCTGATAAAATCGAGAACAAGTTTCCAAAATCCATCAGCAAGCATGTCTTGGGTTTGGCTTATGTATATGAGCCAAGTGAGAAATGGAACACGACAGTGTTTGGTAAATATTACTTCCTGAAAGCAAAAACGTCCAAGGAATTTGATTTTGGGCTGGAAACAAACAGGATTGAAGGAGTTGAGAATTCAAAGCAAAATTTTGGTTATGGTTTGGCCACAACTTACCTGCCAGTAAATGGACTTCAGCTGAAGGCATCTTATGAACATACCTACAGGTTGCCTTGGGCTTATGAGATGTTTGGTGATGGTCTTTTCACGCAGGCAAACCCTGACCTGGGGCCTGAGCAAAGTGACAACTTTAACTTAGGGGCACAGTACCAGTTCGACATCAACAGCGACCACACATTTGTGGTGGAAAGTAATTTGATATACAGGGAAGCTAAGGACCTGATTTATCAGGTAGTAAAAGTGGCAAGCCCTGTGACACAATATGACAACCTGAGCCAAACACGTGCAAAAGGAGTAGAAGCAAGTATCAACTATACTTGGAAAGACTTTCTCCGAATTGGTGGAAATATCACATATCAGGACATCACTGATCAGGCAGATTCAGTGTATAATGAGTCCTACACCAACTCGGGTTATCAGAAGAATTTCCAGAAAGGCTTTAGGGTGCCTAACATTCCTTACTTGTTTGGCAATGCCAATGTTGGAGTCACATTCAAAGAGGTCTTCCAGAAAGAGTCTGTGTTGAATGTAAATATGTACTACAACTTTGTGGAGCAGTATTTCCTAAGCTGGGCAGAGTTGGGGTCAAAAGACAATAAAAAAGTAATCCCCGGACAATCATCTGTGGACATGGAGGTGTCATACAGCATGAATAAGGGCAAGTATAATATTGCTTTGGAGTGTCGCAACCTGACAGGTGCACTCCTTTATGATAAGTATTATCTACAAAAGCCTGGACGTGCCTTTTATATCAAATTAAGGTATGTACTTGGTCGTTAGCAGAAATTAGTTTAAACAATCAAACTTCGATATAAATATGTTTTCTTTCAGAAGAGTAAGTAAAGTAGCGTTGCCTGTTTTAGGTATTTGGTCTGCACTGATGTTTACAGGATGTGACAATGATGACTCAAAAGATCCGGTTACAACTGAGGACAAACAATTTGTTGTATCATTGGCTATTCAAGGTAGTGACAATAACTTCACCTATTATTCAGTTCCGTTTGCGGATGTGATGAACGGTTCACTGTCTGCAGTAGGAGAAGGTATTGAGCAGCCGGGTTACTATGACTTCACACAAATTGGCAACACAATCTACAGTATTGGTGGCTTGGATGACGTAAACGTAGTCGGTATTACAAAAAATGAAAGTGGAGCACTTACTCAAATTGGAGATGTATCTTTTACAAATAGCCTTTCTGATATAGTAAAAGCAGATGAGAATACATTGGTTGCATTGGAGTTGAATTCTAGTTCGGATCAAGTTACTTTCCACAAGATTGATATTAACACAATTACTGTAAAAGAAACTATACAGCACCCTGTATCTGATATCACTGGCCTTGAGTCACCGTCTTATTCAGGTATGCGTGTAAGTGGTGATTACCTGTATTTGGGCTACTATATCATGGATCCAAATTCTTGGGAAACCAATTTTACAGATAAGGCTTGGGTAGCTGTTTATTCTTACCCTGAGTTGGAGTTCATCAAGGTAATTGAGGATGACCGTACAGGAAATATCGGTGGTTTCAATGTGAAGTCAGGTTTGATCAAGGATGAAAAAGGTGATGTATATGCCCTGTCTCATTCTAATCCAGCGAATGGATTCAGCCAGTCAACAAAAGGTGGTGCAATCCTTCGTATCAAGAGTGGCGAGACGGAGTTCGATCAGGATTACTTCTTGGATGTTGAAGCGCTTACAGAAGGTACAAATACAGCTCACCTTGTATATTTGGGAGACGGTAAAGTTTTCGCTGAAATCAATACAGAGGCTAATGAGAATCAAGCTAGATGGTCAGACAGCCCGTTGCGTTCTGCTGTAATTGACTTGTATAACAATACAATCAACTACATTGACGGCATTCCAACACATAATGGTGATGGTAGAAGATTGGCTGCCTTGCACGATGGGAATAACATTTATATATGTATTCCAGAAGATTCAGGCATCTATGTTTATAAGATTGATTTGGTGAACTATACTGCAACTAAAGGAGCTGAAGTAGAAGCTAACTTTGTAGCAGGGTTCTTCAAGCTATAATACCACTTTTTAATTCAAATAAGACCAGCCCCCACAAAGGCTGGTCTTATTTTTTCTATACCACTCATCTCTATGAAAAACAAATCGAAAAATCAGAAAAGTACCCTAAGAAGACTCAATGATTGGTTACACCTATGGTTAGGACTGATTTCAGGAATTGTAGTATTTATCGTCAGCATAACAGGTTGTTTTTATGCTTTTCAGCAGGAGATTAAAGATGCTTTGGAACCGTGGCGTTTTGTAGCGATACAAGACAAACCATTTGTACCACCAAGTCAACTGTTGGATACTGCAAGCGTCTATATGCCTGACAAGGTGCCTACAGGTCTTACTTACAGCAATGCAGAAGGAGCTGCAGCTATAGGTTACAGTTCATTCAAGGATGGCAAAAGGAGTTTTTCAGTTGTATTTCTGAATCCTTATTCAGGGGAGTTCATTCGGAAAGAACAGACTTTAGGAGATGGCTCTTTCGATTTTTTCCGCTTCATCATCAATGGCCATAGGGCACTTTGGCTTCCATATAAAATAGGCAGGCCAATTGTTGGGGTATGTACCATTATATTTGTAGTACTGCTTGTTACTGGGATTGTGATGTGGTGGCCCAAAAAATGGAACAAAGCCAACTTTAATAAGAGTTTCAGCATCAAGTGGAATGGCAGTTTTAAAAGGGTCAACTATGATTTGCATAACGTCTTGGGTTTCTATAGCCTGATTTTGGCATTTGTAATTGCCGTAACAGGATTGGTGTGGAGCTTTGATTGGTTTAGTAACTCTCTGTACTATGTTACTTCTGGGGGAGAAACAAAACCGGAACACCATCATCCTCATTCTGATCCCTCAAAGGTACAGCTTAATGCAGGTGACAGTATCTCTCTTCTTGATCTGGCATGGTATAAGACACTTGAGCAGGAACCGGACGTACAGGGAATGTATATGAATCCTAAACCAAAGGATGAGGATGATGCGATAGAAATTATTGCCTATCAGGCGCACGGAACTTGGTATAACAGGAATGTCTATTATTATGATCAGTACACGCTGGAACAGTTCAATGTAGAAGGAGCGAAATTTGCAGAAGCAGATTTTGCTGATCAGCTGTCGATGCTCAATTATGATATCCATATTGGTTCCGTCTTAGGTTTGTCAGGAAAAGTGCTGGCCTTCTTTATCAGTTTGATTTGTGCAAGCTTGCCGGTAACAGGTTTTCTGGTTTGGTGGAATAAAAATATTAAAGCAACAAAGCGAAGTGTTGTAAATGTTTAGTGTGAGTTTAGGTCAGTTTAATAATTGACCTAAATATTTTTTTAAACACATCATTTAACAATACAGAAAACAGGACAATCTATATAAAAAGAAACTAATTACTCTGATTCAAAAACACATTGAAATCATCTCGTTTAACACACTTGAAAGAACAGTTTCGATAATTGTTAAACTACTTAGCTATAGACAATATATATAGTAAGCTTTAAGAGAAATAAGTATTAGTTTTCATCAAATTTGTTTCTCATATCGTTAAATGTGTTTTTTAAATCGAACAGAGCGAAAAAAATGGTGAATTAGTTGGAAGTGTAAACTTGTTTTTATAGTGCCAATAGAGAGTGAGTAATGAAAAAATTGTTGATACCGATTTTTTACAACTTGCAGCTAAACTAAGAAATCACCCCCCTATTTAACATAATATATATTGTAAACTAACAAGAAGGTTATAGCTTACAATACCATGATTTTTTGTCGTCAATTAGAATCTTAGTTCAACTTAAACTCATGTAGTTTTGTCACTCTATCATCTCTTTGATACCAGTCATTGTAAACAAACTCAAGTTTATCCACAGTAAAGGTTCCAAAATCAAAGTCTCTGTATTTTTCAATAATTGATAGAAGTTCTTCCTTATTCGCTAATTGATCTCTTAATCTAAATATGGTGGAATGAGCTGTTTGTATAGCATACCTCTTATCAATTGATTGTTCAAGGTCTGCGTTTTGAAATTGCTTCCTTAAATTTTCTCGGATGTTGTTTAGCATTTCATCTTCCAGAAAACCTTGCAACATAATACAGGATGGTGATGCGGTAAGTCCTTTAAATGTTATATCAAAGGGTGAACAGTTTTCTATACTTTTAGAGATGACTTTTATATAATCATCTATTACAATTTGGGATAAGTCAAATCCCTCATAACATGATATAATTGACATAACAGTCACATGAATATCTGTATTTGGATAAAAGTATTGTTTAGGCTCAACTACCCTTAATTCATCCAGAAATTGTTGAATCTTATTTTGTGCATTTTTATCCGGACGAATCAACAGCGTAACTCCATACCTATTATCCTCATTAGAATCTATCAAATCATCAATCTGATATTGGTCATTTTTGATTTTTTGAATTGATTCTTCATACAATTTATTGTAATGTTCTTTTAGTTTCATAAAAAATTTCAATCGTTAAGGTTTCAGTACAAAAAATTTAATTCATGTTACTTCATTCTAATTAAAATAATTAGTGAAGAAATTAGCGTCAGTAATCCAATCAGAAAAATGGAAGCCTCTATGCTAATAAAGTCTGCAATTACGCCAGTCATAATTGCGCCAACTGCATAGCCTAAATCTCTCCATAACCTGAAGATACCAATACTTTTTGCCCTATCTTGAGGATGGGTATTCTCTGCTACAGTTGCCAAAAATGTAGGATAAACCATTGCTGTCCCCCACCCCAATACTACTGAAAGTAAGATAAAATCCATCATGGTCTGACTCCAAACCATTCCAACTAAAGCTATAGCCTGTAAAAACATTCCTATAAAAAGTAAATGCTTTTTACGGTAATTATCCGCCATCTTTCCAGTAAATAACTGTCCTATTCCCCAAACAGCAGGATAAACGGCAGTCACAATACCAACCTGTTCTAGGTTAAAACTTTTGGATGCCAATAAAATTGGAAACACACCCCAAACCATGCCATCATTCAAATTATTGATTAATCCGGCTTGTGATACAGCACCTAGATTATGGTTTTTCCAGGTTGTTTCCCAAAATACATTGTTAAGCTTTGAAACTGTAGAAGATACAGACTCTTGCATGACATGGTGTACGGTGTCTTTTACTAAAAAAACACTACTCAATAACCCCATAACAACCAATACGATACCTAAATAAAATGGGTATGGTCTTATACCGTATTCACTTGCAACCCATCCAGTAATAAATGCCACAATTGCAACCGAAAGGTAACCTGCAAATTCATTTAGCCCCATGGCAAAACCTCTTTGCTTGTCACCAACCAGATCAATTTTCATAACTACAGTGCTGCTCCATGCCAACCCTTGGTTTATTCCCAATAAAATGTTAGCTGCAATTATCCAGTTCCAACTTGGTGCAAACATCAAAATAAATGGAATTGGGATACCAAATACCCATCCTGCAATCAGCAATTTTTTTCTTCCAAAACGGTTTGCCAATACACCTGTGTAATAGTTGGTAATTGCCTTTACAATCCCAAATACAACGATAAAGGAAAGAATTGCCGTTTTGGCCGCGATCAAGAATTCTTGCTCAGCAATCTGTGGCAAAACAGATCGCTCCAATCCCACCATTCCTCCTACAAAACCATTTACAATTACCAGTAATGTAAACTGCTGCCAGTTTTCTTTAAGCCCAAGCTTTGCCATCTGTATTAATATGTCTGTCTGTGTAGTTTCTTAAGTTGTTGATTGAGAGGTATTATTGTGACAACAACGATCAATCTGATACTTCTTGTCCTTGACAAAACCTTCCGCACCTTTTCAAATATAGCTTCCCAAAAATAGGAACTACGTGACTAAACACACACAACCTACAGCTTCATTTTTAATTTGAAATGATAAAACCACTATCCTACTTATATGGAGAATAGTGGTTTCTAACCTAACGTGAATTATGGTTTATACCACCCTTTCAGGGCTGATCTACATGACAATGGACTAAAATCCATCGCTGATATATTTTGTTCCTTCGGGACTTATGCCCTGAAAGGACCTTATACAATAGCGATGGGTCAGAAAGCCATGTAGATCAGCACTGATAGGGCGAAATAGCGTATTTAATCCATAACTAACGTTATGCTATCATTTCAGTTTCGTTTATGCTTATTTCTGCTGTTCACTTGAAGTCATTTCAACCTTATTATCAGTCATTTTTCGGGGATGTAATTTTACCTCAAAATCACTCGGTGACATTGTAAAAGCAACATTTTCCCTAATCGTTTCAGGGTCAGTAATCAATTCAATACGGTAATTTTTGCAAAGCATTGAAAGAACCATCTTGATTTCGACCAATGCCAAACCACGTCCCGGACAGAACCTTGCGCCACCACCGAAAGGTGCTGCTGCTTCAGGCTTGTGATGCGCATGCATTGGACAACCTGAAGGCATCCAACGCTCTGGCTCAAACTGATCGGGGTTACTAAAGTTTTCCTCCTGCCATGCAGCATGTCGATTATTGAGTAAAAACACCGTGTCTTTTGGAATTTCCAGCCCATCAATCTCCACATCTTCTAATGCACTCAGGTATAGAAAAGGTGCTACAGGCTTCATACGCATGGTTTCCATGGCTACTGCCTCAGCAAAGTACAAACGGGCACCATCCTCTTGCTCCCTCAAGTATGCCTCTTCTTTTAGTACCGTCTTTGCTTCTTCATACATTTTCTCCTGAATATCAGGGTGAATACTCAAGAAATAGACTGCCCATGCTATACTGTGAGCGGTTGTATCTTCACCTGCCAGCAGCATGGTAAAAACATTTCCTACCACCTCTTTCTCTGAAAACTTACCTTCCTTCTCCTGCTCCAACAACATGGCTTCCAAAAAGTTGCCTGGTTTCTCTTTCAACTCAGGGTTTGTTTTCAGTTTTTCTTTTGCCTTGGCTATAAATTCTTTGATTGTCTCCGTCACTATCTTCATTGAGGCATCGAAGGACTTGTCAACTGGCAACTTCACATACCTCCAATAAGGAAAAGGAGCATTCAACCTTCTGAAAATCGCAGGGAAAACCTTTTCAATATGCTGCTGAATCACATCACCGGTTTCCTCCACCGTATTCATATCATATCCAAATGCCAGATTGGTCGTTACATCAACAGTATATCGAATCACCTCCTGCTGGATATTAATAGCTTCACCAGCGACAGCCATGCTATCCAGCTTATTTTTTAGACGTTCTGTTACGGTCATCAAAGTAGGATGAAAGGTTTTAAGGTGCTGCATGTTCAGGGCTTGGGCTGTCACTTTCCGTTGGTTAACCCACTGCTCTCCTTCTGCAGAAAACACGCCTTCAATTCCCATCTCCTCAAAGATTTCAGCCAACTTTTTCCCTCTTCTGAAAAGCTTCGGACGCATCTTCATCAGTTGCTGATTCATATGATGGTCATTGGTCACCACAACTGGTCTGCCTGCAAAATTGAGTCTAAACAACGGTCCCAGCTTGTCTGCCACCTGACTCATCTCCTGATGCATATTACTGAAGTCAAACTGGTGAATATTACCAATAACAGGGAGCCCCTTCATCTTAGGTAAATCCTCAATGGTTCGTTTTTTTTGAGCTAAACTACCTGTCTCACTTTTATTTTCCCAGTCTGCTAACTCAGTTTCTAACAGATATATATTATCGTTCTCTACGATTGGGTTAAACTTGTGTAAGCACTCCTTCCCTCCTGATCTCTGACCTGTTTGATGATCAAACTTCCACTGGTGCATCTGACACACCAACATTCCTTTCTCCACCCTGCCTTCTGCCAGATTTGCCTGTTGGTGAGGGCATCTACTGTGAAATACCTGAACCTGCTCTCCTATCTTCAGTATTACAAGTTCAACGCCTTCTATATCTACACCAAAAGGGATTGCTTCACTCAGTTCACTTATCGTAGCAATTTTTTTTCTCATTGTTGCAATTAGGTATATATAAAAAAATGTTGCTGTTTCCAGAACATCCTGTGTTTATCAATGGTACCGTGAAGATAGCAATAATGATCAGAAATGGTTATTGATCATGACATTGTGACTCCATTTATACAATAATTTTGGTTTGAGTGATTATTTCGTCAACTTAAGTTTTTCATTGCTTTAAAAATCAATAGAATAGAGCCTTTCTTATGGATGTATTACTCCCCAGTAATGAGTTTTTGAGGGGTTCCTTCAATTGCATTAACAATATATACACTGTCTATTGGACGGCAGAAACCGTCAATTTGACTGATGTTCTGTATAAAGATTGTGCACGAATGTTGATCAAAAGTGTGAAGCAAATTCAGCCGCCATTGATGTTTATAGATTCGGTTTATTTCAAATTCAACCTTCTGTCCCATATACAGGATTGGGTTGATAATGAAATTATTCCACCGATAGCTGCCTCTAGTACAGAAAAGATGGCATTCTGCAAAAGTTTTGATCTGGTTTCTCAAATTTTGATTGAAGAGACGATGGATCAGCCTATTTCCAATTCCTACTTAAAAGTGAAGTATTTTTATCACAAAGAAGCCGCCATCAAATGGCTGTTAAAAGATGGGATAAGAAGTGTTCCTACCATTAACTTAAAAGGCTTGCCTTACCTTCCAAAAAAATAGGTCACTTTGAATTTTAGATAAATACATTCTGCTTAAAATTTGATGTATTTTTCTTTTGAATAAGGTCCTTTTTCAGAAAGGGTTTTCAATAAAAAAGCAGTGAAAGTAATTACACCTCCACTGCCTTTAATTTATTGAAATATTATAAGTTTACTTAAACTCAAACATCGCCTGATTGACTGTATAATCTGAACTTTCTCCTATCCAAACCTTAAACTGACCTGGTTCAACCGTCAACTCTTTTTCCAAATTCACGAATTGAATCATTTCTTCATCAATTTTAAAAGACACTGTTTTCGACTCTCCTTTTTTCAGCATGATTTTCTCAAACCCTTTCAGTTCCTTTACGGGTCGTGTAATGGAGGCTGTTATATCCTGCACATAAAGTTGTACAATCTCTTCCCCGTCAAACTGTCCTGTATTTTTGACCTCAATACTGACATTGATTTCTCCTCCCTTTGAAAAAGTCTCCTTATCCAACTTCAAGTTACTGTATTCGAAGCTTGTATAACTCAAACCGTGTCCGAAAGAATAAAGTGGGGTATTGGATACATCCAAGTAAGATGATTTATAGTCAGACCATTTCTCCTCATTCAGTGGTCTACCTGTGCTCTTGTGGTTATAGAATATTGGTATCTGACCAACATTTCTTGGAAACGTAATGGTCAGTTTGGCAGATGGATTGTAATCCCCAGATAAAATATCAGCAATGGCATGTCCTCCCATTGTACCCGGATACCAAGCCTCCACGATCGCATCCACATTCTCATCTTCCCATGACAAATCCATAGGACGTCCATTCAGCAATACCAATATGATCGGTTTATTCAACTTTTTCAGTTCCTTCAGCAGGTCTTGTTGTGGTTCCGGAATCTTAATGTCTGTCCGGCTTGCCGCCTCTCCTGACCAGTTAAAGTCCTCACCTCCAGCAAACAAAATCACATCTGCATTTTTGGCTACACTCAAAGCTTCGTCAAATCCGCTTTTATCTTCCTTTTTAAGAAGGTCGCAGCCTTTGGCATATTCAAACTTTACTTGTGAACCTTTGTACTTTTCTGTTAAGCCTTCAAAGATGGTAACGCTTTCGCTACGGTCTCCTCTGATTGCCCATTCACCATTCATACTATTTCGCTCCTTGATCATTGGCCCAATCAAAGCCACTTTTGCAGTCTTAGCTTTATCCAGTGGCAATGCATTGTTCTTGTTTTTCAGGAGTACTATTGAACGTTGTGCCGCTAAGCGAGCAACCTCATAATGTTCCTTGTTACTTACCCACTTTTTCTCACGGGCTTCATCCATATATCGGTAAGGGTCATCAAATAACCCTAGCATAAACTTCATTTCTAGTACACGGGCAGCTGCTCGGTTGATATACCCTTCACTGATCTTCCCTTCATCAAGAAGTGCTTTCAGGTATTGTACATACCCTGCTCCGTTCATATCCATATCAATACCTGCCAGAAGTGCTTTTTCTGAAGCTTCTTTCAAATCTTCTGCAAAGCCATGTTCTACCATCTCATTGATAGCGGTATAATCGGTCACAACCATACCCCTAAAGTCCCATTGGTCACGAAGAATATCCGTAAACAAGTATTTATTCCCTGTAGCCGGTACACCTTCAATCTCATTGAATGCTGTCATAAAAGTTGCCACACCTGCCTCTATACAAGCCTTGAAAGGAGGAAGGTAAACATCTTTTAAAGTTCTATCTGAGATATCCACTGTGTTATAATCCCGTCCCGCTTGAACAGCTCCATATGCTGCAAAATGTTTGGCACAAGCCAACATGGTGAACGGATCTGCAAAATCTTTATAAGTCTTGATGCCTTGAAATCCTTTGACCCTTGCCTTGGCAATCTCATTTCCAAGATAGACATCCTCTCCTGCCCCTTCCATCACACGTCCCCAACGAGGGTCACGCGCTATATCCACCATCGGGGCAAATGTCCAGCTGATTCCTGAGGAAGTAGCTTCAACGGCTGCAATTCGGGCAGACTTCTCCATGAGTTCCAAGTCCCATGAACAGGACTCTGCCAATGGCATTGGAAACGTCGTTTTATAACCATGAATCACATCTGCCGCGAAAAGGATAGGAATTTTCAAACGGGAATGTTGCATGGCTTGTTCCTGTAACTGCCTTAACCCTTTTGCTCCAAACACATTAAACATTGACCCTACCATTCCCTTCTGAAGGTATTCCTTGAACTCATCTCCTATTTCTGGTCCGGTGACCGCACCCCTACCTGCAAACTGTGTCATCTGACCTATTTTTTCTTCTATGGTCATTATCGCAAGCAAGGAATCTACTTTCCTTTCAATCTCCGCATCACCGCTATAACTCTTCCACTTTAAGTCATCATCGGGAGCATCTTTAATAAACGCGGTACCTACCAGTAAGGTAGCCGGCACAATCAACAGCAGTGTTGCCTTGGTTAGTAATCTTCTGATATTCATCTTCTTACTGGTCAATTGTTATAATGTATTTTTTCCTATTATGAGTACAAAAAAGTTAAAACATTGACCAATTAAAATGACTTATACTTCCATCTAAGTCACAGTGTTACAATAATATATTGTGAATTGTCACTTAGCATTCGCTTCTAGTACGTCTTTAAAGTGATGGATTGAAACCCATCGCTGATATATTTAGGGGTAACCCATAACTCCCGTCAATACCATGCTTTTGGGTATAAAAAAAACATGAGCCACCTCCGAAATCGATTCAGGGTGGCTCATGCTCAGAAAAGGCAATAGTGTTACTTTTTTATCACTCGAGTTTTAATACTGCCATCAATCACCAGCATGTATAACCCATTATTCAATTGAGAAATATCCATCTTCTTTGTATCCTTTACCTCCATCACCAATGTCCCTGCAACACTGTATAAAGCCAAGTGCTGAGGAGTTACTGATCCCTTTACTTGAATATATGTACTTGCTGGATTGGGGTACACACTCACGCTGCTGAAGGAATCGGAAAGGTCACTTGCTAACACCAATCTGTAATTGGCAGTATCACAACTATTCCATACAAAAGCGTAAGTTATATCTGAATTACCAATTGTATATTCCCTATCGGAGTTATATATCGTTGCACATGCCGTAGGTACCGTCTCTCTATTGCTCCAATTATTGGCATTCAAAAAGTAATAACCCCCACTACTACCAGGAGCCAAATTCGTAGTGTAAGTATAAATGCTGCCACTCTCCCATGACATCGGTACAATGGACCAATTGCCATCTCCCGTAAAGTCTCCTGTCACATATACGCCGTTACTGGTACTAACACCTTCCATATCTACCTTGAAGGTCACCTGTACCTCTGAGGGAATAACCTCTTCACAGCTTCCCCACTTGTAAGCCAATGTCATGTCTGAGGTCCCTATCGTATACGCTCTGTCTGAATTGTACATTGCAGCACATTCCGTCGGCACTGTTTCCCTGCTGCCCCAATCATTCGCATTTAAGAAATAATAACCGCCAGTACTCCCAACAGCGATCGTGGTAGTATAGGAATAAACTGTTCCGCTTTCCCATGACATCGGTACAATGGACCAACTGCCATCTCCCGTAAAGTCTCCTGTCACATATACGCCGTTACTGGTACTAACACCTTCCATATTTACCTTGAAGGTCACCTGCACCTCCGTAGGACTACTGGAAATATAATCTTCTGAAAGGAAACCAATTCCTCCCGATTCCATCAATTCATTGTCAAAATCAAAGAATGTTACATTTTCCCAATGTGAACCTGTTCCCCAAAGTGTTGAACATGGTGTCGAGACCCAAGCTGGCTCCCAGTAGATCACGCCTATTCCACCACTTTCTGCTACTTCTGTCGTAAGGTCAACCAGAAAATCTTTCTGCACCTCAGGAGTTGGGGCAGCATACCCCGATGCAGATCCTTCCATCACATTGGTAGCTGTTTCATCGACAGCATCATTGGTCCAAGGATGTCCCGTTTCCACAATCATGACATCCTTGTTATAAGTAGTCTTCAGACTGGCAATAATGTCTCCTGTCTGGCTTACATTATTGGAAGTATGCCAAACGGGGTAATAGGACAACCCAATAATATCATATCCAGTTAACCCCGCTGCTGTTGCTTCCGAAAACCACCATGCAGCATTTGCAGGGTCTGCGATATGAATTACTGTTTTTGGGGTAATAGATGATTGCGCTCCTGCATCCTTTACAGCCTGAATACCTGCGTTCAGTAATGTAGCTGAACGAGCAAAATCAACAGGGTATAAGGCTACCCCATCCTTTACCATAACATTGCCATTGGTTTCGTTGCCCACCTGAACCAGCTCCGGCATCAACCCTTCCGAATTTAGGGAGGCAAGCGTATTGTAAGTATAGTTATACACTTCTTGCTTCAGCTGATCGACTGTAGTGGTATATTCCCATGCAGCAGGAATGTATTGCTTCTCTGGGTCGGTCCATTCATCAGAGTAATGAAAGTCCAGTAATACTTCCATGTTTAGAGATTTGGCTCTCTGGATACTCTTTTTTACATCCGCAAAGTTAGAATAGTTCGTCCAGGTTGGATTATGCCAAAGCCTTACCCTCACCAAATTAGCTCCATAATCATAGAAAATCTGATAGGGGTCTTTGGTTTGACCATTCTCCTTAAAAACAGCGCCGCAATCCTCCATTTCATTTACATAGGATAAGTCAACTCCTTTATAGAATGTCTGTGCATTTAGGCTACCAAATGACAGTAACCATATTGGTATCACTAAGGACAGTAGTTTTGGGTAGGTATTCATTTTCATCTAAAGTGTTGTTAATGGTGAATATTCTCAAATTGATTAATTGTATCAATGACATTTAAATATCACCGTTAGCTCCAAATCAAGAAGGAGGTAAATTCATTTTAAAGGGTAGGCATATTCACACACCCCGTTATAAGACCTCTTCAGTGGGTTTTAGCCTAGAAAAAAAGACACTTTTCAAAAATAAAAACCATCTACTAAGACAAGTAGATGGCTTTCTAATGAATTCAATATTTACTTTTTATTGCTGAGCCACATTATTCCCTTCAGCTGAAGGCATTTCAGGACGTGGCATTCTGTAAATATGAGTAGTCATGGATTCCAAAAAGGCTATCAGTTCTTTCTTTTCCTGTGGAGTCAATCCCAATGGCTTTAAGATATCCGATGTTTTTGGAAATAAAGGGTCGTCCTCAAACTCTGGTCTCGGTTTTGGTCTTGCCATCCCGTGATCATACATGTTCATAATCCCATCCATGCTTGGGAATAATCCATTATGCATCCAAGGTCCAGTTCGCATCACTTCACGAAGGGTTGGTGTCTTGAACCTGCCCACATCAGCAGTGTCCTTAGTCACCAAGTAACGTCCCAAGTCCTCGTACTTTCTGCCATAGTAATGCAGTCCAAGGTTATGAAACTTATTGTCTGTCAGGAAAGGACCATTATGGCAATTGATACATCTTGCCTTGGTACGGAACAGGTGCAATCCTTTCAAAGCATCATCACTGAGTGCTTCCTTATCCCCTTTCAGGAATTTATCCAGTTTACTTTCCCTGCCTTCCAATGTTCGCTGGAAATAAGCCAAAGCTGATGCAATCCGGTCAACAGTTACCACCTCATCTCCGAAAGCCTTTTCAAAATAAGGCTGGTAACCTTTAATTTTTTCAATTTTTGCCGGTAACAAGTGTAATCCCTGATGCATCTCTAACGGATTGGCTACAGGTTCTAGTGCTTGCTGCTCCAATGTACCTGCACGTCCGTCCCAAAACAGTGGAGTCGTTGCCCAACTGTAAAACAGGCTTGGTGTATTCCGTTGTCCCAACTGGTGATCGTGCCCTACCCCTACCGTTCTTCCATTACTCCATGAGAGTTGAGGATCATGGCAAGAGGAACAGGAAATCTGTCCGGAAGAAGAGAGTCTGGGGTCAAAAAACAGGACTTTCCCCAACTCAATTAGTGGTTGCAGAGAATCTACACCTTTGTATGGTGAAGGAGGTACTGGAGCAATTTCCTTCCAGTCAATATCAGCATCTACATTTGGTGCAGGCCAGTTACTTGGCTCATCACTGTATATCTCTCTTAACTTTTCTACAGTATATCCCTTTTCGGTGTTTTCCTTATTGCAGCTAAACCATACAAATGCAGAAAATAGCAACACTGTACTGAGCAAGCCGATTTCCCTTATATTTTTGATAGTTGTTTTCATTAGCCCAAGCTATTAAGATTTCTGTGTATCGAATTATTCAAAAAAGTTGTAAGTAAAACTGGTTGAGTATTTTCCTTAATGCAGGAAGGTCAGCTTAAATGAGATAAGATCACGCTTCCCTGTTGGTTCAAAGAGACTGTTTGGAATTGAAATCACATTGAGTGGAACAGTGCTTTGATAAGTAACTCTCCCTTGCAGCCTGAAACGGTCAAAGGCTTTTTCTGCTGAAACAGCTGCCTCAGGTGCTATATAACTGGCAGTATTGTATTGGAACTCAGGATAGACAACCGATTGTGTCACAATATTCTCCTGAGAGGCTAACACTTGAATGGATTGCGTCAGGTTATGTCTGTAATCAGCGCCTACACGTAGTCGATAAGTAATCGACTGAACTTCAAAAGCTTTTTCGCCTTTCACGCCAACAAGCAAATTTGAAAAGCTGTACTGGTGAGAGGCATTGTAGTCTTTCTTCGATTGGTCTCTGAAAGCCAATTGACCTTCCAAGCTTATTCTTTTAATTGGTTGGCTGATCAGGTAAGTGATTTTCTGCTCAAACGCATCATAGAAATAATTGACTCCCCCAAGAATGTAGTTCCAGTCTTTTCCTTTCTCAATTGTCGTTAAGGAGACCCATTGCTGCTGCCAGCTTCCTTCCAGCTTACGCATGTAAAGTCTGTTTTCGGTTGTAGAAAGTGTATAATCTCCTACAGGATCTTTTATCAAAACTTGCTCCTCTGTCTTTAACCTTTTGAAAGTAGAGGATGCTTGTTTCCATGCCAGCTCATTATTGACTTCCCAAACCTTGTTGTTGAAATGCCATTGCAACCCTGCCCCAAGGGTATTGGTCCTAGCCCTGTACCTTTTATAGTCAATCAAATCATAGCTTCCTAAGCCAAATAGCGTATGCACCCTGTATTCAGTAGCGCCGTAGCTGTCATTGTTATCATTGTAAAAACGATAACTTCCATTCTCTGTATTAAACCCCAAACGAGCACTTGCGCTTAACAAATGGTTTGGGTGAATTTGATAACCTACCTGCAACTGGGCTTCTAATTCCGAAAAATCTATCTCAGGTCGTGGATCATTTGATCGAGCCATTTGCTGTAGTTGATATTGCAACCCTAGTCCCAATACCAGCTTCTCATTCATTACCGGACGGACCACATTCACATGGATATCCAGCTGATCATTACTCCAGTTTCCTTTCTTGATATTTCCCCAATTGTAAGGGTTTGAGGAAGCCTCCCTTGTCAGTAACCAACCCAAACTATCGTTTTCAACTTTTTGGTAACTAAAACCTCCTTCTAACCAATAGCCACGTAACGCTCTCAGTCCTTCGGAAAAAAGCTGAAGGTTTTTGCTCCTCTCCTGCTGTTGGTTGTTTCGGAATTCACCTGTTTCATTTGAAAAACCGACATAACTTCTCCCAAACTGCTGTTGAATCAAGTACGGACGAAATGGCTGTGCAGAAATTTCCTTCCAAGCGGTTTGAAAAGGTAGAGACAATATATCCACCTTAAGGCTATCTGAGCCGGTTTGTCCTTTTGAAGGAAAACCAAACAATAACAAAAGACTGCTGAATAGAACGGTATAAGACAGGTACTTCATCATAACAAGATTTGACTCAAGGAAAAAGCAATGCAAAGCAGCCTCAAACTACTTTGCATTGCCCGTATTCATATATTTCTATTTTCAGCTTAGTCCGCAAAACCTTTTGGTGTTGCCATTTCAAGGAATGTAAAGTCTTCCGCTGAGTTATTTGTATCCTGTAGTACTCGTCTACCACCTTCTCCTAAACTAGAAACTGTCTTACGAATAACAGACTGTGATGAAAAACCTCCATTAGGAGCATATGTATAGGTGGCATCCACATCTGTTGTCAGTTTAGGAGGCAATATACTGTCAGGACTTCTTTGAGTCTCTACTCCATCAATGATATAAGACTTAGGGATCTGGATATAAAGTTTAGAACTAGATGTTACCTCACGTGTATTAGGTGCCGGATAGCTGCTTAAACCACTGATCCCATTTTCGGCTCTAAAAATCAGGTAACTGTCTCTTCCCAAATTGTCAAGGATAAAATCTTTACCATAAATATGGTGTACAATCAAATTAGGCACACTTGGGTTATCAAGATCAGATACATAAGGAGTTTCCAAATCATTACCTAGATAAACTTCAAACTCAGCACCACTCAGGTCTACTGTAAGATCAGGGTTTTGTACCGTTACAGTATCGCCATCATTTTCAACAAATGGAGCCTTATGGTTCATCGCATTTTGAGCTATAATAAAGCTTTCTCCTGGCTCCAACGGATAATCCTTACCACTTCCTGGCACTTGGTAAAGCCATTTGGAATAGAAATAATCCGTGTTAGGATCACCCTCTGCATTCATCCCAATTGACTGACTCCAGTCATATTGTCCGTTTGCTTGATCATAGCCTGAATCCTTTGTATTTAGCTTACCATATGCTCCCATGATATAAAGTCCATCAGCATAGATAGTCTTGTTGGAGTTATTGTAAATCTCAATAAACTGATCACGGAAACTCGCTCCTTCTTTGGTGTTTGAGCCAGCATAGTAAATCTGTTTGATCAACAGGTCACCTACTTTACCTGATTCCATTACCAAAGTAGCTGAGTCAATACCGTTGATTACCTGTAAAGCAGACTCTGATGCATTGAAGATCACTTCATCACTTTCTGAAGGGTAACCAAAAAGAGCTTCAAAGGCTACTTTATCCAAAGTCCTTGTTGCAGAAACCTGATATGTTCCAGCAGGCAAAGCTTCAAAAGTGATTGTGCCTTCTGTATCACTTACACCAGAATAAGATTGAGAAGAAGTAGTATTGATAATCTTTACACTTACTTCTCCCATAGGCAAGCTACCATAATTTTCATCTGTTATTACCTTAACTGTAAGGTCAACAGGCAGCACGACCTCATCTTCCTGACAAGCAGTCAAAAAAAGTAGCAACCCAATAAATGGTACAATTAGCTTTTTCATTAGTATAGTATTAAAGTCAATTTGAAAGAATAGTTTAAAATTTAGCACTCAGTTCCAGCCCGAAATAAGGCTTCTGATTGAGCGTAAAGGAGGTTACATTCCCATACAGATCCTCTTGCTCCCCTTCCGGTCTGATATTGAGGAAATTGTTGGCAAAAAATGTAAAGCGAATATGCTTGCCTATATTTTTGCTGAGGTTAAGGTGGCTATTGAAGTACACCACTGGCGGCTTGCGCAGGTAACCTATACCTGACTCACTTTGCTGCAAGATGTCATACTGCTCAGCATCAATCTCTTCCTCAGACAAATAAACCTTGTTGTAATCCTGATCTATAAAGCCATAAGCCCTGACAGAGCTCCTATCTGAATAAGTATATTTATAGATAAAGGACTCTACCCTTACACTAGCGAGCAACCCTAATGGGGCAAGGTGGTAATTGATTCCCAAGCTTGCCTTCAGCTCTCCTGATTCCTTGTACTGGTATGGGTAAATGGCATAAGCATATCCAGCCTCTACAAACGCATTGCTTGTCAGCTTGGTAGCATACTCTTCCCTCCCTCTGTCAACAGTATGGTAATAGGTCGCCCAAAAGTTGAATGAAGTATTGATCGACTCAACCTTAGGTACTGAACCCACTACTTCTACCCCTCTGTTTTTGGTGTATTTACTGTTATCAATGGTATTATTGTTTACTACCCTTTTGATATAATTACCTGTTGGTTGATAGATTGGTGATTGCCCTTCAGGACGGGCAGTGATTTCGTATTCAGGCACTTCTATAATTTCTGCTACAGAATTAATATAGAAGCCATTGTCAGTAATATTATTGAAATAGGTAGCAGTCAGGTTTATTCCCCTAGACTTATAGTTAAACCCAATTTCATGTCGGCGTGAGCTCATTGGTTGTAACCCTTCCGCATCGTTGTCCTCAACATGCGTATATGCCAGATAAATGCTTTCTTTCAAATTGCCTGTGTAGCTGTTCAGCAAAACAATATCCTCATAGCTTGGTCCGGGGTAAAGGTGTATCAGTCCGGGAGCTTTGGTCTGAATACCATATGCCCCTGTTATTGCTACCTTATCAAAAAGCTGATAACGGGCATTAATCCTTGGAGAAATTGACTCGTAACCGAACTGATAATCCGATCTCAGTCCAAGAGACAAGCTCAAGTCTTTTCCGGCTATTTCTCCCTTGATCTTATCTTCCAGATACAGGCCATGCTGATGCAATGAAGGCTGTGAATCCTTAAAGGAATATGGTCTATCAGATGTTGGGCTAGAACTGTTATTCAGAGGTTTGAGCGGATCAAATATTCTACCTTCACCAAAGTTTGCACTGAAGTTGTATTGGTAACCATAGTTGAGGTTGTGTGAGAAGCTTCCTGTCTGAAAGGCTTTTGAGAAATTAAGTCTAGTCCCTGCCGTTACAGGCTTGCCATGAACTTTCATATACCCCATATAGGTACCAGAACTGTAGGTACCTTCATGAATCCCTTCCTCTGTATAGGTAATAATAGGACGTACACCAGTATTGATCCATTCTTCTGTTTCGGAGATACTTTCCCCTGTAGAAAAGTTGGCTGATAACCTAAAGCCATCAAATAACTGCCAAGGTAGGTTGACATTCAGCTGGTTTGAAGCAGAGAATGACTTTCGCTGATAACGCACCTTCAGATTGTCTTTCAGGTCTGGGTCTGACTTAAAATCATCGAGTGTCGTATTGTAATTGAGGTTGAAGTTGTTTCGGATACGTTTATTTTGACCGATAAATGTAGTCCACAACAAGTTTCCGTTGATACGGTTATAGCTCTTCATCCTGTCATTCGGGTCAGGATTGCTGTTGAGATAATCCAACCCAACCGATACGGCATTATTCTGGTTAAGCTGAAACCCTTTGTTTACAAAGTAATTGCTGTTGCCTCCTCCTTGCCTGTAAGTAAAGCTTAGAGGTGACTTGCCTGCTATTGTCTCAATGATAATCGCCCCTTCTGTAATGTCCCCATATTCGGCAGAAGCCACTCCCTGTACAATCTCAACCTTATCAATGTTTCCGACAGGCAATTGTCTCAAGTCAAATCCACCACCCGGAGAATCTCCCGGCGTATAACTTTCGCTGCCTGGTGTACTGGTATTCTTAAATGAATCAAAAAATCCTCTTTGCGTTGGGTTGATACCCTGCATATCCGCATTGTTATTCAAAGGATTTCCATTCAGGAAAATCCCGATACCAAATGCGTTGTTCAGGGCGTCCTGATCATTGCTATTGCTAGATCTGAAAGTGATTGTTTGTGCGCCTTGCAGCAAAGGGTTTTGAACCGTTTGTCCAGGCATCTGCATCAACAGTTCAGAAAGGCTATTCGCCCTAGACTGTTCAACAGCTGTTCGGTCTATCTTGTAAGCAGTGTTAGAAATGTTGGCTTCATCCCTTTCGGCAACAACGGTTACTTCTTCCATATAGAGATCAAGATCCTCCATCAGGATATCATCGAGCTGTAACTCTGACTCGCCTTCCAATAATGTGATTTTTCGCTCAACAGGTCGCTTCCCTACCAAACTGAATTTCACAACCAGCTCACTATTCGTCTGCTGATTGACTATGGCTTGAAAATACCCCTGTTTATCTGTGATGGCATAAGCATACTTGCCCACACTTACGGTCACATACATCAATGGTTCCTTTGTAGCCTTGTCTTTGACAAAACCATTTAAGTTCAATTGCTGTATGTCCTGAGACCTAGCTGGAGATATAAGAACAAAAAGTATAAGTGAGACAATAATAGCCTTCGCTTTCATAGCACAATCTAGTTTCGCTGATAGTTGATGCTGCAAAGCTATAATTTATTTAGATTAATTATAAATAAAGTGTGAATTTTTATTCATCTTATATTTAATTGCACTATTCAAATTAAATCAAGCTGTTGCAAAAGGATATGTTAATAAAGAAGTGAAAGGAGTAGCCAAAAAAATCCCTCTAACACAAGCGTAACATTTCGCTTACATTAGAGGGAATTGGGTGCTAATAACAAGTTAGGCTAATGAAAAGCTTATAACCATGGACTGCTCAGCTCAATTTATTGCGTTACAACAGGTGCCATATTGGATACATAATCCACAAAAAGAAGTACGCTTACCCGTATATCAAAAAGCGTATTATTACCATTCATATAACAGTTGGGAAGCCCTGTTATAAATGTTTTCTCATACTCAAACCACTCTCCTAAAGTTAGGTCATTTGTTTGTTTGTACTTATTTATATTCGTGCTCCCGCAAGTAGTCATACTATCATCTATTTCTTCATTAATTATAATCTCAAAACTGATATTAGTATCACTCCCCGAATAAACCACGGCACCCTGTTTGACCGAAGTTCCCTGCACGGCATACTCACAATAATCCCCTGGAGACATATATACAAAAGGCATACTACAACCATTATTCGTATCATCATTTGCGCTGGCTATTCTTTTAGTATAGCTAGTAACTCCAGTGATATCAGTATTGATATATGCATTGATTGCACCACTTGCCTGTCCGACCAGCATTGTACTGCCTGACTTTTTTTGTGATTCTATTTCAATTTTATACAATAGCCGCATCTCATCTTGTGCATAAAGCAAGACAGGCAAATATAAAAGGCTAAAAAATAAGACAATTGTTTTCAAATTAGTATCTGATTTATAATTGGTTGTGATATTTTTTCAGTTGATGTAATAAAAAAAAACACCAAATCATATCTATTAAACAATTACCGTAAAAGTAGCAAAACAACACTTATTTATTACTATATATTCCTTATGAAATATAAAGTCAAGTAGTGGAAGCAGACCCTTCTTTTTCAAGAGTAATGTGTTAGCATTCTTATATATGCATTAAGCATCACTAATGTATTTAGCCCCTTTAAGGCAAAAGTTCTGAAGGGACAAGATCAGCGATGAACTTTAGTTCTTCGACATGCAAATGATATGTTCAGCCCTAAAAGGGAAGAACTCACGTTAACCAAGCAAAAGTAAAGCCCCTACCATTCTTCGACTTCGCTCAGTCACCGATAGTAACGATCATGTGTTAATTATGATCAAGTTTGTAACAATGATGTAATTGTATCTATCAGGATTGCTGATTTAAATAGTTCTTTTGTGGATAAATAAGCAGATGTATCATTGAAATCGGAACTTTTAAATTCTTCAATGATTTATTGGTTCAACTCCTTTGGAGTTGGATAAATGGATTTACTGATACCGCAGGCTTTTGCCTACGGCTACAATTATTCAATTTCTTTGGGATTTTTTCTCTTACAGCAAACACCCCACTGACGCAAGCATTAGTATTTCAAAGGAGCATAGCGAGTGCAGAAATACGCTACTTGTGCCTAAAATAATTAATCGCTCCTCTTCCCCTAAAAAATCAATCCCTTGCTAATAGTAGTAAAATATTAAGCATAAGTAACACCCTGCTACATTCGCTTCACTCGCTTATTGAGCTAATATCTGCATTAGTGGGAAACAAAGGACTAAAGTCCTTTGCTATTGAATATTGTACTTTCAGCACAATATAGGGTTACCGATTTAAATCATTCCATGGAATGAACGATAAGTAAAGTTCTTTGCTGTTTGACTTGGCTTTAAATCTTCTTTGTTGTGTTTAACTAAATGTACATTATCCCGCTATGTCATCCTGTTCAATTGCAACAGTTATAGGTATCTGCATAAAAAAGGGAACCGAAGCCCCCTTTCTTTTTTTGTCTTTATAAGTTTGATGCTCTAAAAAAGCATTTCGAATCTGAGTTTATGCTGCCATCTTTCTTTTCGGAACCTTTTCCCTCCCTTTAGGTGGCTCTGTTATCACTGTTGGATGATGGGCAAGATGTGGATCATATGTTGAGCGGTCTCCTTCACTGTTGCGTTCAATCTCCCTGCCGGTTGTACTTCGATGCACATCTAACGTACGGGCAATTGCTGCATTGCTTTTGCCTTGCTATATGCCTTGGATGATGGTTTTGCGTTCTATTAGGGTCAGGTGAGACATAAGTGATTGACTTGATTGTTATATATAAGCTAATGGTAATGCGTTTCTTATGCAAATGTTGGTACTGCTTTAAAAAACAACAGGTCTTAGTGTTTGACACTAAGACCTGTTAGGGGTGAAAGCCAATTGCTTATATTTTATGCTTCCCTTAAATATTAAGCACAAGTAACGTACAACTACATTCGTTTAGCTGCGGTGTTAAGTTGATACTTAAACTAATGAGAAATAAACAAGGCAGCTTCCTTTGATGGAAACTGCCTTGTTTATAAATAAGAAAGCCTATTATGAAATAACCTCAAAGTCTATTTCATATGTGGCTAGCCCTACATTACAACCAGCCTGTTCTAAAGCATCTTTTAAACGTTCAGAAATAAAAAAGTTAATGCCAAATACAAAAATATCCCATGGTTCATTAAGCATTACTTTCTCAGGGTATATCATTCTATCTTCATCTAGAAACTTACTTGTATTAACTTTAAGTATTTCTTCCTTGTCTTGGAAACTAAGTTTGGATTGATATACAATATTAGGTCTAAAACTTTTTGATTCTTTGAAAAGTGAATTTCTATAATTAAAGTTTTCCCAAAACCAATATGGTTCAATCATTTTTGGAAAAAAAACCTTATAAGGTTTTTTTTCCCCTTTATAAGCAACCAAAGAATCATATATAAAATTCTCTGGTAAAGTGTGTGTTTTTAATACTTGCCAAAATCTTTTGGAAATAACCAAATAATTTCCACTTGGCTCTGGCCACATATTCCACAACAAGTTATGTTGCCAATTATAGATATCCTGAAATTCAGGCTCTGAAGGAGCTTCCTGGGAACTATCATAAATCAAGGTCAGCGGTATCACAGGTGCCTCCTCCCAACGACTTTGATTACCGTGTATATCTAAGTTTTCTTTTAGTTTATAGTCGTTATCTACCTGCTCTGTATGCATAACGACCCATATATCTTCTTGACTAATTTTATAATACTTCATATCAAATACTGTTTCGATCTATCATTTCTTGAACTGCCTTAATTCTATCTTCTGTTTTCTGAGGCTTGCCAAATAAGTCATTGACATTTTTAGTTCCTTTTACACTTTGCTCCATCAGTTCCTGCTTTAATGCATGGGTTAGTTTCTTAATTTCAGCTTGCATTTTTGCAGTCTTTTGTGCATCAGAAATAGGTGATGCTTTAATTGTCCCCCATATAGAATTTAAATAAGCAGACAAAGCTTTTTCATAATCGTCGTGGCTAGTATGTACTCCCCTGCCGTTGGTAAATTTCTCCAGCATCAGTACATTTTCAAAACCTTCCTTGGCATTAAAGTCCAGCTGGCCACCCAATTTGATATATTCTCTAAGCCCTTCACATTTAACCAACATATTGACCGCCAGTAAATGGTGCGCTTCAAAGGCATTAAAATTCGGGGTATCCTTAAACTTCTCAAAATATTCTCTCCAGCTTTGTCCGGCAGGTTTTTCAGGATATCCTCCCTCTTTCAGGGCATTCATTAGTTTTTCGGCTTCCCGCTGGATCTCAGGAGTAGTTGGATCTGCATCCAAGAGTTTCAAGAGGTTGTTCCTGATATTGCTTCGCTTACGTGCCAGCTCCACACATTCATCACAACCTAACCTCCTAAGCTCTTCTAAGATCTTGTTATATTCGGCAACCTTGGTTAAAACATCTTTAATATCCCCACCTGCCAACTCTTCCAGCCAACTAAAGTTAATCCTATAAAGGGGGTGATTTCCTTTAGCCAATTCTGCCCAAACTTGGATTATCTTTTCATTTACCTTACCCAAATTATCTTTTAATAGGTTATCAATATCTACCCTTGATCTCGCTAAATCTCTAAAGAATGCCTCTTTAAGTGGAACTTCAGCGCTATTGGAAGAAGTCTTCACCTTAATACCATCAGGTAAGGCTTTTATAGCATCAAAGACTTCATCAAACTTATCTGCAGGCAGTGCTTTCATCAGAGCTAGCGCGCCCACCTTATACTCTGACACAGCCAAGTAGGCACCCCACTTAGCCATTGCCTTACTAAGCGCCTCTTCTGACGGGAATTTATTTTTTAACCCTTTCAGGTCATCCAAAGAAACATTATACTTGCTGGCATAAAAATTCAGCAAAGCATCCAATATGTTTTCATTAGCTTTAGGAAATTTATTCCATCTTCCTGACTCCAGCAGCCTACTTAACATTTTTTCATAGCCATTCTTAGCATTTTCTGAAAGGTTATTGACATTTACTTTTTTCAGTGCATCAAAACACTTCAAGGCTGCTGTTTGGGCTTCAGTACTCAGTGCATCTATTGATTTTCTGACATTTTTGATACCTCTTGCTCCTTCAACTGCCATGTCTCCCATATCTCCAATACTCAGGAACAGTTGGAAATATGTCACGGCAGGCCCTATTTCAGGATCATTAGCTAAATCACCCAGATTGACGGCAACACTAAATCCAGAGTTAACGATCTCATAAATCAACCATATTTTTTTGAATTTAGTCAGGTTTTTAGCCAATGTCAGTGTACCTCCCGATACTGCCAGAGAGGCAACATCCAAGGTTATTTCTGCTGCGGTAAAGCAATTCTGGTTAAAGTCTTTCTGGTCACTGTACTCCAAGAAGATAGCCGGTACAATCGCAAATTGTCCCTTTTGTACCTGTGTGGCTTCATCTATTTCTCCTAAAGAGGATGCGTTTACAAATAACACCAGATCAAAGGCATTAAGCGTATCTTTTAGGTAGCTATACGATTTTCTATACTTGGTCTCGATCCCATCACCAGTTCTTGATGTATATAACTCATAGCCTTTAAACACCTTTTGAGTAAAGTTGATACTATAACCTGAAAGGTCTGCATCATCAACAAACATTGTTCCCTCACTCATTCTTGATGGCTCACCAAACTGCAAAAACCTGTCATCAAAATTATCGTTCAGTTCCGTGATCAGTGTGCTGTACTTAGAGGACTTCTCTATAATTATCTTGATCGCTCTCATGAGCTTCATATAATTGTTTCCTCCTAATCCAAATAGGATCCCGTCATCAATTTTACTGTTCAAGCCAGTAAGAATATTCTTCTTATCCTGATCTTTGGACAGCAATTCTAACAGTGCATCAGCTTGGCCTTGATTTCCTGCGAAATAAGTTAAAGTGTTTACTACTACACCTTCTTCTCCACCGATATCACCAAAGAACCAATAAGGTCCACCTGATAAGTCTCCACTAAGAAGCGTAGTAATAATATGTTTTCGTTGTGCGAAAGTCAGCTTTTTATAGTCATTTACGGTCAGGTAAGAACATATATTATGCATTAGTGAGTCAGCATTTTCTTCCTCCATAATGCTATTAAGTCGCGTATCTTTTTCAGCGTAAAAACTTTCTAATGACTTAGCAATCTTAGTAAGTTGTGCACCATCCAAGTCTTTGTCATAGATACTTATATGCGTATCAATATATCTTCCAGCCGCTGTAAATGAATTACTATTGGGTTGGTAATCATCCAGCCAATCTTTCCCTAGCTTATCTAATACATCAGCAACCCGCTTAATCTCTGCTTCTTTGTCTGCTCCTTGTGTCTCAATCATTTTTGAGACAAAGTTTCTTACCCATACATTCTTGTAGTGACAGTATTCAATTTTATATGAGCTTTCTTCTGATAACTTTCTATTTGAAATAGCTATACTACCATTTACAGCATCATATTCCTTATCATCCAAGGCATGTGTATATGCAGAGGTATTCAGTTGGCCTGTGTAAATATTAACTTCACAATCATCTGGATTTTCTTCGCCTATTATAACATTATAGCCTTTCACAGTAACATCCGAAGCTCCCATATATGGTTTATCATCTTTATCGAGATACCCTGTAAACTTCCAAGTTCCTTCTACTTTTTTAAAGGTTGCCCTATAGGCCAGACCATCCTTTGTAAATGCTAATAATGCGCCTTTATATATTAAACTGTTTAATTCACTCGAGCCAGTAGTTCCAGTAAAGGAGAATTGTGAATTGTTATTTAAGAAAATGACTTTTCCATCAGGAGATACAAATCCATATTGATCCAATGAAATATTAAGACTTCTCAGATTTTCATTACTAATCAATAAACCTCTGATTTCACTCTCACTCTCCTCATCTTCCTTCTCAAAACCGACCATTGGTTGTGGGTTATGGATCTGTTCCCATTGCCATTTCCATAGTTCGGTTCCATTTCCATAGTCCATCAGGTTATTGGTCGTGCCTTGTGCCAAGTCTTCAAACTGCTCCCAAATATGTTCCAGATGGAATACCCCATGACCCAGTTCGTGGGCTGCTGCACGCCATGTTGCCTCAGAATTGTCCGGAGCGTATATAAAACCGTGACGGCGAGACATTGGCATATAGCCGCCTACATCTTCCTTACTCGCTGCAGGAGCCCAGAATAGCACTACTTCCTTGCCTCTTGGCTTAAAGTCCTTACGGCTAGCCTTGATCAGTGCCTGCTGCTCTTCCGTGTAGTTGGCCAGTATATCTGAATCGCCTG
This sequence comes from Limibacter armeniacum, assembly GCF_036880985.1. Classification (NCBI taxonomy): domain Bacteria; kingdom Pseudomonadati; phylum Bacteroidota; class Cytophagia; order Cytophagales; family Flammeovirgaceae; genus Limibacter; species Limibacter armeniacum. The sequence continues at coordinate 169,416 of NZ_JBAJNO010000004.1, forward strand.
TTTGCAGCTTTCCATCCTCGTTCAAGTCCCATACTACGCCAGAAAGGTCTTGCATCACTTCCACTTCCCAAGTGATATGCGCCTGTGCGTAAATCTGGTTCAGTACTGTTTCCAGTGCTGTCGCATTTGGAGCGGTACGTCCATCCACCGGAATGATATAGACCTTGTATGTCTCCGCCTTGTAAGCCATGACATTGATCTTGCCAAGGATTTCGTCTTTGCCCTCAACGGTACGGATTACACTCCATTCTGTTGGCTTGTTTTTGACGGTGTACAGGCTTGTTCCTGATGGATCCGGTGATGTGATCACTTCTTCAGGCTTGTCGGTCACCTGAAGGCGTATGCCATCTGTAGCACCTGTAAGCACGACCTTTTCCTTGCCATCTTTGGCTACAGCCAGCCAAGGGATGGTATACACTTCATCACCCGAAAGGTTTACCTGTGTATAGTAGTCTTTGTCGGCTTCCCTGCCTCCTGCATCAAAGCCTGCTTCAGTACCACTATGCTTCTGGAAGGTCACCCTGTCAATCGCAGCCCATCCGCTGCCATCCTGCTGCTCGCCTTCATCATTGGCTGTATTGGCATACACGGCACCGAAGGCATTGTTAAATACCCAGACACTCTTACGTGCCAGTTCTATACCTTCGGGCAAGCTGGTAGGAGCCCCGTTCTCGATCATCTCCTTACCTTCATCTACCAGTTCCAGCACTTTGGCAAGCGTTTCATCCTGCGACATACCCTGATACGCTTCCAAATCTGAAGGAGGTGCCTGTTTACCATCGATCAGGTAAAGGAAATTCAATACCTCATCTCCAGATTCCATTGTTGTTTTTGCGGCACGTTCACGCAATGGACCTGGTGACTCATTGAGGGTCTTCGCTACTCCAGTACTAAATGTTACCAAGTGTTTGATTCCCTCCTTTGTTTGCTGCTGCGCATAACTCAGAATTTGAGATACACCATTTTTCTTGGCTTGTTTGGCTGCACTTTTAGCGTCTTTCGCCTGCTTAACAGACTCCTCTGCGGCTGCAATAGCAGCTTCCCTATTTGGATCATCATCCGAAAGTTTTTTAGCTTCCTTCAATGCATCTTTTGCATTGTCCAAATCATTTTTAGCTTGCTCAAGGTCTTCCTGAGCCTGCTCATATGGTGACTTTACATTATCAGGCAAGCGGTCATAAACTCCATCAATAAACTCTGCAATTTTTGCCGCTTCATCCAATACATCATCCAAAGCATCCAAACCATCCATAATGGCATTGGCTATCTCTGGATCTATAAGATTGGAATCCATCCCTTTAACATCCACTATTCCGGCAATCAGCTGGTTGTCTGTATTGATGGTAATATCATCGTACTCTACGGTAAAGAATACACCATTCAGGGAACGGATCTGAATCATCCCTGTACCAGTATGGTAACCTCCTCTGTAGTCATCCTCCACAATAGTGACTTCAAAGTCACCTGCTGTAAACTTTTCCCTGGCTCCATAGGCACTGTGAGCGGCTCACTATTGCTAAAAGTCACCACAATTTCACCACCTTCACATACATAAGTCTTCTCTGGTACGGAGCCTGTCGTTGCCTCTACTGTCTGAGACCACTTACCTTGCAATGCGCCACACTGACCTCTTACCTGAAACTCATAGGTTACATCAGGGCTTAAGGGCTTTACATTGCCACGCTCCATCAGGAATGTCTTGGTACGCCATTCCTGTGCTTCTTCCCCTGCTTTGGTTTTCCGGCGGTAACGCACTTCCCATTCTTGATGGGAGTAATCACCATACCACGAAAGCTCTACCCTTGATGGGGTTATTGTTTCTACTGCAAGCTGACCACACTCCAAGCAAGCATCACCAAACTGGAAGATGCGCATCTCACTCCATCCTTCATTCTTGATCAGGCCAAGCTCATCCACATCATAAGCCTGTACTCTCCATGCATATTTCTGCCCTGGCACCAATGGCGTATCGGCAGGTCCCACCTGATAGGCGGGTGCCATCAGGTTCTCTTCATCTATAATTGGCGGAGTTGTGGCAAATGCATCACCAGCCGTCTGCCCTTCTCTCAGGATTTCTACCACTTGAAAGCGGTAGGTTACATTTTGAGGTCTGTTGGGTGATGCCAAATGGCGGGGATTCCAGCTAAAGCTAACAAACTGTGGCTCCGTGATTGCCACTTTCTGGTTTTCATAAGGCATCAAAAGCAATGGAGGATCACTTAACAACAAAGGACACTGAAACAGTGCTGTATTGGATATCACCCTACCTGTATAGTATTCAAGTACTACCAATGAAAACTTATAATAGCCATCCGGCAATTTACCTCCATTGGATACTATACTACTGAGACTACCGCTTGTCGCCTGTAAGTTGTTAAGGTCAAAATATGGAGAAAGGTCTGCATTGTTCAGCATTTCCTGCTGCCCTCCTACCAAATGGTAAGGTTCAGGCATATAGCTCTGCTTGGTCTCCAAAACCAACCTGCTTTGAAGGTTCTCAATACGTAACTTGAATTTGACCTCAAGGTCAGGTTGGTTCAAGTCCTTTAGCCAAATATTGGCTTGAAGGTTATTTGCAGTTGGCTGCGCATACTGCGAAAGCCTAACACCGTATGGAGGCGTCAGGGTTAAGGTTGCTTGCACAGGATAACGTTGTCCCCAGCTGATCAAAGGCAAAAAAGTCAGCAGTAAGAGAAAAAGTTTTTTGATTGCCAAGTTATTCATTGTTCAGTTTAAACTATACAGGCTCCTCAGAGAAGAGGGTACTGGTGAAAAAATTCAATTGCTTTGTGAGACTACCACGGGGAGAACACCTTCTGGTATTTTAATACAAATATACTTAATTTTAATTATTGACTCTTCGCTATTTGAGCTATCATATTGCCGTTTTAGTATCACATCCACATAATCATTTCCTGTTTCATTTAAAGTAACACTTCCACCAAAGTCATCTAAAAGGTGATCTTCAACACAATACCCATCCCTATCTGTCTTGTAGATTTGAATATCATATTTATAATTTAATGTTGGAGGTGTACTCGTTACAGTACGATAGCTTGTACTATTATTTTCTACAATATATGCATCCAAGTATGTTCCATACGTACAACTATTGTTACTTATTCCATTTGTTACAAAAAGCTCTGCTTTTACTAAATACTCACCTGCTACTAAAGTTGTTTGCGCCTTACAAAAAATAGCACTAAGTAAAAAGTAGCATGTTAGTAAATACTTCATTAAACCTTCTCTTTTATGATTAATTATTCTTCGCAACTTTTGAAGTATTATCAGATATCTTTTCACAAAAGTATTGAATGTAAAGCTGTGAGTACAGATTTCCTATTGCACTATTGTTATTTTATCAATGTGATTCTAGTTATACTCCCATTGTTTCTGACAATTTGATACTATTAATATAGTCTCTATTCCCATTAGTACTCTGCATATTTACAAAAATGGTATTGATAACATAATTCTGTATCTCCTGACTCTAAGACATATTGTATATTAATAATAAACACAAAATCAAAAGTCCTTTTTTCATGATCTTTATTTTAGCAAATGAAAAACACAATAAAGCTTGTCAATAATTCATATATACATACTCTTGATCTCATTGATAATCTGCATTTATAATATATTTCACAACAAATTATTTTAGGGTCTCTTTACCTTAGGTATCATTTCATTCTTTTTTCCTAAATATATATGTCCGGAATATTTATCTGTATAATCCTCCAAACTAAGCCATTGATTCAAAGGAACATCCCAAAATGAATCATCCATTGATCCAATTTGAGTAGATGTACTACTACTACCTCCTTGGCAAGCAGTTTGATTCGTTGCTTTAAAGTGACACCTAAGTATTGGTTTATTCGTAGAATAATAATCAAATTGTATTTGATTATTATCTTCTGTCAAATCGATTGTGAGCACAGTTTCATCATTTTGGATCAGTTCTATTTTATTAAATACTACCAACCTGATTGTGCCACATGAACCTCCCCCATAGTACCCTCCTTCACTTGCTCTACCTAAATTAAATTAATAAGAGCACACTATCCTGAGCCTTACAAAAGGTTATACTTGATAATAAAATAAATATAACTGAACTTAAAACACTTTTCATTTCGATCAAATTTTAACTCTAAGTGGCTCACTAAACTCAGAACTAGCACCATCCTCATATGACAATCTAATTCTGTAGTGATAGGTATGTGCATCCTGAATATTTTGATCCAAGAAGGACTCTCCCTTTAACTTGTCATAAAACCTAAGTGGACCTGCATCTACAGACCTGTATATTTCTACTCCAAAGTCACCCCCTATTGGGTTCTTCCAATTCAAGACGATGCCTTTTTCCTCTCTTGCTCCAGACAGCTTGGTAACCCCTTTTCTCTTTTTGGTATCAAACTTACTGACAGCTACTGGCTTTGTTGGCACTGACTCCAAACCTGCTTCATCCACAGAGATCATCAGGTAATAGTAATTTTCATAATCAAACACGGATGAGTCTGTAAATACCTGATTGCTTAGTACAGGTCCATATTCCTTTATCAATTCCCATCGCTCCATTTCTTGTTGATTGGACTTTCTGTAAACCAGATAATATGCTACATCCTTACTTCCACTAGGAGCCCATTCAATACTAGGCCCTTGCGCTGTAGATTTGGCATAGACAATAACTGGAGGTGATGGCGGAATGATATCAGGCCTTGTCAGCTCTAATGGTACTGACAAATCAGATGGATTTCCTCTTTTATCAATAGCCATTACCTTATAGTAGACTTTCCTATTCAATACCTTAATACTAATGGAATCCTTAAAAGCTGTAGCTGGAATTTCACGTTTTGTTACTTGTACATAAGTCCCTTTCAATTCATTACTCCTGTAGACTCTGTACCCCAACACATCTTTTTCAGGACTTGGCTGCCATGTAAGCTTTACTGCTCCCAAAGAATCTACTTCCCCTTTCAAGTTTTCTGGGATGGTAGGAGGAATACTGTCCAAAGGTTGTACAAACTTGGGCATTGACCAGTTTTCTTTACCATTTTTGCCAATAGCTGCCAGTTTATAATAGTTGGATGGTTCTGGTGCAATATCCGTAAATCCCCCTTTCTCTACAGGAAGGTTTTCAGCCAGTACCATAAAAGGTCCCTTATCAGATTCACTTCTTGCCAACTTCAAGCTATAAACCCCTATTGCTTCTTTTGGGTCTACATTCCACTCAATCTCAATATTTCCGGTATTCAAGTTCTCTGCAGCTTCCAGTTCAGGTACATATCCCATAACAGGATAAGCCTCGACCTTTAAAGGGTCTGTATAAGGTCCCCACTCTCCGAAAGCATCCTTTCCTTTTACTCGGTAATAATATGTCCCTTCCTGGTTTCCCAATGTATCTGCATAGAGCATCACAGGAGCAGGAGTTTCTTTTGAAGGCTGGATAAACGGCACTTCCGTAAGTGCCTTATAGGTCTTTCCGCCGTCATCGGACCTTTCCACCCAATAACTGTTGTAGATTTGCTGCAATATCATCCAGTCCCAAGTCACTCTCACACTTCCTTCTTCATACACAGCTCTAGGTAACCATGGTTGTGGCAAAGGTCGGTAGTCTTCTGGTTTCAAGTATACAACACCACTTTCTACCACCTGCAAACTATCCGGAACAAGAGACCTTACCCTATACAAGTAGCGTTCATTCTTCTTGATATCTGTATCCTCAAAGTATAAGCCCATCAACTTTGCTACTGTTGTTGACTGGTCTGCGGAAAGCAGTCCGTAGGAGAATCTTGCTTCCTGCTCACGAATCGCATTTACGACTTGAGCCAGTCCATTCCCTGCATTGATATCCACCATAAAGGTCTGTCCGAAAAGCGATTGAGCTGCAACCCCTATATATTGGTCATCCTTATTTTCCTGATGGGCTTTGCTCCATTCGGCTTCAGGCATAGGTTTGATACGCTCAGCCAGAGTTTCCCTTTCAGGAGTAGCTAGTATTTTCCCATCTCGAGATGTTGTCACCTTTTCAAGGCTATAACCATATTCGTTTAGCAGTTGCCAAGCCATAGGGTCTGTTGGTGCCCAACGCAGCTGTACCCTCTCATCTGTAATTTTGCCAATTACCTTGACCTGAGGAGAATCTGTGCTTAACCCTTGTCCAAAAATATTTGAAGAAAATACCAGTAAAACAAAAAGTTTGATCAAGCCAACCTTACAGAGCAAGGTCGGCTTGAATGAAAAAATATTGTTCATCATTTTATTGAATAATGTTTCTCAATTTCAGTCTGTAAGTTGAAGAAGGTTTCTTTTGACCTGGCAAGGTGTAATTCATAATAATATGATAATCACCTATCTTCAAGTCTGGTGCTTGTGGAGCCAATCTAATGTAATCTGTCCTTTCCTTGTCTTCACCTGATACATTTAACTGTCCTTTATCAGCCAAGTCTTCCAAATTAGTCTGGAAATCTCTAAAGTCCTTATAGATTGCCCATGAAGCGTTATAGTAAACCCTAAACCCTTGATGGTTATCAATTCTACCATTCTCGATTTCAGTATCTGATAGGGATACCAGTCCTTCATTGTTCATTCCCACAAATACAGCTCCCTTAGGTTTCAGCCAACCGTAGTTATCACTCTCTGTACGCCAGTCAAGTTGCGCACCAAACAGCGGATAACGATCATAAATAATAGGGTTGATCCATTGTTGGAAGAATGTATCGTTGAAATCGACCTCCAAACTTATCAGAGGGTTATTTCCATAAACCCCTCTCAACTCAGCTTCATCAAATGTCTCACTTTCTTTGGTTGGGATATACACATTAATTTGGGACCTACCCGAACTAGGTAGCAAACCTGTATTACCGGAACCAATCCCCAGACTCTCATACTTACTGACAAAAGTCCTCCAGTTACTTGACCTAAACGTACTATGGTAGACCACCTTCTCTTCATATGATTCCAGCTCCTCTGTTGCATCTCGTTTAGCAACCGTTACACTAGTTCCATCTTCACCTCCAGCAGCATCTCCCAAATCAACATTTGTTTCAGTAGTCGTTACGTTCTGATCCACATTCATTACTGCATTAGGAATGTGTACCAGTTCCAGATCATATATTTTATTTGTCAACAGGTTATTTGGAATACCCAATGAGATCAGTTTGTTATTATCACTATAACTCACATCCCCATAGCTTACCTCACCTGATGTAGTTCTGAATCTAGCCTTAACAGACCACTTTTCTGGGTCGTCTACCGCAAAAAGGTAATCCCATCCTTTGACATTCATCTTCATATAACCATTACCCGTCTCATCCACAAAGAAGTTCATCTGACGTTCTACCGGATAGCTATATGCTACATATTCATGTTCAATAAAGTCTGGCCTGTCTCCTGTCTTGAATGTTACCTTCTTGGAAAGTTTTTCACCATTTCCAGCGTCTACCCATTTGCCATTTTTCTTTTCTTGGAATTCGAGTTCAACTGAGAATACATAATTGGCTTGACCTTGCAACATACTTTCAGGTTGCAAAACAAGTGTTGTGTTGTCCTCATTCCAAATCATCTCATATATTTCCTCTCCCCCTTTATCACTTCTTAAGTGCTGGTTTTTCAAATAAACCCGATAAGTTTTCTTCTCATTGGTATTCGGGTCAAGTAACTTCATTTCTTCATTGATAGGTACGTTGAACACCACTTGTCCTGCAGAGAATACATTGACATCTTCTTTCTTATCAGCTGGAGTCATGGCTGCAATAACCTCAATTCCTCCTAAAGGACTCGCTCCTTGAATCTGACACTCCTCTCCAATTGTAAACTCAAATGAGCAATTACCTTTTACCAGTCCTCCCAATATTCTGAACCTACCTCCAATGATACCATAAGCATACACAGGGTTAGGCCCTTTCAACTGAAGTAGGGCAGCAAAACCTGCATCAATAATTTCATAACGACCTTTGATAAACCTCAAGTCAACTTTTACACCAATGACTGCTTTTACATAGGCATACATTTGTCCTTGCGCATACCATCCATCAATACCAATTTGCTTTCCAGTATTAGCACATACTGCATTTGAACCATAGTCTTTCAGCATTACATCAAAGCCAAGTCCAGCATTGATATCTGCAAAGAAAATAAGGAAAGTCTGCTCACCTGTTGCGATCTTCAATGATGCACCAAAAGCTACTCCTCGACCTCCTGATAGTGCTGCTTCATTTCTTCCGCCCTCTTGTTCAGTCGGTTTTGGGGACTTCCCTAAGATTTCCTGAACTTCTCTTGGCGCGTCAAAACCATCCGGCAAACCGTCACCCAACATAAAGTAGGATGTTGCTTGCACTCCTAGCAGGGACAAGAAAATTGGGTTCTTGTTGGTACCTATATGTATATACCATGTTTCCTGATCAAAGTGAATGACTGCTTTTCCTCCACCTTTGACTACTCCTGCTTGAATACTAACAACCAGTTCTCCATGGAAAACACTTTGCTCAAAATCCATCACCAACGATAGACCTGCAAATATTGGGGCGTTGCTATCAATAATTGCACAGTTTGAAGCCATACTTGCCACATCATCATTCAACTGCTGTTGATAAGCAGCTCCTTCTTCTGATTCCAAACTTCCAGTCATGTTCGCCAGATCAGAATCGCCAAAGCCTGTACTTGGAACAGACATGATATTGGCACAACCATAGAATGCGGCTGTTCTTACACCGCCTCCTCTTAGAAAGTCCATCTCAAAGGTTGCCTCAGCAAATACAGTCTCTTTCTTGACGATAGACATGACAACGATTGCCTTAAACCCAAATCCTGAGTTTTTGTCTGGCAAGTAAACACCTCCAGTCGCTGATTGTACTACATTCGCCAAATCAGGACTGTAACCCGCCTTTCTCATTCCATAATACACTCCACCACCAAACCCGTGGATATTCATTGGGCCAACTGGTATTCCCTGATCTATTACAGCCAAGGCATCCGCATACCAGTAATCCCTACCATCCTTACGCCCAAACATTACAGAAGCTTCAATAGAAATCCCGTTACTGTCCATTGGACCTAACCTTGCCTCTACTACTCCTTTAAAGACGTCTCCATATAATGGATCATCTTTCAATATCTCAATGGTTCCTTTTAGGTCAAATACATTCTCCTTATGTGCTTCCAGCGTAATTCTACTAATCTGGGTTTCCTTATACTTCCACCCTGTACTTTTTCGCTCCCCATAGATTGTAAAACCTCCCTCTGCTCCAAATCCTTCTTTACTGTCAGCATCTCCTTGAAATAAAGAGATCGAAGCCTGAACATACAATCCAACCTGTTCTCCTTCAGCACTCAGGTTAAGCTCATGAATACTCAGTGCTTTACCTGAAAGCTTTTGTTCCAACAACTCTGAACTAGCACTAAAAGCTGTTGCTGTCAGATAAGGTGCTTTGGTTTGTATCTTTAGTCCCTGAAAGTCAATATCAGCCAGCTCTGCATCAACAGACTTCACCTTTACATTCATCGAGCCATCCATATCTGCCATCGCATAGAACTTACCTCCCTTGATTTCAACAAGTAATTCAGTCCTAGTCAACAATAGCTTACTTTCACCAAATGGGGTAAATACCATTTCCTCATTTGTCTTTGCAGTAAAATGAAAATCTCCTCCTGCTAATATCTGCGCCTCATACCCCAACAGTGCTTCTGAATCTGAAGTTGGGATTTGTATATCCCCTTCCAAGTCTGCTTTCACAAACTGCCCCGTCAAGATATCTACTTCAAGCTTGTATAGGGAGAGTGCCCAACCGGCACCAAGTTTTCCTTTTTCCAGTGACAACAGGTTATGACCATAGAAATGCCCTGTGAGGCCCTGTCGATCCAATAACAATCCCTCCACACCTATGACTGTCCGTTGTGAACTCATTTTGGCTGAATCTATTGCTGCTGTTGTATTGTTATCCTTACTCTCATTCATGGCCTTATCAAAGTCATTTGGCATCATGACCTCAGCCTTTCGGATGTAGAGACCTTTCCAAAGATTTCGGTTACCATCTACAAAGTCTGGAGACTCGTAACCTTCTGGAAAAATAACAGAACCATTTGTAATTTCAGATTGGTCATATACGACGTCCTGAGCTGTAAACACAAATCCTCTATCAGACTTTTCTCCCATTCTGAATCGAGGTAGGTTCACTTCAACAATCAGTTCGTCCCATGTTTCTATATTTGCTTTGATATGTGTAGAAATTTGACCTTCCATCACATTTCCCTGCTCATCGGCAGGTCTGATCAACTCACGACTGAAGATCATATCAAAGTCAATGCCCATACCCTGATAACCATCACACCCCCAATTAACGTAAGTAGTACCCCCGTTTTGAGTACCATTAAATTTCAATGCTATATCCTTTGATAAGTTGACTGTATAGTCGCTCAACAACGCCATTTTACTTGTTCCTCCAATACCTCTCTCTTGACTAAAAGCAACATTGAATGCTCCAAACATCAACTCCTGATCTGTATTAGGAAATTTCACACCCATTCCTACATCTATAAGCGTTCCTTGCGGAGTGAGCTGCACCCTATAGATTACGATTTCATAAACTACTCCTCCAATATCCTTACTGATACCTACAGGTAATGAGACCAAATCTGCCTCTGTAAGCAATCCAACGAAGAGTTTATTTTCTCTAACCTTTTGCAGTGCTGACTGTATTTCAGTAATCTTCTCTGAAATTCCAGTACCTACTGGAGCAACTATTGGTGCAGCTTCAGGTTTAGCATGTACGTTAGGAAGCTCTACATCAAAGTTCCTGAACTTACTGAACCTTGCTGTAGCTGCTTTACTTGAAGCAGTTTTCCCTTCCAAAGGGTTCTCTATTTCTGCTGCCCAACTGCCAAACCAAGGCGCTATAAAAAATAGCAGCATTAAAAAGTGTTTCATATCGCTAGAGTTTATTGCTGTTCTTCGGGTTTTTCTTCTTTTTTCAGACCGGAAAATCTATAACTGTAACCTAGTGTAATGGTCAGTTCGGTAAATGCCTGCTTATTTTCTCCATTGGTTTCCCGATTCAGAAGTACTGTATTAAAGTTTAGGTTATGTGCTTTCTTAATTGACGTAGAAGCACCCAACCTCCAACTGATGACTGTACCTTGAGTCTCTCCATCCTGCATAGATTGGTTATATGACAGGCTGGTTCTTGTTTTAAGTTTTTTATCCAAAAACCCTTTATTGGCTGAAAAAGTAGGACCTAATGTCAGGCTAGAAGGAGTCATTGCATTTGCTTCACTGTAACTGACATTGGCACTCAATCCTAGTCGCCAGTCTGAGGGGCGATGCGCCCAACTCCACGAAGTTGCTCCATTCCAAAAACGACTTGATGCCAATTCCTCTGACTGGTCTGATTGCTCAGCTCCTGTTTGCTGATAATTCAGGTTTAATGCCAATGACTGAGATTTCTCCTTGCTGCTACTCAACATCCAATTTACACCAAGGTTTCCTGCATCTGTCAACTGTGTATAATTTAGCGTGTCCAGTTGCAGCAATGGATCAGCTTGATTGATTTGTTCAAACTGAGACCTGATTACCGTATAAGATCTAAAGTTGGAATAGCTACCTGTCAGGTTAAGCTTCTCAGTTGCTGCCCAACTCAAGTTAAGCGCTACATTCATATTGGTCATATCACTGGCCTTATCGCCACTAAGGTTATCACGTTGGCCTCCAATATTGGTTGATAATGACACCTTTCCATTAAATAACTGTCCAGCGATATTGACAGAAGCTGTTTCCAAGTCATTGTTGGCGTAATAGTTTCCCAATGTTCGGTATTCAGGTTCAATACGCTCATAAGTGGCTCCCACATTCCACCCTTTCAACTGATAAGACACTCCTCCATTAAATGCCCAATGTACAGATGAAGAAGTTTTTGGTTCATACAACCAGCCGTAAACTGAGGATGCATCATTTTTGGACGATGCATTCATATCATGGGTAAGCATGGAAGAGGCTACTTCTGCTTGCACGGTAAGGTTTCCCATTTTTTGGCCAGCATAAATACTTACTGCTAGGTTTTCTTCAGGTAATAACCCTTCAGGAATTTCTCCCTTAAGCGAGGATGGGTCATCTTCTCCCTTGAAAAAAGTTATTCCTAAATTTCCATTTGCATGTTTATATTCAGTCTTAAAGCCATATCCCATCCGTTGATATGCAGGTACAGTTGCTGTATTTAGCGTATCCACCTCTACGGCCTTTCTTAACCTCCCGTACATTACAGCAAAATCCCACTTATCTGAAGGACTGCCTTCTACACCACCTCCAAAAAAGGTATGCCCACCCAAAGTATAAGGTGAAAAGGACATACTGCTATACCCTAACTGGAACTTTAGCCACTTGTATGAAGGGGCCAGTGCAAACTGATTGAATGGCTGCTGGTAACTGAAATTCTGATTGGAATAGGAAAATGAAAGTGGTACTTGCATTCCATATATATCAAAATTCAGGTTACCTGACATGACATACCTATAAGGGTCACGACGGCTATCTATTCCCCAAGCTGAATAGGCTGTCTGATTGACAGAGATCCCTCCTGATACCTTTACAGGAGAGTCTTTGCCAATTTTATCCAATTGCTGAGCCTCCACTGAATACGGCTTAAGCAAAAGCACCATCAGCAAGCAAAGTATCAGCTTTAAAAAGTATTTATATCTCTGATAAAAAATCATTTCGTTTGTAGTAGTTTAAAAAACTTAGCCTAACACTAAGGTTCATAGATCAAAAGTTCTACTCTTCTGTTTTTAGCTTTATTTTCTTCAGAATCATTACTGAACAATGGTTCCTTATCAGATTTTGAGGTTGTGGAAACCCTGCTTTTATCTACGCCACTAGCTAAAATATAATCACGAATTTCCTTGGCTCTTTCCCATGCTACTTTTGCCTTTACCTTTTCATCTCCTTGGCTGTCACTATGACCAACTATTCGAATATGAAGATCAGGGTTTGCATTCAATAGCTTGACGGTATAATCTAATTGTTGCTGTGAAACCTGTATCAACCTAGTCTCATTTAATTGATAGTTCAACACATAACGAATAGGTTTTTGTTTACTTCCAGATTTAGGTTCTTGCTGAGCAATTATTGGTTGCTCATTATTAGTATCTGAAACTATATCGTTTTCATCTTGATTAAACACTCTATAAGTTGCATTACTTCTTGATGGTTTCTCAGTCCACACCTGCTTTACCTTACGTCGTTTTGCAATTGGTTTTTTCAGTCTGAAAGCAACCTCGAAAGTAGATTGGTTTGATAAAGCACTTGTTTCACCTGTAACTGGATAATAAGCAAACAACCCTATCTCATATACTTTCTGGTCAAACTTAAAACCCAACCCCATAGTACCTCTGTCGACATAGTTTAACCCTAATTGTAAAGATCCTGTTGTAATAGGATCTGTCGGGTTTTCATTTCTGAAATGTGCACCTCCCCAAAGTGTGGACTGGACTGTATGCTTTCCATCCATATAATCATACAAAATTTCAGGAGTAAGTGTCAGGTTATGTCTTAGCCAAAACACTACTGATGCTGTAACACTACCTCCCATTTGCAACATATCAGTTGCTGTCACATCTCCCGCTCCCTTTGGCTGATTCAAACGGTAAATATTTACACCCAAACGGTGTTTTTCTTTATAATTTTCATCTAAAGAACTCCACAATAACCCTCCATACAAACTTAGATAATTTCGTTTTACACTGGTCCACACTTCTCCATTATCCAGTTCTGAGTTAAAACCATAAATGGGGTCCCACTGGCTTCCTGTAGTAAAATTACTTCCACCTAATTTCAAATTGCTCCAAGCTACACCCATGCCTAAAGAAAGGTCATGATACTGATTAAGCTGTACCATATAAGCAAATGATCCACCCAGTTCCTGAATATTGAAACCGGCAACATCCTGAGGTGCATCATTCATAAAATAAAGTCCGCCACCTCCTTTTAGAAGCCCACTTCCTTTTTCAGTTAATGGCATAGAAGCTGATACAATAGTCCTATTACGTTGCAAGTCAGCTCCATAGGATTGGCTTCTATGTAAAATAGATAATGAAGCGTCTGTAGATACGCCACCCCAAGCAGGAGAAAGTCGCAAAGGTGCAAAGCCATTCATCGCTCCATATCCTGATATTTGGGCTTGAAGCTGCAAAGAATTTAATGCAAAAAGTAATGCTGAAAGTAATATCAGTCGTTTGAGCATATTATTTCGGGTATACATGAATTATGGTTAAACATTATTTTGGTTGGTTGAGAGATGAAGCCAAATCTGCTGCATGTTACTTCCCATACTCCAACTACTAAGGGTTCCCCTTCAAGTTCTAGTAACCCTGTTTGGGTTTGAATATGTAATAACTCCCCTGTTTCTGTATGTGTCAGTTCCCATTGAAATACTTCAGAACCTTCTAAAACCGATAATATTTTTGGAGCTTCAATCCTCATTACTTCTCTAACAGCATTATAGTAACCTATAGCTTTTGGTATGGCATCTGATACAATTGAATGACATGTATAACCAAATATAAACCAAAGAGCCCCTTCATTCTGTTCAGAAAATTCATAATCTGTTAACCCATAACTTGAACTGCAATCTGCATTTTCAACATAAGTAGAAGCTGTACTAACTTTTTTATCATAGCCAAAGCTGTTTATTGGCTCCTCATATACTAGGTAGATTGTTGGGCCAGTATAATATGTACTTTGCCCTTCAACATAAAGAATTGGAAATCCATTTTTATCATAGCTTTCTGCTTCCCCTCCATCATTAGTCCCCCCAGAAATACTTAAATTAACTGATAAATAACTATATGTCCCCTTTGTTAAGGGTACTAGGTTACTTTCAGAGGGGCTTATATAATTTCCACTCGTATTTCCCCATAAAACAATCTGTGCATTTATTGATATACAACTGAAAAAGCACATGCTAAAAAAAATAAGAACTTTTAAACACTTCATCTTTTCTAATACCCTCTCTATTATTTCATTAAAAAAGTATTTCTAATAAGCCTCTTTACATAAAAAAATTAAGTATATACATCTACAGTAAAAAACATGAATATCAGTAGTAAATTTGGTATTAGCTTTTTATTGATAATCATAGCTATTTATTCAGTTGATAATGGTTTTTTTAAGAGGTCACTTCTTTCACTTGATTTTAAAACTATCAAGTTACTTTCTCCCAATTTCACCTCAAGAGGTTGAGTAATAAAACCTCCTCTTTCACAGGTGATTTGCCATACTCCTGACGCATATTCCTCTCTATTTACATCCAAAAAATTAGCTTCTGTTGATACTATAAAATCTACACTTTCTTGCTCGTTTTTGATATGCCATACATATCCTTCATCTGATGACTGTGAAACCTTTTCTAGAATTTCAACACCCTTAATATGTATTATATTTTTCTGCTTGGGGTAGTACCCTGTATCTACTTGAGGAGTATCTTCCTCTATTTTTGATGTCAAAAAATATTTCAAAGTTAACTTCCCATGTACTCTACAACCTTCTATATCCATTGATGGGTATTCTAACGCCGTAACTTCTCCTACACCTGAGTACCAAATATTTGTATCAGGAATACTGTACTCATGCCTAAGAATACTATTTGTAGGATTACTTACATTATAGCTATCTCTATCACAAGGAGTATCACAGCCATAATATGCTATTTCTGGAGCTAATAATACAGTTGGTTCCAAAGCGAAAGTAGTTACTTGACTTGTTAAGTAACAATATGTATTCATCATAGCTCCATTAGAAGTAAATGTAGTAGTATTAGCCTTGTACCTCCATGTTCCATAAATAGTAGAACAATAATCTATTGTTACTTCTACAAGTTCTTCGTCTACAACCAAAATATGATTATCCTTTTTTAAAGGTATATTTTGTGCGCTGCATATAACTGAAACAAACACAAACGATAGAATAAAAAATAGCTTCTTCATCCTTTAAAAAATTAGCGTTGCAGGTTAATAATTCCAGTATCAGTTCCTTTGAATTTTATATTGGAACCATCCTTGTAGACACCTATCATTTTCCAATAATATGTGCCATTTGGTAAAGCCTTTCCTCCAAAGTTACCATCCCAGCCTGTCTCCATAATCTGGGATATATTATCACTGGTAAAGACTATATTTCCTTGCTGGTCTACTATCTGTAAAGTCAAGCGAGCTACACCTTTTCCATATATTTTAAAGATATCATTGGTACCGTCCCCATTTGGTGTAAATAGGTTTGGCACAAAGATCTCATTCCCCACAAACACCGTTACACTTCCTGTTGAGACACACCCAAAAGCACTCATAACCCTTACAGTATAAGTAGTTGTTACTTCTGGTGAAACAGTTGGGGTTGCAATATTTGGTCGATCCATATTATAGTCAGGAGACCAAAGGTAGAATGTACCTCCTGATGCTTCCAGTGTCACTTCTGTTCCTGCTCCTATTGCAATATCTTCACTCACTGTTACTACTGGCAGATCATTTACTACTACTGTAATGGTATCTGTTCGGGTTAAACAGTCTCCTAAGGAAGCTTTAACAATATAAGTGGTTGTTTCTTCTGGGAATGCCATCGGACTTGATGAAGCAGGATCGTCCAAACCTGCTTGAGGCGACCACTCAAACTTATAGTCACTTGCACCACCATCTATTGTAGTTTCCAGTACAGTTCCTTCTCCATAACAGATTGCCTTGTCCGGTCCAGCATCAATGCTGTAAAATTCATCTACAAATACCGTTACAGAATCTGTTAGACTGATACATCCTTTGTCATTAGTTGCTGTAAGGAAATAGGTTGTTGTGACAGCAGGAGAAGCTTCCGGTTGAGCAACCGTACCTGAAGAAAGCCCTATTGTTGGGAACCACTGATATTGTATCCCATCAATAGCTGATGAACCAATTGTGGTTACACCTTCCGTACAGATTGAGCGATCAATTCCTGCATCTGCAACTGGCAAGTCCAGTTTTATGATACTTACAGATTTTGCGTCATTACAGCCATCCCAGGAAGTTACATTGGCTGTCACTACCATTGATTGCTCTACAGTTGTATCGAATGACACCCCTGTATGAAGCAGGTTGCCACTATTGTCAAACCATTCTACGGATTGCCAGTCTCCCTCTACAGTAAGGCTTGCTTGCTCCCCATCACAAACTTCCAATGTTTCTGGCAATACAAAATCTGGCAAAGGCAATACATTTACGACCAAAGTATCGGTCCAAATACATCCGTTGCTGTTTGTTCTTTCCGCCCACAAGGTATCTGTCTGTGTTATTTCGAATGTCAGGTCGTTTCCTTCTTCAATCATTCCAAGCTGAGATGAGAACCATTTTACCTGATCGTCTGCATTTCCTACTGACAACGCGATGGTTTCCATATAACAGATTGAAGTATCTTGTCCCAGACTAAATGTTGGCAACGCTAATTTTGTGACTTCAACTGTATCTGAATAGATACAGCCATTACTGTTTGTAACCGTTGCCCAAATTGTTTCATCATTATAAACCGTTTGCGTATAGCTTGATGCCGTTCCTTTCTGCAACAATCCTCTAAAGTCTGAGTACCAAGAGACATCAGCGATATTTTCTACTTCAACCTCCAAGTTCAACGCCTCACCTTCGCATATTTGTTGATTAGCACCTAACGAGAATACTGGTAATGCTAGCCTGTTGATGGTGATTGTATCATAATTCACACAGCCTTCCGGATTAAATACTTCCGCTACGTAACTCTTAGTGTCATCAGCATCAACATTGATATACCAAGTATCTTCTGCAATAGGTGTTGATACTCCTTGCTCAAACCAGTTAACTGTTGGCCAGCCTCCTTCAACTTTCAAGGTCACTTGTTCTCCTTGACAAACCGACTGGTCACTGCCCAAAGTAAATGCAGGAAGGTCAAATACATCAATCACAATGGTGTCATAAGCAATACACCCATTGGCATTCTCTACTCGTGACCAAAGTGTATCCTTCACTGTCGCCGTATGCTCATACACATACACGCCATCAGCCAGTTCACCCTCTCTATTAGAATACCATGTTACATTTGTCCAGTCCTCACTTACAGAAAGTGTCTTGCTGGTCATGTAACAGATGGTATCATCTGCTCCAAGTGTATAGTCTGGCAGTGCATATGGATGAATCGGAATCGTGTCATTGCCGATACATCCATTGGCATTTTCAACTGAAACCCATAACGTATCAGGCTCTGAGATTTCATAAGAAAGCGCAGCATCGGTTCCTAATGCCCCTTTCAACTTGGAATGCCATTCAACTCGTTCCCAAGTACCAGCATTCAACGCTATTGTTTCTCCAATACACTCATAAATGTCCGCACCTAAATCTGGCTCCGGCAAAGGGTTCACCTTCACAGCAATGCTGTCTGTATTTAAACATCCTTCGATGTTAGTCACCTCAGCCCAAACGGTATCAGATGCAGTCGCCAACCATTGGAGTGATCTTGAGCTTGAGAGGTAACCTTGCTTCTGTGAATACCATTTCACCTCTGCCCATCCGCCACCTACGTCAAGCAGCAATGTTTCATCAAAACAGATGGCTGTATCTGCTCCCAAGTCAAAACGAGGGATTGGATAAAAATCAACTACGATTGTATCAGCACCTGAACATCCGTTGGCATCTGAAACCGTAACTTCCACAGTATCTTTTTCCAATACCTGATAAGAAAAGCTTTCATCATTAGATGTAAGACCATCTGAAAAACGTCTCCAGGTAACGGTCTCCCATATGCCTAATTCCACATTCAGGTTTACCTCACTTTCTTCACAAATAATGACAGTTGCCTCCAATCCTGGATCTGGCAAGTCATATACTTCAACCGCAATCGTATCAGTGTTGATACAACCATTGCTGTCCGTTACTTCTACCCAAACACTATCATTTTGTACAAAAGCATGGCTCCATGTAGATGATGTATCATCCTGTTGCACTCCTGAGAGGATTGTTCCCCATCTGACTCTTTGCCATACACTTCCTGCCTCAAAATTCAATTCACCACCTTTACAGACAGTTCTGTCTCCACCTAAATCAGGAGTTGGCAATTCCCACATTTCCACAATTACGGAATCAATGGTAAAGCAACCTTTATCGTTCCACACCGTCAGTTCAAGTGTGTCTGTTTCTGTTGTTAACCATGGCAATACCTGCTCGTTTCCAACAATTTCATCTTTTCTTAAGGATTTCCATTGGTATGTAGTATGTCCTGCTCCTGCATCCAGATCAATCACACTTCCAGAACATTCAGATAGGTTCAGGTCGGTTGCCAATACTGGTAACTCCAACAATGAAACTTTTACCGTATCATAAGCCCAGCAACCATTGCTGTTTTTCAATCCCAACTCCAATGAGTCCGTCATATTGACTTCCCAATCAAGTTTCTGGTTCGTGGATATTACTGCCCCATCACTGAGTTTTCGCCAAACAGTTTCACTCCATCCTTCTCCTGCATCAAAGGAAATCGTATTGTCTGCACAAACTTCCAAATCAGATCCTAGGTCAGGTGTCGGCAACTCATAACTTTCAAGCAGGATTGTGTCTTTCCCTACACAGCCATTAATGTCAATCACCGTTACTTCCACTGAATCTTTCTCTCCAGCTACGTATGGGTAAATAACCCCATTCACTGTATTTCCTGAAATTAGCCCTTTCCAGGACACATCTGTCCAGCTATCTGCCAACCTGAGTGTATCAAAAGCATTCCAGCAAACATTTTTGACCTCAGCAAGCCCTGGTTGCGGTACAGGATAGCTTGTAATGGTAAGCGTATCCAAACTTGAACAGCCATTAAAATCTGTTACTGTTACCTCCAGTATTTCTTCTGTCGATACATTTACAGAAACATTCTGTGTTGTACCCAAAAACTTATCCTGAGAAAGTGAATACCAAGATACCTGTGCAAATGTCCCTGTCAGGTTTGTAAGGTAAGTCCCACCTTTACAAATAAATTCCTGCTCAGGTAGGTTTGCTTCCGGCAATTCCCATACACTTACCTTGACCGTATCTTTCATCTGACAACCCAAGGCAGGTTTGTCTACCGTTACCTCAATTTCTTCCTCTGCAATCAAGCTGACCTCCAATGTCAGTCCGGCTCCCAAATCTTTTCCAGACAATGTTCTCCATGTGACCGTTTCACCTGATTTTCCAGCGGATAAGGTAAATGGCGCTTTTGCACAAGTATAAAAGTCATCTCCTAGGTTAGGCTTATCACAAACTGTAAATGACGCTTCAGAAGCAAAAGCACCTCCCTGGTGGCTACTTCCAATAGCATGAACTGACCAATAGTAGGTACCTTCTTCCAAACTGTCTATTAACACTTTCAAACCTGATGAGGTTTGTTGCAAGACAGCTCTTTCTCCGCTGCTCTGTGTCAGCGTTGTTATATAATCACCTTTCCCTGGCTCACTACCTAACCTTACTTCATATGCTGTTGCTCCAGAGACAGCATTCCACTCCAACAATACCTGATTGATCTCTACTGTTGTGGAAAGCCCTGCCGGAGCAGTAGGCACTGATACAGTTCCTGTATCATTATTCTGATATAAAATTGTCTGTACGCCTGTATAGGTATTTCCAGTTGTCAATAAGTCCAGTTTATTGTCTCCATTCCAGTCTGCTACTGCAATTCCACCATCTGAAATTAAGGTAAAAGCAATACCTGAATCCGTAAACCCTGTTCCACTACTGTTCGTCAATGCCCAAATTTCTTTTACACCACCTGACGTAACCCCAGAAAGAAAGACATCGATATACCCATCCAAATCAAAGTCTCCAGCTTTTACATCACCACCTGCCAATTGTGGTAAACTCCAAGTGTTCTCCTGCCAACCTGCTGACTTATTAAGGTATACTTTTGCTACAGATGTACCTCCACTACCAAAGCCTGACATAATCAAGTCCATACGACCATCCTGATCGAAGTCTGCCTTGTCCAGTTTAGGTTCAGTCAGTCTTTGAAAAGAGGCAGAAACGGCCTCCCATGTACCGACACCTGTCTGGACATACAGTTTACTAAGGTAATTACCATAGATATCCTGTCCTGACACAAATAAGTCTGTACGTCCATCCAAATCCGCATCAAAGGATAGCAGCTGTGCATTGGTAAAGGATGGCAGGTTAGTTGACTTTTCTATCCATATATTCTCATCCAACACAAAAAATCGGGTTTGTGCCACACCATCTGTATCACTTCCTGTCAGTAGTATGCCTTGCTTTCCTTCAGACCTGAAATCTCCCCATAGGACAGCAGCATTTGAATAATCGGGTAACCCATTTTCAAGTGAAGTCCAAGTTCCGCTACCATTGTGGGTGTATACATGCACTTTTCCTTCTCCCGTTCCAGTATCCTTACCTGTAACAATTAGGTCTGAAATTCCATCACTGTTCACATCTGCCGCAAGCAGGGAAGGGTCTGACAATTCTGTCAAACCATTACTCCAGCTATCCCAACCTGAGCCATTATAATGCATGGCTTGCAGGTACCAACTTCCTCCCGCATCCTTACCAGAGATCACAAGGTCTTTCATACCATCCAGATCCAAATCCAATGACAGTACTTCTCCTTCATACAATGCAGGCAAGTCTGTTGAGCTTACCTTTTCAAACCCCTGGGCCATTGCTCCCAGCATGTTAAAGGATACCACACATGCCGTTAAAAAAATATAGCCTATCCTATTCATGATAAAAAATTAGTTCTGAATCAATACTTTAGTAGCCTTCACTTCCTGAACTGTTACTAATTGTAATATGTAAACTCCTGAAGGAAGTCTCTCATTTTCATACCTCACTGTATAGTGGTTTGCACCCGACAGTTCTTTTTCCCATAATTTTTTGGCATCACCTGCACTTCTTAGTGAAAGTACCCCGTCCATCTCCTCATTCAGTCTTACATTAATGGTAAAACGACCATCATTTGGCACCGGCACAACCTCCAACAGTTGAATATCGCTGTCTTCATCTATATCCTCATTGGAAGAGCCTGCAATTCCAAACCTTCCATTTGACAAGGATACTACATCAAGTTGTCTGGATACAGTAGCTATACAGTTTGCCAAGTTAGCTTGCATGGTAACGGTGTAGGTTCCTGCCTGATTGAATCGAATTTCACGTTGATGATCTGTTTCAGAAACGATTTCTACTTCAGGTTCAATTGACCAGTTAATTCCATCTGGCAATGGCCATGAAACGTCTATCAGCATAAAGGTTTCTACAACTTC
This sequence comes from Limibacter armeniacum, assembly GCF_036880985.1. Taxonomy (NCBI): domain Bacteria; kingdom Pseudomonadati; phylum Bacteroidota; class Cytophagia; order Cytophagales; family Flammeovirgaceae; genus Limibacter; species Limibacter armeniacum. The sequence continues at coordinate 191,669 of NZ_JBAJNO010000004.1, forward strand.
TGTTGGAGATGTTTCCACAAGGAAATTCGCTTCTAGTAGGTCATCCCTTTCCACTACTTCAAAAGTAGTACTTGTTGTACACCCTGCTAACGTTTCAACTTCTAGCTCATAATTACCTGCCCCTATCACCAGTAATACCTGCTCATTAGAGGTAAGTCCTCTGTCTGATGTCCAAGTTACTTTATGCCATTGGCTGCCAGCATCCAAGCTAAAGACTGAGCCAGCACAGATTTCAATAATATCCGTCAGGTTAGCAACCTCAAGCACCAATGCTTGTGGGTCTTCCAATATTTTGGTGATCATCGCCTGACAACCATTCGCATCCGTTACTGTTACTGTGTAAGTACCTGCATTCAATGCTGAAGCTATGGCTGTCTCCTGACCATTATTCCAACTGAAAGTATAAGGTGCTGTACCACCACTTACCTCTACCTGAATTTCACCGTCAGCAGCACCCACACAAACCGGGTTTGAGAAACTTGCTACTGATAACCTCAGTTCGGCAGGTTCGCCTACCGTATAAGTTCTAGTGATACTACATCCTTTTGCTGCATCTACAATGGTCAGCTGGTAAGTCCCTTTTCTTAATCCTCCAAGAGTATTTCCTTCAGCTCCATTCTCCCATATATATTCGTAGCTTCCTGAACCTCCTTGTGCTGTAATGGTAATACTGCCATCACTGCCTCCAAAACAAGAAACATTCTGGATTTCAAAGTTTGCCACCTCCAATACTGGTGGGTTATCTAGTCTGAATCCGTATGCACTTTGTGTACAACTGTTCTCATCCGATACAGTGAAATCATATCTGCCTGATGTCAACCCTGAAACTGTAAACGTACTATCTGCGTCATTCCATTCCACCAAACTACCTTCCGGAGCTGTCAGTACATAAGTACCTGTTCCGCCTTCAGGCCTAAAGATCAGTTGTCCGTCAGCAGCACCAACACATGAAGGGTTGATAGCATCTACCAATGACAGTGTAAGTGAAGCTGGCGCCCCAATGGTTACTTCTGTTGAAATTGAGCAACCGTTGGCATCTCTTATTTCTGCGATGTAAGTACCTGCACCAACACCTGTCAATTCTGTGCCCCTTTGTCTGTTACTCCAAGACACAAAATATGGTGCGGTTCCACCTGATACCGATAGGGATGCCATTCCGTCATTGGTCAAGGAACATGTCGCATCAACAATATCAGAAACTGATACTTCAAGTGGTGTTGGCTGGCTATCCAATGTAAGTTCTGCCTCTAACAAACATTGATTCTGGTCGGTTATTCTGACATGGTACGTTCCTACTCCAATTCCCGAAAGTGTTCTTCCAGTCACACCTAAGTCTGTCCACTCAATCAGGTAAGGTAATCTTCCACCAGTAACATCTATCGTGATCGAACCATCTACAGCTCCGTAACAGCTTGGGCTGACCATCTGTGTTGAGATAATCTTCAAGATATCTGGAGAAGGTACTGCAAGCTCCGCGGTAGCTATACAAGCCAATGAAGACTCCATATCAGATACGGTCACTTCATATGTACCTACCCCTACCTGTTGCAGGTGCTTTGTTGTAGCTATTACATTGGTCTCGTCTTTAAGCCTCCACTCGTATGCAAATGATTGGTTACCTCCATTTACTTCGATAAAGATATTACCTTCATTTCCATCCGGACACTTTGGCTTTTGAATACTGATTGGTGTAACCTCAATCGGCTCTGGATCATTCAGGCTAAATGCACTTGTGAAGGTACAACCATAGTTATCCGCTATTACCAATGTAAATGTTCCCTCAGGCAACCCTGTAACAGAAGCTCCTTCCCCAACAATAGCATTGTTGCTATCCAACCAAGTGATTGTCGAAATTTCTGTTAAGTCTCGCTCCAATACCTGCACCGATGCATTACCATCAGCACCTTCAAAACATGTAGGGTTTGAACTGCTTATGATTGCATCAATCTCGTTTCTTTTAGTAAGTAAAAGAGATGGCGCTATCACTTCACAACCTCTTGCATCTCTTACAGTCAAGGTTACTTCTCCATATGGCAAGCCACTCTTTTCTGTCAGTCCTGACACAAAACCTTCCCCATTCCAACTATATTCATAAGGTGGAAGACCTCCAGAGACCCAGCTTCCCATAGCCCCGTCTGCAATACCTGAACATGATGTCGCATTTATTTCATACAAACCTGCAAAAAGGCTCGTTCTGTCCTTGATTGAAACATTCAATGGGTCGCTGACACAACCATACTGATCTATAGCCCAAACTGTGTAGTCTCCGGCAAAAAGCTGGTCTAGTGTTGCTGTCCTATTCCCCGTAAATTCATAATTTCCTTTCTTCCATCTGTAAGTGAATGATTCTCCACCTCCTGCTCCTATTACTGAAATGGAACCTGTCGCATTGCCACAGTCTGAAGAGTCAAGACTAACCAACGAGATACTTACAGCAGCTCTATCTTCAATGGTTACAGCTACGGTCGTATCACAATGTGTTGACAGGTGCTCGATTGTCGCTAGGTATTGTCCTGCTGTTACATTGTTCAACGATGTTCCTGTAGTAACAGCGATGTCATTCCAAGTAATGGCAAATTCTGATGTTGGGAAATTCTGTAACTGAACTGCTCCAATCGCTTTTCCACAAGATGATGGTGTTATATCAAAAACTGGTTCTCCAAATACATGTCCTATCTTTTCCTCCTCTATATTGATGGTTAGGTATGCCGGACAAGTTCCTTGGTCATTAAATGATAGAATTACCGATTCATAAGCCTTGAATCCTTTCAGTTCAAATACCCCGTTTGTGTTATCCTCACTTACTATCGTAATTCCATCTGCTCCGTTAAAGTAATAAGGTCCATTACCTCCAGTTACCTCTACCTTTACCTGTCCTGTTGGCTGACTACAATATGGTAATTCCCTTTCTACCTCCACAGCCTTAGGCGCTCCCTCAGCTGTAAGTGAGAATGTAAAATCAGCAAATGTACAAGAAGCATTATCTGTTACATTCACCTGATAAGCTCCAGCAGTCAATCCTGTAACATTGGCAGTGTTATATGGAAGATCATTCCACTCAAATGTAAAGTCATTGTTATCCAAAACTACATCACTAAGGTCAGTCACCACCAATGACACCTCACCGTCATTACCACCACAAGAAGGGTTACTGTCAACCACAACCGAGACTTTAAATTGTCTATCCAGCTTTGTGACCTGCACAGTTGGCACCTCAATTTCACAACCTGTTTCCTGATCCTTTACTACAAAGTCATATGTTCTTGAAGCAGAAAGGTTTTCAATCAATGTATTAGTTCCCGTAAATTCCTTCACCAACTCAGAAGCCTGATAGAGTGCATAGCTGCCTGAACCTTGCATCACATCCAGATTTACGGCTCCATTACCAAGCCCACAATAATCGACAGCGGTTTCTGTTACATTCACCTCCATCTCTGTATAATTGAAAGTTGTCACTACACTTCCAGAGGCAGGAGTGCAACCATTCGCATCTATCAAACTGAAGGTATAAGTGTAACCTCTTTTGAGAGAATCAATTAAATAGCTACTAACGGGGCTATCTATACTTTGTGAGAAATTGCCAAGACTGCTTGACCATCTCAGCGTATAAGGTGCTACCCCTCCATCAATATCAATCGTGACCTCGCCAGAAGGATTTCCTAGACATGCATTAATCGTCGGATTAACATTGTTTACAACAAAACCCAAAACAGCAGGAGCAGATACTTCAAATGGTAATTCCTCTGAATTAATTGGACACAAAGTCAACGTATTGTCAACTGCCTGAATATAGTATTGACCTACAGCAAGGTTATTGAACATACCACTGCTATTGGAAGTCAATAACGTCCCATCTTTTTGGTAAAGGTTGAAAGTATAATTGCCTTGTCTTGGGTTCTGCTCATTAACACCTGCATTGACAGCAACCCAACCAAAGTCATCAGCACAGTCTAATGAAGTAACTGCGTTTGAGATATACAATGGATATAGAAGTTCGCTTTCCAGATCAAGTGTCTTTTCATCATATCCGCAAGCATCTGAATAACCATAACGGAACCTATAAACACCAGCCGGAACAGCTTCAAATATTATGGAAGCCCCATTTGCTTCTACAGTAGCATAATTAGTCCAACTTGCTGCATCTTGTCTTTCCACAATTAGCGTAGCTCCTGTAATATTTACTTCAGCCACCAAGTTAAACCCATCACAGCTATTGCCTCCAGTTTTGGAGACACTTACCAGTTCTGGTTCTTCACTGATTCCTATCTGTATCAACTTACCTGTTTGCGCCTGCCATTCTGCACAACCACTCTCGTAATAATATAATTGGTATTCACCAGCGGGGATGTTAGTCCATTCCAAGATTGCAGGCGATGCTGTTGCCGTATAAGTAGGTAATGCTGTTTCATCATCCGTTTTCACCCACTTAAACTGAATGCCGCTTGCATCAATAACTTCTAAAGAAATTGTTCCATCATTTGAATCGGAACAAGTCAAGTCCTGATGAACCATGCTAATCACCTCAAGAGGTTTCTTTTCTGGAACAGAATATTCTTTTGCTCCTTCTGCAGATGAACTACCATCAAAGGATGTTGTGACACAGCCATTAGCATCTACAATTTCTACCAAATACATTTGGTTACCTGCTAGGTCCTCTAGCCTTATGCTATCAACCGAAACTTTATAATCCTCATACAAAGTAACAGTAAATGCCTGATTTGGTAGATCCTGCGTCTTGACATTAATAGAATATGGCAGGTGTCCTCCCTGAATTTTAATATCAAGAGCACCTGTAGGTTGACCGTAACAGGTAGTCGCTATAGGGTTAACTTCAACTTCAACTGCTGCTGTTTGTGGAATAGTAACTGCTCCTGATCCATCGTTTACATGATCATTGTTTTCTTGCCACTCAACTCGAAGTGAATCTTTTGTCAATCCATCCAATTCATAGATGGTTAACTGATCTACTAAACGCCAATCACTACAGGAGTCATCCCGAATTTTAAGGAAGTAAGTTTCATCACCATCCAAATCAATTGGCATAAAGGTATTAGTTCCTGTAAATACTACAGAATCCAAATTTGTTATTGCGTTTGCCACTGCCAATTCATAGCCTGTTCCAGCACCTCCTGCCACACTTATAATTTCGACCTTACCATCCTGTGCATCAAAACAGGTTGTACTAAATAGGTTGATTGAAACTTCAAAGGGAGGATAGTTTGATAGATAATAATGCAATGTTACAGGATTATCACCTCCCCCTTCAAGTGCATCTGTGTTCATTTGCGCAAGGTTATCTCTTACAGATGTATCATAGAATGAGTCAAGATAATCTGCACTGTAATTGATATTCTTATAAGGAGCATTATAAGCATCGATTACTTCTATCTGGTAGGTGTTTTCATTGGTGAGGAATAATTCCCCATCACTTTCTCTACGCAAAACACTATCACCAACTATCAAGCGATAATTTAATCCATTTACGATCACCTTATAGTAAGCTGAACCTTTAACTGTATCATATAAAGGAATACCGCCCTCAATATTAAGCTTGACCTGACCATCTGCACCATCTATACAATTTGGTTTTTCAGGTGCGAGGAATGTTATCGCTAAAGAATCTGGAGCAAATAATGTTGTGCTTGCCGAATCGCTACTGTAAGCAAGTGAATCAAAAACTGCAATATTTAAAGCGCCTGCAGGAAGTAAGTCAAGGTATCTCGAAACAGTATATGGAGCACCTGTGGCAAATGGAACAGTAATCGTATTCCAAGTAGTACTTCCCCTGGCTGATACTTTAGTGTATATTTATAATTACCACCAATCTGTGCTGGAATACCTCCAGATATTGTATAGTAAGCTCTACCAGTTTCAGCCTTAGTACCAATTGCAGACTGTACATGTAATGTATCGCCTGGTATACGTGCCCAGTTCTTTAAAGAATCAATTTTAAGAACAAGTGGGGCTGGTTCTTCCAAAACAATAATATCAGAAATAACAATATCTCCAGTTGTAGATGCACCATCTGAAATACTAGTCAAATCATCTTCTATAGGACTTTCATAATACTTATCTTTTACGACTACTCTATAAGTACCAGCATTAAGATTAAGAAGTGAATGTGATGTACCTGTTACATCTGTAAAATCTCTATGCAGACTATAACCTGTATCTTCCAATTTGTAAAGAGCTGCTTTATAATCAGGGATACCACCAGTTATTTCTATTGTAATACTTCCATTATTGCCTCCATTGGTTGAAATTTCATACCCTAGACCATAATCAAATGGAGTTGCCGTAACAGCTAGTGGACTTGGGGCATTAAGGCTAACCGAAGCGTTTCCATAGATTGTCGTACAACCAAGATTATCAGTTAAGGCACTGACTTGGTAAGTATTTGCATTTAGCTCCCCAAAGATATGGTCGGTTGAAAAAGTAGTTGTATCTGTGTTACTGAGTGTAATTTTATAATCCGGCAATCCTCCAGTCACCGTTACCTTGATGCGACCATCTTGACCGTTGTGTCTTGAAACATTGAATGAGGTACCATAGCTAGATACTATTTCATTTGTTACAGTTATTTTGCTAGGCTCTTTAACTTCCACTTCCTTTATCACATAGCCGGTATATCCATCATCATACTTTGTTATATCCTCTGTTAGATATAAAGAGTAGGTTTCTGCTGTAATGCCTGAAATAGGCTCTAAGATTAGTTTTGTGTTATCAGTATTGAGGGTAACATTCCCAGTATATGCCGCTTCAGAAAGTGCCGTTCCACTCGATAGGAGACACCACCTGAAATTTGATACCACACTACTAGATAGTATTCTCCCATCAGGTATGGAAAGCATTGAAGATACAGAAACGGATCCTCCATTACAGATAATTGGAAGTGCCTGATTAGTTCCAGCAACTCCACTGCCATTATCAAAACTTTCTCCATCCCCTGAATCTGATGAAATAGCTGGAGGGTTCGTAAATTTAAATGATGAAGAATAGGCTTTGGCGTATCCAACTGCTAAAGAACCGTCTACCAAACTATCCAATTGTCCATCGGACAAATTTATATTGTAGGTGCCATCAGCTTCTTTTTGTCCCCACAAATTAAGACCACCTATATCAAATGCAGATACATAAATATCTTGCCCTGTTGGAAAACCTGTAAAGGAAATTTCCTTTAAATTCTCTGATGCATTTACTAAACTGTAATGATTATTTACAGGTAGTTTATTCCATGATCCATCAGCAGATTTACTTAAGCAAACAAGATATAATAATGAATCACTTCCACCTTCTACACTTAATTCTACTGAACCAAGAGGATGGATATCTTCAGGACTATGAAGAGTCAACTCAGGAGCATTAAATGCGGAAAAAGATATTTCAGAAACACTATTTATAGTAATATCATTTGCTGAAAAAGTTCTTGTTACAATACTGTTACAGTATCCTGCATATTCCTTAATTATTACACTTGTATAAGTCTGTGGTTCAAGGTTACTTATCGATTTCCCAGTAAAATCTATAGCAATTCCTCCATCTGCTACAAATTCATACCTTACATTTTCAAGCAAATTATTAAAGGTAAACCCTCCTTTAGATCCATAGTATACTTCATTCTGACTGACAATATCAGCTGAACCTATGGTGATATTTGAAGTAGGTGCTACCACTGTAAAAGCATCATCAAATATGTTGGTATAACTTGAATCGGCCCCATAATTTACAGTTAAGGAAATATTATAAGTACCAGGAACTAAGTCTTCAAATAAGAATGGTGGTGAGCTAGTCAATGAATTCGATGGAACTGTACAACCGGAAGTTTCACCAACCCTTGTCAAACTCATCTCATAGCTATAAGTATCAGTACTCATACTATCAGGGATAGTGATACCAATAGAAGCTGTACCTGTAGCATCTGTACTACTCAAAACAATATTTTCTAATGTTTCAGGTACAATACAGGTCGGGTTTTGAGCAGTTAGCGTTATATTAATACTGTCGCCTTCACATCCATGTAAAGTTACTGTTTTTGAAATACTTGTAGCACAATTACCTGTTGATTCAGGATTAGGAGCATTAAATGAGACAGTAAAACTACCTTCTTCTTCTATTATATCAACACTATCTGCAGTTGTAGTTAAATCATAACTAGGGTTTGCAAAATACCCACCTTCTGGAGTAATTGAAAAACTTACCTGACCTCCATAAGTATTGGCTGTTAGCGTAGTTACATCAGCATTATAACTTAAAGGATCTTTTGAAAGAGCTGGAAAAGTCAGAGGTACAGGGTCTGAACAGCGGTTATTTTTTACTGCAGCCTCTAGCATTGCAGAGTTCTGAAATACCTCTTTATAACTTTCCCCTGTTTCAGAAAAAGGAAAAATCTGGATATACAATTGCCCTGAATCATATCCTGCATATATCTCCTGTCCATTTATACTTTTTTCATAAATGAATATCCTATTTTTATTTGAACTGTCAATTTGAAGGTTACCTACTCTTTCATTCGAAATAGTATCTTCTGATATTAAAGAAAAACCATCAGAATTATATTGCACTACTGCATTATAAACACTAAATACCATTTCATTTGTTACTACACCAGTTCCTGCATCAACAGTTGCTTCATACCAATTTTCATTTTTTCTACCGTAACCGATTATATTATATTTTTTACCTATATCTAAACCATTACTTGATGCAGCAGTAATACTAATATAATTTCCTCTACAAGCATCAGTACCTGAGGCAAAGCCCAATCCAACTGAAGATGATATTGTATTATCACAATATGATACTAGCTTAGGAAAAATATAAAAATTCTGATACCACTGGCTCTCAAAACCACCTCTTGAAACTTTTATTCTTAACTGTTTTCCAGCATAATCTTCTCCATTTATAGTTACTGCACTTTCATTACCAAGACTATGGCTTACATTTGAAAAGGTTGTACTTACTGTATCTGCTAAATCACGCTGTTCTAGCGTCCATGTATAAGTATTAGCCCCTAAAAAGGTAGACTTGAGAAAAGCAGGGGCTTCAAAAGTAACACTGCCACAAAACGGTGGTTCATATCTTGTTGTACAATCCTGTGCTATAACATTACTGGAAAATATTCCGAGAAAAGCCAGCAGTAAAAAAAATCTCATGAGGTTATTCATATAGTACAAAAAGTGTAATACAGAGTTTAGCATTATACAGAATGAGAAATTCTCTCATCCGCTTATATTATTTAAACCCTCTAAAAGAGGCAGTTACATCACATTTTTTAGACAAAAGTATCCCAATGATCATTAATGTGAACTACCATTATATACCGTAGTATGATCAAGATTGGAAAAGTGAGAATAGGTAATTGATTGATAGTTGTATACAGTCCATTCAAAAAAATTTGACTGCTGTTGTTGTCATTTTCACCATCCAAAAAGTCACTTCACATTAGTAAAAAATAGTTTTGACATTATTAAAAATGATCAAATCAAAAAGTTAAACGTAAAGTAAATATGAAATACCTGAAATATCAAATTTTGTTAAAATCAAAATTACAATTTAACCCTTCATACAAACCATTTCAGAACCAAACAACTAATAATCAATACTTTAACAAGATTGTAATTTTAAAGATAGGCAGACCTGATATCAAACAGTTAATATCAATACTACTGATGATGTTAAACACTTCACCTAAAAAATTAAGCTTAGGTCCCCTGTTTTTGCTTCTTCTCTTTTTAAACTAAAACACTTGTACTAAGAAGGAGTTACATACCTGCTTAATAAAAACAGTATTTGAAACTCCCTATACCAATACTTGTCTGCCATTTCCTTTACTAACAGATCAAGGTTGCAGTTCATAGATCCCATTCTTGTTCTGGTCAACAAACTTCAAAGTATCATTGCTTTCTAACACCATAATACTCTCGTCAAAGGCACCATCTTTATCAATATCTATGCTTTTGCCAATTTTACGTCCATCAAGGCTATAGTAGTACTCTTCCTCGTAGTACCCATCCTCATCCCTATCAAAGGAAACAATAGCTTTTTTCCCTTTTACATACCCAACTACTTTTTCATAGTTATCATCATAGTTCTTATCTGTAAAAACATTGACTGTCTCATGCGTTTTATTATGCTCAATAATCAAAGCAGTGTTATCATAACTCCATATATAATTAAGGTGCTTTGACTCTGAGGTTTTAATGTGGATACTGTAGTACTTGATAAAAAGGAATGTCATCACCACAGCATAAACGCTTAACATTACAAACCGCATTTGTGATGACTTTTTTTCTTTTTGTGGAGGTCGTTCAAAACTAGAATATACCGCAGCTTCTTCCATTAACTCCAAAAACACCTCACTATGCTGTTCTGAAAGAAGTAAATCAATTGAAAAATCATCCCCATAATGCAAATCTGAAAACTTATTCTTTTTGACCTGAAATGGGATTTTATGCATTTCCAAAATCAATTTAGCTCATAGCCACTCCTGTTTACCTTTGATAGGTATTATTCTCTCGTTCATATGCTAAAAAAATTTTTCTTCAATCTAACCCATTCTCCATTTTGTACAAAAAATAAAACCCTATCCGTACCATTACAGGTACAGATAAGGTTTTGTAGTAGATAAACAATTGAAGTGATCAGTACACTTTCTTATTTTGAAGTAGCCTCCAATTCATAGCTGGTTGCCTTGATTTGGAATGTTGTATCATTTGGTACAGAACGATAAAGAATACTCGCAATTCCTGCTTCAGCTTTGACGGGATTTTGACCAATCAACATTCCTTTTCCTTCCAACTCAAACTTGACTTCTCCCTCAAATTCGGCATTGTAATTCCCATTGCTGTCAACAGCTTTGGCATAAACAAAGACAAGGTCCTGTTTTTCATTTGACAGTGGAATTCCGGAATAGTCTATACTTACTGCTAGGTTTGCTACCTCACCTGCTGTCGTCACCACATCTGTTGCTACAACCTCCCCATTGATATATCCTTTTGCCTCCAATTCTCCAGCTTTGAATTCCTGTAGGTCAAATTCGAAAGGTGGCGCCTGCAGTTGGTCGCTCATCGCATTTACAGTAGGTTTTTTCTTTTCAACTAGTGCTCCATTCAGGTACAGTGCCACTTCCTCACAATTGCTAAATACCCTTACGGTTGTTTCACTTTCCTGATTCCAATGGCTTGCAATGCTGACCATTGGGCCTTGCTCCACCATTCCGTGATGCACTTTCTGGTCAGCAGGTCGTTGGCTCTTATAAAAATCGTGGGCAAACTTCGGAATACGGAAAATATCACTTATCCCTGATGACTCAATGTCATTGGCATAGCCACGGTTGTAATCAAACATCAGCCAGTTAGACATGCCAATGGTACCCAATACCTTCCCCCTCAAGTTAGAGTTTGAAGCTTCCTGATAGTTCAGCGCCTGTTGCAAAAGCCTTTTTTCTCCTGCTCCTCGCAACTGTCGGCTCGTTCTTTCCTCTTCTTTCAACCCTTCAAAGGCAGTTTGGTTAAAACCTGCATTTTGTGCATAATACTCCCAATCTCCATATTCGGAAATAAACACATTTCGTTGCCCATCCTTATAGTTATTCCAATAGTGAGGTGGTTTGCTGTGTTGTCTCGCCGGAATAAACAGGTCATATGAAGGGTGATCCATCCAACCAGCACTGTAGGTATCCTCAAAAGGCAATTCTTCCTTCAGTACGTTGTTAGCTTTTTCCATAAACTCTGGCGTCATCGGAGATTCGTTTAGTGATACTTCCCAAAAAAATACAGAAGGATGGTTGCGATCCCTGCGTACCATATCACGTATATCTCGAATAGCATTTTCAGAAAACTGCCCTTCTGCAAAAAACTGCCAACCCGGTATAGCATCCATCAGGATTAGGCCCAACTCATCACAAGCTTCCATAAAAGACTCATCCTGCGGATAATGGGATAAGCGCACAAAGTCAAAACCTGCATTTTTGATTTTGACAGCATCACGCCAATTCGAGTTTTCAGATATCGCATAACCAACATAAGGATACTCCTGATGACGATTTGTTCCCGTTACAAAGATTCTTTCATCATTCAGGAAAAGCCCTTCACTTGTCAACCTGATTTTTCGGATACCAATTCGCTCTTTTTCAATATCCACTTGCTGACCATTGCTTACCAATTCCACTTGCAACTCATACAGTTGAGGGTCTTGCAGGTTCCACAACTTCGGGTTCTGAACCTCCAATTGAAGCAAAAACTCCTGATCACTTCCTGCTGCCATAGCCTTTTCTTCCGTTTGGAATATAGTCTCCTTTCCTTCCTTATCTGTCAGTCTGGCAATGGCTTGAACAGTTTGCTCCTCATCAAACTCATTTTTCACATGGACCTTTAATATTCCTTCTGCTACTGTCTTGCTGACTTTATCAAAATGTACCAGCAATCCCCCACCTGCCGGTTTATCCGCAGCTACAGGGTGCGTAATATAGAGTTTCTGTTTTCTGATTAGGTTTACATCTCGATAAATGCCGCCAAAGGTATTGAAATCCAATACGTCCAAGGCTTTTCCTGGAGGAATGGTCGGATCGTCTACATTGAGTACATTGACCTTCAATTCATTCTCCCCATCTGTCAGTTGATCTGAAATATCAACAACAAAGGGAAGGTAACCTCCTTTATGGTTTGTCAGTTTCTGTCCATTCAAAAAAACGGTCGCATTACTCATCACCCCCTCAAACTCAATCCACACCTTTTCATTTTCAGCTTTTTTAAGCGTGAAGACTTTCCTGTAAGTACACGCACCCTGCCATTGGTCATTTACCACCAACGGCTCGACCTTAGGTGTATGGGGAACTGTCACTTTTACCCAGTCCTTTGCGCCATCCTTCACAAACTCCCAGCCCTCATTAAAGCTAGAAGTTACAGATGGCTGTAGCTCCTGAGGCTTTTCGCAGGAGGAAAAAATACCCCATCCCATAAGCAGTATAAGCGCAGGTAACTGGCTAAACCCTTTTGATAATCTCATTCCTATTTTCTTTTTGATATACAATCAATTTTTCATTTCGTATCTAAATGGAAAATCCAACACCTGTGTCAAAGAGCGCTTTGTACATGATGCTGGATATCCTTATGGCTATTTTATACTAGTAACCATCATTCTGCTGAATGCCCATATCCAATCCGAATAATGGAATTGGCAGTAACTGATGTGCATTCTGTTTGCCATTTGCCTGAAGGGAAGATTCCCACTTGCCATGTCGGATCAGGTCCATTTTTCTAACACCCTCAAAAAACAGTTCCCAGCTTCTTTCTCTCAAAATGGCATCATTGAATGTTGCCTTGTCAGTCGTTTCCGCTGCTGTAAGGTCTTCAAGCCCTGCCCTGTTTCTTACCTGATTTACCAAAGCAATTGCTTCAGCTGTAGGTCCACTGTTTTCGTTGATTGCTTCTGCCAACATCAGGAGTACATCTGAATATCGTGCGATCACAATGTCATTGCCCTGAAATCCTCCTGGGTTATTTACATCCTCTGGGTATTTTACAATTACAGCCCCATTCATATTGGTTCTGTCTCTAGTTTCTCCCCAAGTACCATCATAACTACCTACCAGCATTTCCTTTCTTTTATCTGCCGAATCAAATGAGTCATAGAAGTCCCAGTCAGCCATAAACACACCATGAGGACTACTCCAGCCTCCTCCTTGATACTCTCCAGGGAAGTCACCCGGATAGCAGTAATAAGTCCATGCGTTGATATTGCCAGTAGCTTCATCTCCTGTAGACTCAGCATCAACTGTAATGGAGAAGATCAGCTCGGAATTACGCTGTGTTTTAAGTTCAAACAAGCTTTTATATGGATTCTCTCCTTCAGTAACCAAGCCATATCCCAAAGACGTGATAGCACTGCCTACTTGCTCTGCCTTCACAAAATCTCTTTCGTTCATATAAAGCCTCATCAGCAGGGTCATGGCAAAACCTCTCGTAAACCTGCCATAATTATCTCCTGTCCAAGCTGTATCTGGCAAACCATTAGCTGCATCCGAAGCAAACTGTAAATCAGACTCAATAGCGGCTACGAATGTCTCTCTACTTGGTCGTGTAACATCCCATTCTGCTTCAGTTCCCACAAGTGACGCATCCAATATAACTGGTACCGGACCATAGAGGTGCAACAAATAATACATTACCCAAGCTCTTGCCAATTTGGCTTCTGCCAGAAGTTGTAACTTTGTTGCCTCATCAATATCTGCTTTTTCCAAGCTGTCAATAATCATCGTGATCCGTGTTACGAAACGCATCTTGGGTAAATGACTCGTATCTTTTCCTTGTGACAAGAAGTATTCGAAATCACCTCTTGTTACTGCTTCAAAGAACGCTCCCCATCCGTTTTCATAAACCGATATCAAGTCCGACGGACCGTCAAACATAAAGATGTGTCCGTATTCATAAGAGTGGAAATTTCCTTGCCATCCACCCGGCACACTGTATCCCCACTTAGAGCCAAATGGCTTGTAAACTTCAAGTGTATATAGTGTAAAATCCTCTTCGGTACTTGGGAAGTTCTCCGGATTCAGGTTGCCATGCAGTACAGGGTCAAAATCATTGGTACAGCCTGCCAATAGCAACTGTATCGATAGAAATAATATGATAATCTTTTTCATGGTTGTCTAGAAGTTAGCGTTCAGTCCGATTGAATAGGTTCTTACCATTGGATAGCTACCTGGGCTACCTTTAATGCCTGCTCCACCATCATTGGTTTCAGGGTCAATACCCCTGTAACTGCTGAATAGGAAAGGGTTTTGCACATCTGCATATACTCTCAGTGAGTTAACTCCCTTAATGGCATCTGGCTTAAAGTTGTAACCCAACGTGATGTTTCTAACTCTAATGAATGATGCATCCACCAAGTTGACATCCGTTTCTACAGGCAATCCCATACTTGCTTCGTCATAGGCGACACCTGGCAGTGTTCCTCCCTGATTGGATGTCGTCCAAACTTCACCCATCAGATCAGTGCTGTTCTGAACATTACCCAAGAATGAAATCGGATTGATCCATGAATAACTATAGTTTCGGCGCATATTACCTGCTTTACCATAGGCAAATACAGATAGGTCAAAGCTTTTGTATCTGAAAGTGTTGCCCAAACCGATATACATATCAGGATATGGAGAAACGACCTGAACATCATTGACATCTATCACTCCATCTCCATTCTGGTCTACAAACAATGGTGATCCCGGCTGGCTCGCTCTCTCAGGCTGGTGTGCCGGCACATCGTCCCCCACCTGAATCAGACCATCTGTCTCGTAGTAATAGATTGCATTCACATAGTCATTTTCCTGTACATATGAAGCCAATACTTCTCCCTCTGCAAATGACTTCCATTTAATGTTATAGCTTGAGAGGTTTACTTGTGTATTCCATTCAAAATTCTCATTCCTGACATTGACTGTATTGAGCATAACCTCAAACCCCCTGTTTACCTGATGTCCACCATTCACAGGAACCTCAGACATAAAAGAAAGTGGTGGTGCTGGAATTGTTCTCAACAGGTCTGTGATATCCTTTTGGTAAATATCCACAGAACCGCTCACCTTTCCTTTTGCCAACTCGAAGTCAATACCGAAGTTCTTTACCTTTGTCTTTTCCCAAGTCAGGTTAGGCCAGTTGATGCCTTCCAATACGTAAGGGAATACCGTGTTGGTCCCATTGAATGCTACAGAAGACACATCAGGTGCATAAGCACCGTAAGCTGCAGTTCCAAGAGCATCCTTATTACCCAATACACCATAACTGGCACGAACTTTCAGAAGGTTGATAAACTCCACATCTCTCAGGAATGACTCATTGGAAACCTTCCAAGCCAATGATGCTGAAGGGAAACCAGCATATTTCTTGTCCGGGAAGAACTTGTCTACCCCATCATATCGGTAAGAAAGAGAGACCAGATACCTGTCGTAGAAGCTCAGGTTACTTCTCACAAAGAATGATCTTCTTTGCTCTTCCCACTTATTTGAAGAAATCAGCTTCTGTCCTGATGCAGCACCAGCATTTGAATTGCCGATTGCATCATGCGTATCAGCGTACTGCAGTCCAAATCCGCTAGAATATGTAAAATACTGACCTGCTCCTGCCACTACATTCAGGCTAATGTCTTCCGTTAACTGATCATCATAAGTCAGAATACCTTCTATCGTATGGTTTTCTCTTTTCTGCTGAGAGAGTGCACCTCTTGCAGTATTCAGCTGAGCATAGAATGTTGTTGAAGGAATAAAAAACTCACGCTCTGAGATCTCATAGTTGTTACCGTACAAGACCTTACCTGTCAGTTTATCCTTAATGATATCATACTCCAATGAAATATTGCTTAATAATGAAGTAGCCTTCGTCTCATCAGTGATATCCAGCAAACTTACTGGGTTACCAATCACTCCAAACTTGGAATAGTTTCCAGCCTCATCCCTTACTGAAACCGTTGCCGGATAAGCAAGTGCTGCCTGCACTGCACCATAATCCTGAGAACCGGCTCCACTTTGTTGTACCCCTGTCATCGAGTTGCTATAAAGGTTTCGGCTGGCATTCAGACTTGTATTCAACCTCAAGCGTTCCGTCAAGTTAAAAAGCATGTTCATCTTGCCATTATAACGGGTCATACCTGAGTTTTTCACCGTTCCCTCCTGATTGAAGTAATTTCCTGAGAAATAGTAAACAGCATTCTCTGAACCACCATTCACATTCAAGGAGTGGTTATCAATATGCCCTGTCTGAAGTACTTCTCCCAACCAGTCTGTTCCTGCTCCTGTCGCTGCAATATCGCTTTCTGAATAAGGCATCTCAAAGTTTCCTGCGGTTCCAGCACCAAACGGCCCCATACCATTCTGAATTAGGTATTGGTCATAAGAAAGCTGGTTGTAATACTGCTTGTATTCCTTTGCCGAAAGTGGGTTCAGGTAATTGGCATTTTCCACAACCGAACGGCTACCACTGTAACTCACCTTCAACTTCCCAGCCTTACCACTTTTGGTTGTAATCAGGATCACACCATTTGCTGCATTGACACCGTAAATTGAAGCACTGGCATCTTTCAACACCTCAATTGACTCAATATCATTCGGGTTGATACCTCCAAGACCTCCACGGTTTACACCATTGAATCCATAATTACCATTGGCTGGCTCCAATCCATCTAAAGGCATGATAACGCCATCCACTACAATTAGCGGAGCACCACCACCACGAATCGATAAGTTAATTTGTCCACCTGGCTCTGAGCTTGCCAAAGTTGTCTGCAAACCTGCTGCACGCCCCATCAGTAAAGAGGATGCTGAGGCATTGGCAGCTGCCGGAATATCATCCGTTTTTACAGAGGATACAGATGTAGTCAGGTCTTCCTTTTTGGTTGTACCATATCCAACTACAATGATCTCATCCAGCTGTTGCATATCAGGTTCTAGAGCCAGATCAATGACACTTCTGCCATTAATAGACACTTCTTTCTTGATATAACCGATATAAGAAACCACCAGTATTCCCTTATCAGATTTTATCATCAGCTCATATTGACCATCCAAGTTTGTGATGGTTCCAGCATTCTCACCTTTTATCATCACAGCAGCCCCGATCAAAGGCTCACCTGTTGACTGGTCCTTAATGGAACCAGAGAGTTTTATCTCTTGGGCACTTAATTCCGTTATGCCCAAAAAAGTCAGCAAAACAATAAATCCAGTTATTGTTTTAAGTTTGTGTGTAATGTGTTTCATAAGCGCGTTTATTGGGTTTGAAATAACCTCAACAAACTTCTGAATCCCCTGTAAAAAATGGGTCAAGCATTCTCATTTAAGAAGGGTGGTATTTTCGTTTATGTACATTTTACACTATTTAAAGGCGCATAAAAGGTGGACTAAATGATTTTCTCCTACTTTACAAATCAGTTTATTACACCTCTTTTTCATAACTGTACAACATTCGAAACCGATTGCATAGTAATTTTGCAAAAGAAATGCAGTTTGAAATATGGTTCACTATATTTGAAGATTGACTAATGACAAACAACACACGTCATTATTACTATTTTAAGAAGCAACGTATTCAACTTATATAGCTTTGGGTGGAAGTCAGCATTGCCCTCCAACTGAAGACAAGGGTAACTATGAGATTCTATTTTTATCTACTTTTTCTATTATTCGCTTTTTGCCGTAACGGATATGCCTACTACCTGACTGAAAATATCAACAAGAAAGCAGGACTATCCAATGGCAGTATTCATGAGATTATTCAGGATGCACAAGGCTTTATATGGATAGGTACCAAAAACGGCTTAAACCGTTATGATGGTCTGAACTTTAAGATATACAACAAACAGAACAGCCTGCTCAATGGAAGTGATATCTCTAGTTTATTAATAGACCATAAAGGTACTATTTGGGTCGGCACCATTGATGGAGGACTTCATCTGTACAATCAGGAAAAAGACCAATTCAGTACGATCTATAACAAAGAGCTTCCCCAATTCTCTTCCAATATTGAAATTCATGACCTCCATGAAGACCAAAAGGGAACGCTTTGGATTGGAACCAATGTGGGACTGTTTGCCTATGATACATCAGCAGACAGCTTAATACAGGTACAATGCAGCTTACAGGCTGACACAAAACAGGATAGCAATATTCAGACTATCACAAGTGACGCCAACCATAACGTCTGGATTGGCACAAATGCTGGCAACCTATTCAAATACGATATGGTAAAAGGTAACTGCCAGCAGGTGGATATTCCTGCGGTGCCAGAACATGCTCTAAACCGTATTCTTCACCTCACCTTTTATGATGAGCACCATTTACTAATTGCCACAAGAGGTGCCGGTTTGTTGGTGATGGATATTGCTAATCAGCAACTGACACCATTACTGCCCGAATTACTAAGCAATTCGGCTATTGTCGTTCAAAGTCTAATGGTTGACAGCCAAAAAAACATATGGATTGGAACTGATGGAAAAGGCGTCATACAAGCAGCTTTTGACTCACAAAATAATACATTAACAGTATTACTGAGTAGCGATAAGGAAAGCCATGACATAGCCGGAGATGCTATCTACAGCATATTTGAAGATAGGGATCACAATATTTGGGTGGGTACAGCATGGAATGGGATCAGTGTATTGGAAGCCAACAAGGAAGAAATTTCCTTACTGGATGGAAACCGTTTCAATATGGAAAGTCTGCCAACACTTTCCATTAATCAATTTGGCAAATCCATGTGGATTGGTACTGACGGAAAGGGTTTGCTCCATTACAACACCCAGACAAACCAATACAAACTCTTCAACCATGATAACCAGAAATTGGATGCCAAATATGTGCAATGCATCTCCGAAATGGGAAATGGTAACTTACTGATTGGTTCCTTCTCCAATGGGCTGATTGTTATACACCCTGTAAAAGGGCAAGTCAAAAAATATACACATCTACCTAATACTGAAAATACCCTCTCCCATAATGATGTGCGAAACATTGTAGCAGACAGTTTGGGTAATTATTGGATTACCACTTGGGGTGGAGGTTTAAATTACTTTAACCCTAAAAAAGGCTCTTTTATAACATATAAGCACAACCCTCAGGATAGCCTAAGCCTTAGTAACGACAATACTATCTCTATCTCTCGATCCAAAAATGGAAAGCTTTGGATCTCTACTTTTGGTGGTGGTATCAACCTATTTGATCCGATACAACAAACATTCAAACACTTCCAAAACAAGGAAGACGACCCAAACTCTATCAGCTCCAACAATGTCGTTTCTATACTTGAAGACAAAAGGGGGCAGGTTTGGATCGGTACATGGGGACATGGCGTCAACCGCCTGAACCCAGCTACCCAAGCAATAGAAAGGTTTGAAAATGTAAAGTTACTCCAAGGTAAATCCATTATGTCCATCACTGAAGATAAGCATGGAAATATATGGTTTGGCACCAAGGAAGGTATCCTAAAATATGATAGAAAGTCTGACTCATTCTTGAGCCATCCCAAACTTGATGGAGAGTACCATATCAATTCGGTTTTTAAATCGCCAAATGGAACGCTGCTTTTTGGTGGACTGAATGGCATTATCAGTTTTAATCCAGACAATATATCATTTGACTTTACACCTCCTGCGGTAAGGTTGACAGACTTTAAGCTTTTCAATAAGTCTGTACCTGTTGGGGAAGATTCACCGCTAAAGAAATCGATTCTGTATGCAAAGAATATCGTACTGGAATATAACCAAAGCGTAGTCACTTTTGAGTTTACTTCATTAGGGTTTCCTGCTACGAGTGATTGCGAATATGCCATCAAACTCAAGAATTTTGATAAGGACTGGCGATATATCGGTAAGGACAGAACAGCGACTTACACCAACCTCTCACCTGGAGACTATGAGTTTCAGGTAAAGGCTCAAACAAAAGAAGGAAAGTTTGGAAATAAATATACCGCTGTGGGCTTGACTGTACTTAAGCCCTATTGGGCTACATGGTATGCATACCTTTTTTATGCAGCTGTAATCGTTATGTTATTGGCTCTTTTCAGACGCTACACCCTTAGAATTGAAAAAATCAAAAGCCAGTTACAAATAGAACGGGTTACAAGAGAGAAGGAGCAGGAACTCCATGACATCAAGCAACGGTTCTTCACCAATATCTCACATGAGATCAGAACGCCAATTACCCTGATTCTAGGTTCAATCAACCGACTGAATGAAGGGGACTTAACAAGAAAAGAACAGTCATTGAATATTTTGCAAAAGAATAGTCAATACCTGCTTAACCTTGTCAATGCATTGCTTGATTTCAGAAAACTGGAATCTCAGGAAGTAATCCTTAAATACAGCAATGCGGATATGGTGCATTTTACGAAAGACATTTTTGATTCGTTTTTAGGACTTGCTGAAGAGAAAAATATCCATTTTCACTTTGTTACTGATCAAGCAGAATTACCTGTATGGTTTGACAACAAGGAGATGGAGAAAGTAATCTATAACCTATTGGACAATGCCTTTAAGTACACCGACGATGGAGGTGATATCACAGTAGAAATTTCCCATGATCAAACATATGCGACAATAAAGGTGATTGACTCCGGAAAGGGCATTCCCACCAAAAAGCTACAGCATATCTTCAAGCGGTTCTATCAATTGCCGGACACAGAGTCAGGAAAAGGCTTTGGAATAGGGCTTTCAATCGTTCAGGATGTTGTTGCACTTCACCACGGAAAAGTAAAGGTTGAAAACCGTGAGGGACAAGGAAGTATCTTTTCAATCAAGTTGCTGTTGGGTAATTCTCATATTCCAATGGAGCAACGTTCGGATCTTCCTGATTCAAAGCCAATCACCACACCAACCAATGTTAGCCTCTCAGAAATGGAAGACAGGACAGTTATGTTGGTCGAAGACAATGCTGAAATCAGGGCTTATGTTGAAGAGATTCTGGCTCCTTATTTTAAGCTTATAACCGCTGCCGATGGTCAGGAAGCCCTTGACAGCATGAAAGAGAACCTCCCTGACCTCATTATCAGCGACGTGATGATGCCTGTGATGGATGGTATGGAACTGACTAAAAACATCAAAAGCAATATAAAGACCAGTCATATTCCAGTCATTTTGCTTACTGCCAAAGATGCTGATATTTACAAACAGGAAGGTTTTGAAGAAGGTGCTGATGCGTATGTAACCAAACCATTTGACGAGTCACTGCTCAAAGCCCGTATAAAAAGCCTGCTGCATAACCGTGAGCTCATTGCAGAAAAATATAGAAATGAATTGCTGATCAAACCGGCTGAGTTGCCAATCAACTCACCTGACCAGCAGTTTCTCAAAGACATTACCCAAATTCTGGAAACCAATATTGCTGAAGGCAACCTGACCATTGATTTCTTTATCAAGGAGATGGGGATGAGCCATTCGGTTATTTACAAAAAACTGAAAGCCCTGACAGGAATGTCATTTGTGGAGTTTGCAAGAGATTTCAGACTGAAACGCGCAGCTCAACTTATTACACAACATAAGATGAATATTACTGAAGCCTGCTATCAGGTAGGTTTCTCGGACAGGCGATACTTCAGTCAGGTATTCAAGCAGAAGTTTGGCATGACTCCTTCCGAGTACAAAAAAACAAACAGTGTAACCGAAGAAGGTCATTGATCTAAACCTTACAATATGAAGCTAAAAATCATCAGTGATTTACATCAGGAATTTGGATTCAATGACCTTTCCTTTGACAATGCGGATATTGCGATTCTGGCAGGAGATATTCACGTTGGCATAAAGGGCATTGAATGGATCATCAATAAGATTACAGATATTCCTGTTATCTACGTTTTAGGAAATCACGAATACTATAAAGGTGCTTATCCCAAAACATTGAATAAGATCAAAGCCCTTTCGGAAGGAACCAATGTACATGTACTTGAAAATGAATCGGTAGAGATTGGCAATACAACCTTTCATGGCGCTACTCTATGGACTGATTTTTCATTGTATGGTAACCCAAGACAGTATGGCATTATTTGCCAAAGCAAGATGAACGACTACCACAAGATTCGTCGAGACCCTTCCTATTCAAAACTAAGAACCATTGATACATTCAGAATTCACAACCAATCCGTTTTATGGTTGGAAAATAGCCTGTCTAACACTACTACAAAATCAAACATTGTCGTAACACATCATGCACCAAGCATAAAATCATTACCCGATATATTTAAGGACAATCCTTTATCAGCTGCTTATGCCTCAAACCTGGAAGGGCTTATCAATACCTATCAGCCAGATTACTGGATTCATGGGCATATCCATACCCCAACAAGATACCACATTGGACATACAGAGGTGATCTGTAATCCACATGGTTATATTGACGAAAAGTATAATGGTTATGATAGTAATTTGATTTTGGAAATCGACTAACTTAATACCAATGTACTTTAAGTCAACACCATGAAACTCACTTGCTCCTTCCTCACTATTATGATCCTCTCTTTGCTTATGATCGGGTGTGGAACAGAGTCCGGAAAGAAAACAGAAGCTGAACCTCACCAAATACAGCAGTTAGAGGAAGAGGTTTTCTACCTAATATTCCCAAGGAGTTTTCATGACAGCAATGGTGACCGGATCGGAGACCTGAATGGGGTTACCCAAAAACTCGATTACCTTCAGGAACTTGGGGTTACGTCCATTATAATGACGCCCTTGTATCCTTCCATTTATTACCACAATTACTTCACGCATGACTTTGAAGGGATTGATGAGGAATTTGGAACCATGGCAGACTACTTGAATATGGTCAGGGAAATACATCGGCGGGGAATGAAATCAAAACGCACGTGAAGTATAGCATGACAGAAAAGTATGACCCTTATCAAAACGCAGTAGCTGAGCGGGTAAACGGCATACTTAAGCAGGAATTTATCAGGGGGTTTCAAATCAATGACATCCAGCTTATGAGAAAAATAATCAAACAGAGCATAGACATCTACAACACGGAAAAAACCCATTTATCCTGCAGGATGAAAACGCCAAAATATATGCCTCAACAGAGGAGAGGGTGATAAAGATAAAGACCTATAAAAAAGAAAACCCACCAGCGTTAGAGCTAGTGGGATCCATATAAAGTTGTATCATTGTAAATCTGTAACGCTATTTCAGGACGTCACATTCGACGGATTGAAATCCGCCACTATAGTATTTTGCCCTTTCAGGGCTGGATATTACACATATCATGTCGATGGGTAAAACCCATAGTTCATATTAATCTAAAAGCTCCTTACTGACTGCTGCTGTATCCCTTGACCACTCAACAGAATAGACTTTATCCGCCAAATTTTGATCTTCAATCAGTTCCATTCCTTGAGCCATACATTTCATCGCCAATACCTCACCCACTTTCAGCTTGGCTTCCAGTTTTTGAAGCATTGTTTCTGTTCCTGCCAAGTTTAGGTTTTGGGTCAACTGACCTGCAAAGCCCATCTCCAACCAAACAACCTCCCTTTTTTGTACATCAAGTACCCCAAATACCAATCCTTTTGACAAGGTGTTGGTTATCCTCACCTGATGTTGAACATCAGAAGGATTATAAGCAACCCCTTTTCTCGATATCTTCATCGGATAGGCGCTGTTCATCCAACCCACTACCAAATTAGGAGACAAGCTTCCATTGGTATAGGCGTTACAGGTAAACGTTACATACTTCGCGCCATTTTTTAATAATGTATCCAAGTCCAACTCAATATACTCGGCGGTTCCGACCATATGCGGGATATGCTGAATATCACCACTATGCTTACACCCTGGTATCACCAATCGAGAATATGAACAATACTCTGTACTGTTGCTGTAAGCCACAGTACAGCTCAAGTCCATATCCAGATGCTGCGCAGACAACCCTTCTCCCCATTGCAAGAACAATCGTACAGCGCTTCCTTGAACAGGGAATTTTGTTCCCATCAAGGCTGATGACATATCCTGTACAGACTCAGATCGGTCACCAATCGCCAAAGGAATATTATATAGTCCCTGATCAATATAAACGGTTTGGTTTTCTTTATTTTCTACTGTATACCTTTTACGCATTTCCTCCAAAGTCATCTTTCTGATCATGGATTGCATCGCTTTCAGCTCATCATCTGAATACAGTTGCAACAGCTTATTGTTGGGTATGTTCTTGTTGATTCCCCCCAATGGTTTCACTATTCTCGCTGCTTTACGGTCAAAATAATGCTCAGCATACATATTCAAGGTAAACAACAGCCTTGATGGTATCTGGTCTACCACAACACCAAAGTGCAACAGTGTCTGCTCAGCACCAAACCACAACATATTGGAGAACAACGACCTTGCAAAAAGACCCGGTCTCTGCTTCAGCAAGGCAAATGTACCTTCAGCATTACTTTTCAACCTAGAGGTTTCATACTGTCCTTGCCATACTTCATACACTTCGTTATAGAATACATCCAACAGTTCAGCCAACCTCTCAAACCCTTTCTTCTTGCTGTATTCCGCTAATCTCAAGGCACGGATTACCCTTACCCACATGCCACGCTTCGGGTGCATCACTTCACATTGCTTCTCAATATCCATCTTGATGGCATTCATCCATCCGGCATACATTCTGCACTCTGACCTTGAAAATTTCAGTTTCAGGTTTTTGACAGACTGCTGTCTAGCCTCTGCTTCCCTTCCCATTCCAAACTGTCTGTTTCGGGAATTGGCAGCCATTCTTTTGGCTATCGTTTTTGGCTCCACCAACTGCAAAAATCCGGTATGCTTATACCAAAGGTAACGCAACACATCATTGGGACTTGTAAATAACAAGGATGCCATCACTCCTTTATCAGCGGCAACCAAAGCGTCCACTGCCATCACCATTGTCTCCTTTATCCCAATGATTACTGTGTTAGGAAGACCGAAATACTCCAATAACACTTTTAAGCTATCTGCTTGTGTAGCATCCAAAGCAACAGGAGATTCCAGTAGCGATTTCAAGTAATTTTGCAACCTCTCTTCTGTCCACAGTTCTAATACCTTCAGCTCATTTCCATTGAAGTCGTAATCCAATTCTTCCGTTTCAAAAGGTGTCCCACAGAAAGGACAACCATTGAAACGATATAATGGAAATACATTGTGGGGAATGATATGCCCACAAGCCAACTCAGAATTTTTCTTTGTATTGAACACATTTGCAAAAGCTGTAACGAAATAGTCTGCAAACGATCTTTCCGTCTGTAAGTCCCATTCCTTGATCAAAGGTGTCCAGTTCTTGTTTACGCCTGTTACTTCCTTCAGGGCTTCCAAAAGCTCGACCTTGTGTTTAGGGCTAATCTTATTGACTTCCCAAAGTAATTCCTCAGAAAAAGTAAAGCCTAACTTGATGCAATTAGCCACTAAAACACTGGTCGTTGAACTGATTTCAAATGGGTCGTTTTTTGTTTTCCAGTCATTTGGGATTAATAAACCAGTCTGCCTGATAGCGATTTTCAAAAGTTCATTTCTCATCTTCTTATCGTTTTAAGAAACAGGTAATCTTGCCTCTAGATCACTTGGGAAAAATGGTGGGGGAAATCCCCCAGAAGTAAGAGGCAATTGACCTGTTATAGTTTTGGGTAATGTGAGCTCTTTTCCGACCTGTAACTTCTTTCGAAATCCAGCATTCGGATCCTACATATGAAGTAAGACCTCATTGACCTAAATTGGCGGGGCAGGTGGGACTCGAACCCACGACACAAGTATTAACAAAGTCGGTGTAAGCCCCTATTGACCTTTTTGTGATAATGTAGCAGCTCAACGTACTCTGCTCTACCATCTGAGCTACTGCCCCAAAAGCAGCAGGTGTTTCAAGACCTGCCAATTATGTTTATTATGAAAAATCAGGTAATCCTATCTCTAAATCATTTCCTACAAACGGCGGGGAATTCCCCAGAAGTAAGAGATAATTGACCTGATTGAGAGACAGGTGGGACTCGAACCCACGACACAAGTACCCATTGAAGTAAGCCTTTATTGACCATGTGCTGATAATTTGTTAGCTAACTTTGCTCTACCATCTGAGCTACTGTCTCTTTTATAGCAGGTAATGGAACAAGTTGATCAGTAGAGTGAGTTGAAGTAACCCGTTCTTGACCTGCTGATGATACAAATGTGAAGGGCTACTACGCAGCCTATTTGCGTAGTGAAATTATTTTTCAATTTTTTTAAAAAAAAGAGAGGAAATAAGCTGTCCTGTTTAGCCAAAATCCAACAGCACGTTTATTCTACAATTATTAAAAACATGAATAACCCCTCTAAAGAGGCTCAAAACAGCCATTATGGTTTATATGCGTAAATAATCCACTTTTTTATCTCCAAAAATCCACCCCTATCTATCTCATTTCAAATACTTTGGCTGCATAACTAATATTCAACATAACCCAACTTAAATGAAGACGATCAACAAAGTGATGGTAATCTTAGGGTTACTCATCCTGGGCATTTCATGCTCAGACCAAACTGATGAAATCACACCTGTAAACAATGAGCAACCAGCTGCCTTCTGGGAACTCACCGGCAACACTGTCTCACACGATCCTACCCTTATCAAAGAAGCCAACGGCCTGTGGTGGGCCTTTATGACAGGACAGGGCATTGGGGTTAAATACTCCTCTGACGGCATCAACTGGACACAAGGGACACAGGTCTTTCCATCCGAACTGTCATGGTGGAGAAACTACGCGCCCAACATGGGTTCCAATGACGTCTGGGCTCCTGATATCTACTACTACCGCAGTAGGTACTGGCTGTATTACTCTGTCTCTGAGTTTGGTACCAACAACTCTGCTATCGGGCTTGTCTCCTGCTCCAGCATTGTCGGTGGAGACTGGAGAGATGACGGCGTAGTGGTCAGCACTTCTTCAGGTGTAAACGCTGCCAATGCCATTGACCCAAACATTTTTCAGGATGCAAATGGCAAAGCCTGGATGGTCTATGGATCTTGGTTTGACGGTATCAAGGTCGTCAGACTCAAAGACGCTGACATGAAACCCACAGGTACTCACTATTCCATTGCTAAAAAGAGTGGCGGTATCGAAAACCCTTGTATTGTGTACTACAATGGCTACTATTACCTGTTTGTGTCGACTGGTGTTTGCTGCAATGGCACAAGTAGCACTTACAAGATTGCCTACGGTCGTGCCTCAAGCCTGTCAGGACCGTACTATGACAAGAGTGGTGTCAACATGCTGAGTGGTGGCGGTACTGTTCTGGACGCTGGTAACTCCAGATGGGTTGGCCCTGGTGCACAGGATGTGTACAGACGTAGTGGCAATTATGTAATAATTCGCCATGCCTATGATGCACTGGACAGTGGCACCCCAAAAATGCTGATCAGCGACCTGTATTTCGTTGATGGCTGGCCTACTTACTAATTAAGTATCAGGTAGCCTCAGGTTAAACCTGGGGTTACCTTATTCTATATAATATGATTCGTTACGTTCTGCTATTGCTTTTGATAATTCCGTTTCAAAGTATCCACGGTCAAGTGACAAGCAAGTCATTGGGTATAAGCGGTGGCAAATCCTACCTCAATACTTATGACCAACTTTTAAACCGTTTCAGCTACTCAGGAAATTCATCTTGGACTTTTGGGTTGAAAGGAGAATGGCAAAACAGGCAAAGCATCATGGCTATCGATCTAGAGGCTACATCAGGAAAAATCGCTGCAGCAATAACAGATAGCCCTCTCTATGAATACAATTTTATACGACTTCAGCAATGGGTATTAGCTTTTACATACCTAAGAGAGATTCCGCTACCGTTTCAGCATTTCCAAACCTATATCGGGTTGGGTTATCAGACAGGTTACCTTTCTCAAGAACAACATTACAAAAACCTATTATATACCTATGGAGAAGGGTACAGAAAATCCTACTGCGTTTCCTTGGGAAGCTTGTCACTGAACCTTGTCAGCAAGTATCATTTTAAACAGAAAAACACTTTAACATTAGGCGCTTCTTATTCCTTGATCAGTTTGGTTGCCAGACCTGACGACAATTATGTCAAACAACTCAATCAGGAAGATGAGCCTGAATGGCATTGGTTTTCAGTCAAGGATGGTCAAACCTATCAACTGGATATCACCTATTCCCGATTACTGACACAGCACTTAGGGATTACGTTAGGTTTTCACTCCTCTCAGGAGCAATACCACTACCGAGACAAACTTGTTATTCGAAGCACCAGCTTATTGGTTGGTGTTCAAAAGTTCTTCTAAATGAAAAAGCTAATCTTCCTTTGTTTACTGATGCTTCTTGGTTGTGAGGATCCTTTTTATACAAAGCAACAGGACAATCCTGAATATATATTTGAAACATTTTGGGAGGAACTGGACAGGCATTATGCATTTTTCGCCTACACTGATTTGGATTGGAGCGCTTTATATAAGGAATACAGGGAAAAGGTGACGCCTGCAACTTCAGAGGATGAACTGTTTCATATATTCGATACCATACTTGATTCCCTGAACGACCCGCACACCATTCTGTTTGCTCCAAGGGGAACTGCCGGACCTGTTGATTATTTTAACCAATTCAACACCAACCAAATAGACTCCATTCAGCATTATTTCTCCACTTATGAGGTTATCAATCAAACTTTTGAGGTAGGAAGAATAAAGGATACGAATTTTGGTTATGTCCTGATCAGAACTTTTGACGGTGATATGGAAGACTTCCAGACCATTCAAAATATCTTCAATTCCTTCTCAGATATAGACGGTTTGATAATGGATGTTCGTTCCAATCGGGGCGGCATGATTTCCAATACAGAAGTCATTTTAGATCAACTAACAGATGCCTCCTATCAGGTTTGTCAATTTCGGTATCGAAATGGCCCTTTCCATTCGGATTTTTCACCTTGGATCAATTATAGGATTGAACCGGAAAATAACACAACTGCTTTTCAACAACCAGTCATGGTGTTGACCAACCGTCATTGCTTTAGTGCCTGCGAATGGTTTGTTATGTCTGCCAGTGCATTACCACAGGTCACAGTTATTGGAGATACTACAGGTGGCGGAAGTGGTCGTCCTATCTTACGGGAGCTCCCAAACGGTTGGCTTCTCAGGGTTTCCAATACACAGACAATATTGCCTTCAGGAAAAGACTTCCAGTTTACAGGGCTTTCGCCTGATATTCCTGTCTCGATCACTGCTCAGGATGCACTGAAAAACAAAGACACCATACTGGAAACCACAATCAGCACACTAAAAGAAAAGGTAGATTGAAGTATTTTTACTTCAATCTATTTGCTGTGGATAAAGCCTGCTTCTTGTTTAAGGGCTTCCAAGCCGAAGACCAGATAAACAAAAGGTGCGTTCCAATTGATTGCAATTTCATTGGAGGCATAAGAAGCAACAACATCTACATAAGCTTCATCAGGATAGTCAGATGGGTATTGGCAATTATCCTGTTTTCCTGGGTTTGGTCCACCGACCAGCAGTCCGGGAACAGGAGCATCTACCTGATCCGAAACTGATAATCTATGATGAGGATTCATTGGGGATTGACTTCCAAATCCGGTCAGGAACGAATACCCTGTTGCATTTCTTCCCAACAGGTAATCCAGATTTGCCAAGGCCAGCTCCAGATACTTTAGTTCATTTGTCAGATGGTAAGCCTGAATCAAAGCGATACCTTGGTTGGCCGCTACAGCATTGCTTCCCCACTCAAAATCTTTTACTGAACCTCCCATTACAACCTGATAAGGATTCGAGTTTCCCTGTTGTACCAACTCATCAGCAAAATCAACAACCAACTTCCTTACCTTTTTCAGCATGGTAGGATTATCCAGTGCATGCTCATTCCGAAGCATGGAATAGTAACCCAACATGGCTACCTGTCCCCAAGAAGGCAATACAGACTTTTCCTCTATTTTACCTATAAGGTATTCACCATATGTTGCTTTTGAGGTCGTAACCCACAACTCTGAAGCCGCCCAGATAAACTCATCCTCCAATTGTCGGTCACCATAAGCGCCTGTTGTGATATCAGGGTCAAACCGTCGGTTTAGCTCATCTTGCTCATAATATTCAGAAGGATGTGCCAAAGCCCATTTCCATGCTTTTTCTGCGGCTATCAGACAAGTCTCCGACAACTCTGGCAATTGCATGTTATAAGCCTTGAATATCCTTGAAGCCTGAGCCATTACCGCGACAAAATCCAAGGCAGCTGCAGTTGTTTTCTGGACTACGTATCGAGATTGTACAGCAAGATCAGGACGTGTATCCATTCCTTCAAAAGAAGGTGTCGTGAGCTTATGGTAAACGCCTCCATCCAAATCTTGCATGGTTAGCATCCAACGTAAATTCCAAAGCACTTCATCCAACAGGTCTGGAATCTCATTTCCACTCTCAGGAATCTGGCTGTTCAGCTGTTTAAAATATTCAGGATAGTCCTCATATATAGATAACAATGTCCCCATTGTAATGCCACTATTGACGATATACTTGTTATAATCACCTGCATCATACCATCCACCAGTGGCAACAATTTGTGTTCCTTCAGGCCTAGACTGGCTGGCTGCCGAAGCATGTACCAACACCTTATCATCCGGATGCCCTGCCTTCCTATACCATTTGCCTGCATATTGCTGGTCAAGTGCTACAGATGCACGCTGATAATAAAATGCTCTCAAGGAAGCAATTCCTGCATCCTCAAAAACAGTCTCATCGATATGAAATGGATAAGAAACACCTGCTTCAGGTACAGACAATACAAACTCTCCCACCTGACTGAATGCTGAAAAGTCCACCAACTGAATTGGGGCCTTTGAATACGTTGTATGTTCTGCCTTTCCTAACTTGCCAGTGTATAAGGTATCAGCCAGATCAGGAGTCAAAATATAAAAGCTTTTGCTTTCAGCGCCATTAACTACCGCCTTCTTGGGAGCAGTTGGATAGTAGCCCAACTGATTTAACCTTATCTTGGAAGTTGGTTGTTGTCCTATCGCAACACTCACTGAACAGGTTAGCCAAAAGGTCAGTAACAGGTATTTGAAATTTATATCTAATCTATGCATAAGGATTTTTCTTTTCATCTCGCCAAACTGCGGCAAGATAATTACTTTTCAAGTTATACTGTCAACAGCAAGCCTGTGCCTGATCCCCATTTCCAATCCTGATAGCTCTGCCAGACCTCTCATTCTACCGATCAGGGGATATCCGGGATTAGCCTCCCTGTTGAAATCACCCAACAGCTTATGCCCATGGTCAGGTCTCATCGGGATATTGATGTCTGTGCGCCCTGCCTCAGATCGGTTCATTTGTTCCTGTACAATTGCTTCCATTACCTGTGCCATGTCCGTACCTCCTTCCAGATGTGCTGCCTCATAAAAATCCCCATTTTCAAGCACCATGGTATTTCTCAGGTGAAGAAAATGTACCCGCTCGCCAAATTCCCTGAACAGGGATACGATGTCATTATCTTTCCTTGCACCCAATGAACCCGTACAAAATGTAATACCATTGTTCAGTGAAGGACACGTTTCGGCTAGCCATCTGAAGTCTTCTCCTATACTGACAATCCGTGGCAAACCCAATAATGGAAACGGTGGATCGTCAGGATGTACCGCCAGCCTTACCCCACTTTCTTCTGCAACTGGAATCACGGCTTTGAGGAAATAAGCAAAGTTTTTCCTCAACTGTTCCCTGTCTATATTTTCATATTCGCTCAACAATCTCAGGAAGATACCTTTCGGATCTTTCTCCCCTTCTCCTACTGCCCCATCAATAAATGACTGTGTCTTGACAATGATATTGTAAGTCAATTCATCAGCCTGTTCAGGTGTAAAGTTCAGGAATACTTTTGTTGCAGTTTCCTGCTCTTCCATCGAATAATCCAGTTCAGCGTCAGGTCTTTTCAGAATATAAAGGTCAAATGCTGCAAACAGGGTTCTATCAAAATACATTGCCTCGGCTCCATCAGATAGTCTGTAATGCAAATTGGTTCTAGCCCAATCCAATACAGGCATAAAATTGTAACAAATCGTCTGAATGCCACATTTACCCAGATTCCGAATACTCTGCTGATAGTTTTCAATCAATCTGTCACGGTCAGCTCCCCCTTTTTTGATCTCTTCATGAACGGGTAAGCTTTCCACCACTTCCCATGACAAACCCTGCTCCTCTATCACATATTTTGTTTTCAGAATTTCCTCTACATGCCAGACTTCCCCATTAGGTATATGGTGCAATGCTGTCACGATACCAGTTGCCCCTGTCTGCCTGATTTCCTGTAAGGTGATCGGGTCTTTCTGCCCGAACCACCTTAGTGTCTTGACTAGCTTCATTGATCTGGTCTCTATTTTACTGGTACGAATACAGTTCAATTCTTTGGATGCCATATTCACCCATCGGGATTCTCAGATGCCTTCCCTGATGGGTCTGGTCTCCATTCAACCTTCTGGATGGTTGCCATTCCCCATCAACAAATTCCCCTTCATCCACACTTAGAATTCCTGTATTGACCGATTTGTCTCTGGCTGACTGGAATGTGATCACTACCCCTGTCCCTGCCACAAAATATTCTCCTTCACCTGTACTGACAATGATGGCACTACCCATTTCCCATTCCTTATCTTGGGCATTGGGCGACCAACCCAAAGTATAATCATGCTTACAAGTCAGAATATGTCCTCCCATTTCAATTACTGTATCCTGATCAATCTTATCAAAAAGTACAGCCTCTACCTGTACATTTCCCTGCTGCTTTGTAAGCAAAGGCTGTAACTGTGTAACCAGCTCATAGGCTTTACCCAGTTTTTCATTAGCAGGATCATCCGTCGACTCAATAGAAAACGGGGAAAAACCTAATGCCCTGTAATGTCCCATTGCATATAGTGCTTTTGGTCCTACGGTCTCATCAAAACGGTGTTCAGGAATAAACAATGGATCATGCTGACGGGTATAGAGGTCATTCCAGTGCTTGAATCGTGGATTGTAAAAGTCTGGAGCAAGGAAATCAATTTTCGAACCTCCTACTTTCCATACATCCATCAGGTGCGGCAATGGCCCTGCACTCGGATACCCTTTACCTGGTTCCCTTCCCGGACGGTTCAGGGCTGCATTGACAAACATGGGCAGTGGGTAGATTGTCTTACCAGCTTCAACTAGCTTGTCCGTGAATGCTGCATAATAGTAAGCCATAAAGATTTCATCTGTATGGGTTCCCTTACCAAAAACCTGTTCCCAGCTTCCTGACGTCTTCAGCCCATTCTCTTTCCAAACCTGATAAAACTCCGGCACCAAACTGTCCTTGTTCTTTTGCATATAACGGATCAGTTCCTTAGGCACTTCCTTATTGAAATGCTCATTAGCCAGATGATGGTAATCCCTAGCTGTCGGCAGCATTCCGATCTCATTTTCCACCTGCACCATAATCACGGTATGTTCATTCCCATCAAAGGCTTTCAGGTGTTCCATCAGGGCGGTAAACGCTTTCAGGTCTGCCTTCAGGTTTTCCTCACTGAAAGAACTTAGGATCTCATGGCTTTTTCCCTGATCATCCTTTACCCTTGGAAACCTTTTCTGGTTCGTCTTTACCCACGCAGGCGCATGGCTTGACATGCTGTTTTTCCATGAGGCAAACCACAGCAATACCAATTTCATATCATTGTCTCTCGCATTGAGGATCAGGTCATCCAACAATTTGAAATCAAACTTGCCCTCCTCCTTTTCAATCAATTCCCAAAATACCGGAGCCAATACCGTGTTCAGGTTCATGGTTTTCAGCTTGGGCCAGATGGTCTCCATATATTTCATATTGGTGGCTGAAGAGTTACCCAATTCACCACCCCTGATCAGGAATGGCTGATCGTGGACTATCAGCTGCACCATCTCCCCATTTTTTTGCAGATGGGGAATTGTTCCCTGTGAAAATGCAGTAAGCCCATACAAAAACAGGCATGCTGCAACTGTCAGTATCCTTTGCAGTATATTCATCTATTTCCAGGTTTTAATATCAGTTCTCTTTTCCGTCCCAATTATCCGTTCTAAAAGGTGAAGCTGGCAGTCCTGCCTTGTTATAGAAGTTCACTGCTCCAGGGTTGTCTGCCCATGCATACCGCACAGCAACAGGATGGGGTAAATCCTTGTGCCAGACGATAACCTTTCCATCTTCGATTCGGGCTTCAGCCTTGACAAATTGCCTGTCTGATCCAGCAATCGTGAACCCTCTTAGCGGCTGTCCATCCTTTGCCACTAACCCATCACCGATGGATAAGAAAGAAAGGATTACCGTTTCATCCTGAATCTCCATCTCCTTGTAAAGTGGACCAGATGCTGTCACTGCCTTATCCTTATAAGCCAATTGCTGTGCCCATAGACTCAAGCGATGCCCCACCTCTTTCTTATTCAATGGATGAATATCGTTCCATTCCCCAATATCAATAATGACTGCCATACCCGTATTGTCAACAGCCATGGTCTTCCGTTGCTCATCGCGGAGCCTTGCCCAGTTGCTTTCCGATGGCATTTCCTTTTCAGGTAAAAAATTAGCCAGCTGTACATACAGGAATGGGAAATCGTCTTGCTGCCAATGCTTCCTCCAATCTCCAATCATGGCTGCGAAACGCTCTTGATAAACATTCGGCTTTCCGGTATTTGACTCACCCTGATACCAAAGTACACCACTGATGGTATAATTGTGCAATGGTGCAATCATCCCGTTGTACAAACCTCCCGGCTGCCATTGGATAAAGGTCGGATTCCCCAATGCTGGAACTACAACCCCCACCTTGTACTTCCAAATTCCCTCAAGACTGACTGTTTCATTGTCCAGTTGAATACTGTATTCCTTATCCGGTACAAACCCACCTTCAAACTGTCGGTTGATCACATGTACAGTGATATTGTTATTGCCTGATTTCAATACGCCCTCAGGAATCGTATAACGGCGTGGTGGATACTGGTAACTAGTCGTACCGACAAAAGTGCCATTAATAAAAACAGAGTCTGCATCCACGATGCTGCCCAAAATCAGTTTGGCTTCCCCCTTTGCGTTGTTGAGGTGAAAATCCTTTTTGAACCAGACAGCACCATTTACTTCTTTCAAGTCCGTGGTTGACCAGTAATGTGGCACTTCCATTTCCTTCCAGTCTGCAGTGGAAACAAATGGCTGAGACCAGATGCTGTCAGGATGCT
The DNA here is from genome assembly GCF_036880985.1 of Limibacter armeniacum. Classification (NCBI taxonomy): domain Bacteria; kingdom Pseudomonadati; phylum Bacteroidota; class Cytophagia; order Cytophagales; family Flammeovirgaceae; genus Limibacter; species Limibacter armeniacum. Next base: position 227,343 of record NZ_JBAJNO010000004.1, read on the forward strand.
GATAGGCCTGATCCTTGGCATACAGCGCAGCAAACCAGTTGGCATACATTTCCTTGTCTGACTGTTGAATCTCTTTAATCAGCTCATCACTCTTGAATTTTTGCATTTCCTGATAGGCAACAGGGAATGGTTTCAATGCTTCTTCACTTAGCCATGACTCTACAGGTGATCCTCCAAGACTGGCATTGATGATGCCTACAGGCACACCATATTTCCCATTGATTTCCTTGGCAAAGAAGTAGGCAACAGCAGAAAACTCAGCGATATTTTCCTGATTGGATTTCTTCCAGCTACCCGCGCTCAAGTCGGTTTTCGGAACATGAAAATCATACTCCTTCGGCACCTGAAACTCACGAATCATATCATTTTCACACTCAGCGATTTCCTTTTCATAAATCCAGGCCACCCTTCTCATTGGAAGCTCCATATTCGATTGTCCTGAACAAACCCATACATCGCCAATCAGGATATCCTTGATCACAAGGTCATTGACCTTCATCGTGTAAGGTCCTCCATGTTCCATTTTTGGTAATGTGATAGTCCAATTTCCTTGCTGATCGGCTTTGGTCCGGTAAACCTTTCCCTTAAACTGAACGGTAACCTTTTCCTTTGGACTTGCCCAACCCCATACCTTTACCTTGGTATCCCGCTGCAAGACCATTCCATCTGAAATAAGTTTGGGTAACCTCACCTGTCCAACTGCCGACAGACTTATCAGCAGCAGTGTGATCAATATTCTGATACTTTTCTTTATCATCTGATTGTAATTGATTTTTGCTGAACTGAAATCTCATTCATTCTGCCAGCCTCCAACAATGGTGCGGCATCGGATACTGTAACCGTCATCTTTCCTTTCGGCTGGGTTGCCACCCCTTCCGTATCAAATATTTCCCTTGCTTCAGGTGTTACAATGAAAGTCACTTCCTTGCTTTCTCCTGCCTTCAAGGTTACCCGTTGGAAGCCTTTCAGTGAATAATGGGGTGCCTCAAACTGGACATTGTAGCCAGACAAATACAACTGTAGCACATTTTCAGCATCCTTTCCTCCAGTGTTGGTGACCATTGCCGTAACCTTCAGTGTTTCCTCTTTCTTGATTTTGTCCTTGCTAAAATTAAGCTTACCTATCTCAAATTTTGAGTAGGTCAATCCATAACCGAACGGAAACTGTGGCGTCTCTTCCATATAGCGATAAGTACGTCCTTTCATATTGTAATCCTCATAAGCAGGCAGCTGATCCATTGATTTCGGAAAAGTAATTGGCAACTTTCCTGAAGGGCTTGCCTTTCCGAAGATCAGGTCTCCCACCGCTTTGCCTCCTGCCTGTCCGGGATACCAAGCAAACAATACAGCGTCAGCCAACTCAAACACTTCTGGCGCTATGATTGGGCTTCCTCCTGTCAGGATTACAATTAGGGGTTTGGTCTCATCGTTCTGTCTCAGTTTTTTCAGGAATTCAATCTGATTCTCTGGCAATGACAAGTCAGGCCTGTCTCCCTTCGCAGCTGAAGCAATGGCAGCACCTTCCTCTCCTTCCATTAGTGGAGAGATTCCCAATACCGCAATACAAGCATCACTTGCTTTCACTCCTCCTGTAGTCCAGTCAATCGGGTTGACATTTGGGCGATCAAGCAAAATACCTTGTCGATAATTGATGGTGGTACCTGCACTGGTATTGGCTACGATACCATCCAGAATAGTCACCGTATTGGAAGAAAGCCCATAATAATTTCCCATCAGTACTTCTGAGTTGGAGGCATTCGGTCCCACCACATACAGGTTTCTGATATTTGGACTCAATGGAAGGACATTGTTCTTGTTCTTCAAAAGCACCATTGATTTCAAAGCTGACTGATAGGCCAGTTCCTGATGGGCTTCGCTTTCCACTACAGATACATCAATACTGTTATATGGATTCTGGTGCTGCTCATCGAACATGCCTAACTTGAAGCGGGTTGCATAAAGCTTGCTTAGCCGCTCATCGATCATTTCTTCCGTGACCAGTCCCTGCTTTACGGCATCTACCAGATGCAGGTAAACATTGCCGCAGTTAAGGTTCAATCCCGCTTTAAGCGCCATTGCTGCTGCCTTGGCAGGTGAATCAGTCACCTTATGGTACTTGTAAAAATCTTCCAAGGCACCACAGTCCGACACGATATGTCCATCAAATTGCCAGCTGTCACGCAGGATTTCCTTCAACAGGAATTCACTGCCACAAGCCGGATCATCTAACACCCGATTGTAAGCGCCCATCACAGACTCCACATGGGCTTCCGTTACCAAAGCCTTAAAAGCTGGCAGGTATGTTTCATACAAATCCTGTTTGCTAACCACCGCATTGAACTCATGGCGCAAGGCTTCCGGTCCTGAATGTACTGCAAAATGTTTGGCACAAGCTGCAGCCTGCAAGTAATTGGGGTTGTTTCCCTGTAAGCCTTTTACAAAATTGACCCCGATTCTTCCAGTCAGAAACGGATCCTCCCCATAGGTTTCCTGTCCTCTGCCCCATCTCGGGTCACGGAAAATATTGACATTGGGTGTCCAGAAAGTCAGTCCGGAATACTTGGACCTGTTCCCGATGACTTGTGCCATGTTATACTTGGCACGGGCTTCCTTCCCAATTGCATCCGCAACCTGATGAATCAAGTTTTCGTCAAAGGTTGCCGCCAACCCAATTGCCTGAGGAAAAACCGTTGCTTTTCCATTACGGGCTACGCCATGGAGGCACTCATTCCACCAGTCATATTCAGGCACTCCTAACCTTTCTATTCCTGTTGCACTGTTGACCATCTGGGAGACCTTCTCTTCCAAGGTCATTTCTGCCACCAGCAAACTTGCCCTTTCCTTTACAGAAAGAGAAGTATCCAGCCAAGGCCTGTCTTTAGGGTCGCTTTTCGGGTCTCCAATGGCAAAAGCCGTCCATCCTATGCTAAGCAACCAGATGCTGAGTACGATTTTTTTCATATTGGTATCAGTTATTATGTGTTGTGTAAAGTGCCATGACAGTTCCAATAAAACCACCTGCTTCAGCCGTGCTGAGGTAAGCGGCATCTATACCGGTTTTAAGGGTTTTCCAGTCTTCATTCTCCAGCTGATAAAGGAATGAAAAAATGCCATTCTCACATTGTACTTTCAGTTTCACTTCCTCATCATAAATTGGCAATGCTACAGAAGCCAGCTTCTCTTCCATAAGCCCATCCTCTCCTTGTTGCGATTTGCAAAGTGCCAATATGGTTTTCGTTCCATCCTTGGTTAACCCTAAATTCAGGTAGTGTGACTCACGCTGAAACAGCGAGATGCCTGCAAAATCTTGCTCACTCATCGGGACAAATCGGATGGCAGTTTCCAGCGTGAAATCGTGATGTTGCTGTCTCCTGCCCAAAAAAGCCGTGTGTTTCATTTCCCGCAGATTAGTAGGCTGCGGATCAAGCCAGATACCACCTTCTACCCTGTTCAATGTGTACCACTCTGTTTCTGTTGGTGTCCTTAAAAACATCCACTCCATAGCAAGGCTATCTGATTTGAAATCATCCGTATAAGAGAAATTACCAGCAGGCATCCATGCTTTGTCCTCAGACTTTGTAACGCCTTCGGGTAAATCCAAAACCATCGGAATGGTTTTTCCTGACTCCAGAATGGTTGGCCAGTCCTTCTCCCAAGTTACGGGATGGATAAAAGTTTCCCTGCCGATATTAAAGATATTGCCTTTCCTGTATGGTCGGCATGCCAGAAAAATGGAATACCAGTTGCCAGCCTTATCCTGAAACAGGTCTGCATGGCCAGCATTCGTAATCGGATAATCTCGCTCTTCAGGCAGGTTCTTTTGTGTCAGGATTGGGTTATTCGGGTTTCGCTCATAAGGTCCGAAGACATTCTTACTTCTGAATATCACTTCAGTATGGTTAATAGACGTCCCACCTTCAGCCGCCATCAGAAAATAGTAATCCTTGATTTTATAAATGTGTGGGCCTTCAATCCAGATTGGTTTGGTAGAAAAGTCATGGCCACCATTGATCAGCACTTTTCTAGGCCCGATCATTTTCTGATTTTCTACATCAAATTCCTGAATCCAAATGGCTCTATGGCCACTGTACTCCGCTTTTCCCTCAGGTTCTCCATTGTTGACAAGGTAGGCTTTACCATCATCATCGAAGAATAGTGAAGGGTCTATTCCTTCCACTTCAGGTATCCAAACCGGGTCACTCCAATCGCCAGCTGGGTCTTTGGCTGTTACGATAAAATTACCCCCTCCACCTACAAATGTGGTCGTCAGATAGAATGTCTCATTTTTTGGATTATAGGACAATGCAGGTGCAAAAATGCCATATGAAATGGGCTGATCTCTATTCATATACTGTGAAGGACGTTCCAGTACATGTCCAACCAATTTCCAGTTTACCAAGTCTCTACTGTGGTAAATCGGAATTCCCGGAAAGAAAGAAAAGGTCGATGTCACCAAAAAATAATCCTCACCTCTTTGGCAAATACTAGGATCAGGATAGAACCCCGGTAAGATGGGATTGTAAAACTGCTTGCTTTTATCAATAGGATGCTGATCGTAAAAAGTATCGTGACCATCATACTTAAAATACCTGTAATAAGCTTTTCCTTCCTTGATATGCTCTGCATAATGCGAAGAACAGGAAGAAATCAATGCCAAAAGCAAAAAGCTGAATATGAAATTGAAAAGGTTGTTTGAGTTGTTCATGGTTTTGGGTCTTCTATAAAAAAGGTGAGGCCTGATCTGCAAACCTCACCCCTTCATTTTATTTATACACTCCCATCAATGGTCTGGATGGTGCCATCCTCATTGTAGTTCAGTTCAATTACCTTGATACTTCTGAGCCATGTTTTTCCGCCAGAAGGCTTGCTGTCATGATAGAACAGGTACCATTTACCATTAAACTCACAGATTGAATGGTGTGTCGTCCACCCGACAACAGGCGTCAGGATCACACCCTTGTACTGGAATGGACCATATGGTGAATCACCAATGGCATAGCAAATCTGATGGGTATTTCCTGTCGAATACGAAAAGTAGTACTTGCCATTGTACTTGTGCATCCAAGGCCCTTCAAAATACCTGCGGTCATGGTCTCCGGCTTTCAATGGCTCTCCATTTTCATCCAGAATAATTACATCCCTTGGTTCTTCCTCAAATTCAAGCATATCTTCAGCAAGCTTCACCACCTTGGCACATAGGGCAGGTTCATGGTCTGCTGGTTCATGTCCCACTTCAATCGCCTTGTTGTTGCGGTAGCGCTGTAACTGACCACCCCAGATTCCGCCAAAATACATATAGTAGTCTCCCTTATTGTCCTGCAATACCGCAGGGTCAATGCTGTAGCTGCCATCCATTGGACGGGGTTGAGGAACAAATGGCCCTTCAGGCTTATCACTTACCGCCACACCAATCCGAAAGATGTCATTCTTGTCCTTCATCGGGAAATACAGGTAGTACTTCCCATCCTTTTCAGCCGCATCAGGTGCCCACATCTGCCTGCCTGCCCAAGGAACGTCATCCAATGCCAGTACTACGCCATGATCTGTCACCTCTCCGTCAATGCTATCCATTGAAAACACATGGTAATCCTGCATATTGAAATGGTCGCCGTTGTCATTTTCAGGAATGCCTGACTCAATATCATGTGAAGGATAGATATAGATTTTACCATTGAATACATGGGCAGATGGGTCTGCCGTAAATATATGTTTCACCAAGTGTCTTGGATGTTTGATTGTTGTTTCCATCATCAAATTATTAAAGATAGAGGAGTTACCTCCCTCGCTTACTGCTACTCGTCTCCCTATCATTTTTACTTTATTATCCGTTATTCCTTTACCAGCGAGACTACTGACTGAAATGCCTTTTTGGGAGCATTGTCCCTATCAAAAAGCAACGGGTAATCTTTTCTCCCTTTTACTGGCCAGTTGTTACGCCACGACTGTCCATCATTTACACCCCAGAAAGTAACCCTCCCGATCTTATCCTGATGTTTCAGCAACACCTCAAACAATCCCTGATAGGCGATTGCCAGCTTGGTCCCCACTGAGTCAGGCAATGTTTCGTTGTACGGGTTAAGGGTAGCTTTCAATTCATAGTTCTGGGAAATCTCAGCAGACATCTCCTTTGTCGGGAATGGCAATACTGTAATGTCCAGTTCTGTCAGCATGACTTTTACGTCCTGTTCCGCAAACTTTACCACACTCTCTTCAAACTCATTCAGGTCCAGATAATCCAGTCCATAATGAGCCTGCATACCGATGCCATCTATCCGGATACCTTTTTCTTTCAGGCTCTGAATAACCTGAATGCCTGACTCACGGCGATGCGGGTTCAACATGGAGTAATCGTTGTAATATAGTTCTGCGTCAGGATCTGCCTCATTTGCAAACTGAAATGCCAATTGGATATAATCATCGCCAATAATCTGCTGCCACTTGCTTCGACGTAAAGTCTCCTGATCACCAATTGCCTCATTGACCACATCCCATGCATGTACTCTTCCTTTATATCGGCTAACGACAGTATGTATATGATTTCTCATGCGGGCAACCAACGTATCACGAGACACATCATTCCCCGCTTCATCCACAAACAGCCAATCAGGTGCCTGAGAGTGCCATACCAGGGTATGCCCTACGATAAACATCCCATTTTCTTCCCCGAACCTGACAAAGTTGTCTGCATCCTTGAAATCAAACACCCCTTGCTCGGGCTGAAGTGACTCCATTTTCATACAGTTTTCAGCTACAATGGTATTGAACTCTCTCTTTACCAGCGCCAGTTCAGCAGGTTGTTGCCCGTTGGTCTGATCAGCATTCAATGCGGCTCCGACCAAAAACTTTTCCTTGAACACTTCCTTAAGAGGCACTTCTGAATCATGCTGTGGCTGAGCGCAACCTACCAGCAGCAACATCAAAAGTACCCTTAAGCTTTTCAGTGATTTATCCTTATTCATTTTAAAACCAGATTTTGATTCAAACAATTTTCGCTTACACCGCCGTATCCATCACCTCCAATGGCAGTTCCTTCTCCCTTCTTTCAGCCAGTTCTGCCTGCATGTTGATGTTCATTTCCTTAGTAATAACATAGAACAGAAGTGCTATCACACTCACCATAAAAGTAATGGCAGGAATAATACTCGCAGCCAACCTTATACCCAGAATCGCTTCCGTTGACTGCACTGCATTTGGCACATAACCGAAGATGGATACAACCCAACCACATAGCGCACCTCCCAATCCAAGTCCTGCCTTCAGGGCAAATACTACTCCGGCAAACACAAATCCTGTTGCCCTGCGGTTATTCTTCCATTCTGAATAGTCTGCCACATCGCCCATCATTGCCCACAACAATGGAATGGTTGGCGCATAGAACAAACTTTTCAGGATATTGAAAGTAAAAGCCAATCCTACATTGTCACTCGGCACCACAAAGAAAAGTCCTGTAAAAATAGCCGTCATAAAGAGGCAAACCACAAAGACATTCTTCTTGCCAAACCTTGCCGCTAAAGGTGCTGAAAGTGTCAGTACGCCAATAATGGTTACAAACTGCCCCACCATATTGAAAAAGCTGAATCCAACACTGAATGCATTGCTTCTGTCCTGCAAGGCAATAAGTCCCAAAGTATCCAGCAACTGATTCCAGAGGCTTGAGGTTCCGGCAGCTGTTTCCACCAGATTGAATTGCTGGAGGAATACAAAAATGGCATCTGGATCAATATAGTAATTGAAGAAGTAATATGTGCCTCCACCCCAAAGCGAAAGCGTTGTGAAGATAAAAAGTGTCACCACAAACATGGCTTTCCAAGGTCCGTTCTTGAGAATGTCATTCAAATCCTGCTTCACTGATGTCTGCTGTGATTTTGGAGGAGTAATTCGCTCCTTAGTGGTCAGGAAGGTGACCACAAAAAACACAATGGATATCAACGCCAGTACACCTATCGCCATCGACCAACCTTTGGCATCATCTCCCTGCCCCAGCTTGGAAACCAATGGCAAGGTGAATCCCTGTACCAGAAATGCCGCAATCATGGCAAATACAAACCTTACCGAACCGATGCTAGTACGCTCCTTGATGTCACTTGACATTACACCATGCAAAGCCGCATAAGGGGTATTGTTAAAGGAATAGAGCGTCATCAGCAAAGTATAGGTGATGCCTGCATAGATGATTTTTGATCTTTCGTCCAGATCGGGCGTTGTAAACGCCAGAAAAAAGAACAAGCCAAATGGAATGGCTGTCCACAAAATCCACGGACGGTATTTTCCCCATTTTGTATTGGTTCTGTCCGACAGGATGCCCACAACAGGGTCAACAAAGGCATCTATTACCCTTGCCAGCAGCAGGATGGTTCCGGCAGCCGTGGCAGTGATGCCAAACACATCTGTATAAAATCCCAGCTGAAAGACCAGCATGATTTGAAAGACGAAGTTTACGGAGCAGTCTCCCAGACTGTATCCTATTTTCTCAGAGAGCGAGACCTTATTGGATGTTGTAGCCATGATTTCAGGTTAATTTTCTTGTTACTTTAATTTCTGATCACCAAAGCCTTTCGGTTGATGGTGTTTTTAAACTGGTTGAATTATTCTGCACCTATTCCTATTTGAGTTCGAGTACAAAAGTGGAGATTGATTCGGCAGGAAGCCTAACTGGCTTGTCTGTCTCTACCCCTTCCAATTCCTGATAAAAGGAATCTCCTACAGTCTGGTAGCCACTGATATTGGCGATCTCCATTCCTTCTACCTCAAACTTGTAATCCAGATTCCGTGCATCTGCATTGACTGCAATCAGGGTTAACTTATCTCCGGCAGGATTAAGGTATCCCGTAACTTCCACCAGTGGCAGAACAGACGAAACTTCCACCCTTTTATATCCCTTGTCAATGTGTTTGGAGAAGTGCTTGATCAGGTAGTAGAATGAGTTTACCATATATCCTCCGGCTCCATCCACATAAATCATTGCCTTGTCTTTGGTTGTGACATCTCCCCATACCAGTTCCCAATACAGGTAAGCAGAGGTATTGGCATATTGTAAGGTCTGCTGCATAAACCTAGCTGTCTGAAACCAAGACATGCCGGAATATTCAGTCATAAAATTAGGTTTGTCTCCAAAGTCCTGTGCCATTGATTTCAGGAATGGGGTAATCGAACTGATCGGGGTATCCTTTGAAAAATTGTATGGGTGATAACCATAAACACTACACGATTCTCTCGACTTGGCAACTAGGGCAAAAGTGCTAAACGCTTGTACATTTTCTGATTCTGGACCTACCATCAATGGTGCATTGGGACGATCCTTGATCCGGTCATATACCTGATCAAATGCCTTGTCGTACCCTGGCAATCCTGTTGCTTCTGTTGCACCCCACATACAAGTAGTCCAGTTGGCATTGACATACGAAGGCTCATTCTGAATACTGATATATTCAGGTGTAAAGTTGTAGTGATCCAATACATCCACCCAATACTGGGCAAAAGCATCGTACATATAGTTACCTTCCTCGTCTTTCTTCAGGAAGCCTTCTCTCAAATTGTTATTGTTTTTCAATGCCGCAGGAGGTCCCCAAGAGCATAGCAGGATTTCGATATCCGGATTATAGGATTTTGCTTTCGCATAAAATTCCTGTGTTGCCTCAAACATCTCCTTATCTCCAGAAGTCAGCATTTCATCTGTTGACTTGTTGTTCGGGTAGTCTGCCGGATAGTACCAGTTTTTCAGTCTCAGGATATCCATTCCCAAGTCTTCAAACATCAGTTGGTATATCTCCTCACTTTTTGGGCTACTTGCCACCCTGCTGCTGTACCAGGTAAGCGCACCACCAAACCCTACCATCTCCTGATAGGTTGTTGCGGGATCTATTGAGAAGGTTGGATATTGTGGCTCCTTTACCTCTTCCTTTTCAGTTCCATCTCCCTCATTCTGGCAAGCCATCAGACTTAGCAACACGCCAATCCAAAGTATTCTCCTAAAAAATGGTTCCGTTTTAAAGTTCATCATATCTCAATCAATTAAAGGCACCGGCACAAATACCAGTGCCTTTTTATTTGCAGAAAAATGTATGTTACAGAAGCTTAGGCCTAGTTTGCCAGCTCGATGAAGCGGACATTGTCAAAGCTGATTTCCCCTCCTTCAACTACCGGCGAACCCCACTGTACCTTCACCACATTCAAGATAGTCGGGTCAACTGCCTGCCCGTTCACGCTTTGAGTTGAGCCGTCCCCATTGTATTGCCAACCGAATTCTGTCAGTGGTATTTCCAATGTTGTCCAGCCATTATATACGCCTTGGTATGAACTCCAGAAATTAGCCTTGTTGTCCTGTACATTGAACCTGTAGTTGCATTCTGTGCCATTGTTGTTCACATCAACAACCAGCAAGATATTTTCTTTGGCTGCTGTCAGTCCAAAACCTCCAGTCGCCTCAATCTGGGATCCTCCCCAGCTACCTGCTGCACCTACCATCTTGAAGAAGTTACCGCTGATTGGCGTTGGGCTTGCATTCTGGATACCTGAAACTTCCGTATCCACTGCACCACCCATACTTCCCCAGCCACCAAAACCGTTTCCATCAAAATCATCCACCAGCACTTCCTTGCCTACATAAAAAGTGTATTCGGTTGTGTTTTCACCTGCCACGGTCACCACCTTGATTTGACCTTTTGAATCTGTGACACCTGAAGGAACCGAGAATGTAAGTTCTGTATCGCTATTGGAAACAATGCTGGCTGCTGTCCCATTAATGGAGACTTCTGTAGCCTGTCCCAAAGACGAACCTGTAATCGTTACATTACTGCCTGGCATGGCTGCTGTTGAGGTGATCGAGGTAAAGATCGGGTCGGCACTAGGTTTCACCAGTACTGAAGCCGTCACCCTCAGGTTATTCATATAAGCCAACGTAATCTTGCCTTCACCGGAAACGGAGCCGTGAGGAATGTCAAACTTTATCTCGTTGCCTGAGTTGGTAAACTCCACCGAAAGTTCCCTGAAGAATACATATTGTACATCTCCGAAATTGGACCCTTTCAGCACGATACTTTCCCTCGGATAGGCCTCGCTTGGCATCACTTCCGAAATCTGACCTACATTATCAGTCACATCTTCCTCACAGCTCACCAGCATAAACAGCATCAGGAAAGCCACGAGCATCATTATATTATATCTTTTCATGGTCTTAGTCTTTTTATCCTAGTTATAATCTGCATTCTGAGTCACTTGAGTCAGGTCAACAAAATCCTGCGGGATAGGCCATCTGACATGTTTAGGCAACACATTGCCTGCTGCACCTGGTGTATTGTACTCATTGGCACGGTCTACTAGTAATCCAAGCCTTTTCAGCATTCCCCATCTGTGTCCCTCATAGCACAGCTCACGGGCATGTTCTTCCAGCAACATATCCTGATTCAGTGAGGTGAATGCAGATACACCTGCTCTTTCCCTAAGTACATTGATAAAATCAAGTGCCGATTTTCCTCCTGCCTTCGCTGAAGCAGATGGATCATTCATAATGGCTTCAGCAGCTACCAGATAGGCTTCTGCCAAACGGTACTCGATTACGTTCTTGTATCCTTCTGCATCACCCAATGCCCTGCCCAAAACGTCCGTTTCGAAATACTTGTTACAGGTTGGCGTCAAGTGTCTGATACCTCCGCTTGGTGCATCCACAGCATACTCCGGTAAAACAGGATCACCCAAGGATACCCCTGCCGGAAGATTATCCGGATCATTGAAATAAAGGGTGGTCACAAACCATGACTGCAATCTTTTATCTTCAGGCTCATACAGGCTTAACATATAGTCTGAAGGGAAAAGGCGTGCCCAAGGACGACCACCATACTCAAAACTTCTCATGACACCCGTGATACGGTCGTAAAGCGGAATCATCTGCTGCACAACTCGTTGTGGATGGTCACGGTCTGCACTGGTAAACTGCCATGCAAAGATGACCTCCTTATTGTCCTGATGATTTTCTGAAAAGATCACATCCAATGGCTCAAGACTATATGCCCCATCCTCTATCACTAGGTTAGCCATTTCGGCAGCTTTTGCCCATTCGCCCATATCCAAATAAGCCTTAGAAAGTGCATGCCGTGCCACAGCCTTGGACACTGCGCCACTTCCGGCAGCATTGATGGCTTCCGGCAACAACCCGATAGCCTCCAGCAGGTCGACTTCAATCTGTGCATATACATCATCCTTTGATGCCAGCTGCACATCATATTCCACCACTTCGCTAGCCTCAGTTGACAGGACAATGTTATCCCAACGCTGTACAAGGTTCAAATGGAAGTAAGCCCTAAAGAAATAAGCAATGCCTTTGACCGCTTCCCTTCTGTTTACTTCCGTTGCATTGTTCTCATTGATTTCCACCGTCTCGATGTTTTTCAGGATAACATTGCAGCGGTTGATCGCCACATAACTGGCGTTCCATATATCCCTCACTCCTGTATTCTGAGGATTCAACTGGAAATCGTAGTTGTTGAACGATTGCACAATCGCCTGATCGGGAAGGTGGGTGCCTGCCTGTACAAGGTCAGTACCACATACCTTGTAAGTGGAGAGGTCATTGCTTTCGTATGGGCTTCTGCCTCTTTCATATATGCCCCATACCGAATTCTCCAATCCCTCAAGCGTTGAAAGCGCAACATCTGTGGTCAGGGTATCTTTTGGTGCAATGTCAAGCTGATCATTACAGCCTGCTATGCCTACTGCCAGAACCGACAGTGCTATATATTTTTTTAGTGTATTCATAAGGGTTTTTCATTAACGGATTAAAAAACAACTTTCGTCCCGAAGGTCACCGACTTCATTGTCGGGAAGTTGAACGCATCCACCTCCGGAGAGTAAGAATCTTTGTAATCAGTAAAGTAATGAAGGTTGTTGCCTCTCATGTACAGGTTGACACTCTGCAAATGCATCTTCTCAAGTATGCTTGGAGGCAGGTTGTAAGACAGCGATACGTTACGCAAGGAGATAAAAGAAGCATCTCTCACCTTTACCGCATTGGCAAAGTAGTAGTTGTCTGTCTCATGCGGCTCCGGGAATTCGTTTGATGGATTTTCCGGTGTCCAGTAATCTACCTTGATCGTATTGTCACGGCCTGTCAAAGAACCATAATAGTAATTGATCTTCTTGACACCCTGCACCATCTCAAACAGGACTGACAATTCAAATCCCTTATAGGAAACTGTATTGTTGAGACCACCATACCACTTAGGATTGGAGCTGCCAAGGAAAGTCCTGTCATCCGTTGTGATTACGCCGTCACCGTTCACATCCCTGATCTTAGGATCACCAGGTCCATAGCCGGCAATGGTTGGGTGCATGGCTGCCGCAGTTGATTCTTCACCTGCCTGATAGATTCCCAAGAAATCATATTCATACAGCACACCTATTGGCTGACCGATAAACCACCCGTTGGCTGTATCATCAATCGGGTTGCCTTCGTCATCTGTGCTGGCACGGTTCAGGCTGACAATCTTGTTACGGTCCATTGACCAGTTGGCTGACACATTCCATTTGATAGGTCCATCTATCACATCCGCTTTCAGTGCAAAGTCAATACCCCAGTTTTCTGTGCGACCGACGTTGCTCAACACTTGCTCATAACCGGAGGTAATCGGCAGTTTTTCGGTCAGCAACAAATCTTTTGTCTGTGTCTTGTAATAATCCAATGAACCGCCAATTCTTCCATTGAGGAATCCAAAGTCAATACCGGTGTTGAACTGGTTGCTTTCTTCCCAACGCAAGTCAGCATTCGGGGCTGTACTGGTAGTGAAACCTGTATGGATACCGTTTGCATCCGAATACCTTACCGCCTGAGCCAATGACATGTAACGGAAGTTTGGAATATTGTCATTACCCATGATACCGTAGCTGGCACGCAGCTTCAACATATCAACTGGAGAATCTTCCAGAAACGACTCATTGTGGATATTCCATGCACCCGCCACTGAAGGGAAAGTACCGAAACGGTTATTCTCACCAAATTTTGAAGAACCATCCACACGCATGGTAAGCGTCAGGTTATAACGATCGTCATAAGAGTAGCCTGCCCTTCCAACAAAATAGACCTTTGACCAGTCATTCAGGCTGTATGCCAACGTTGATGTCTCAGATGATGTACTCCCAATCGCATTGTAATCCAGTTCATCCGTTGCGGCACTTCTTGCCTGCGTATTCAGGTTATAATATTTGTTCAATTGCATACCATATACCGCTGTCGCATTCAGGTTGTGCTTTTCATTAAGAGTGGTACTGTACGTCAGGATATTGTCAAGCAGGTAAGTCATGTTTCTGCTCAGCTGAATCCTTGAGTAGTTTGGTGCACCATCATTGTATTCCGTAGAAAGGAACCTGTTATACTTCTCATCACGCGCCTCAGCAAAAGCATTCAATCTGTACTTCAGCCCTTTTACGATATCCACTTCCACATAAGGATTGATAAACACACGGGTATTCTGTCTGCTGATATCCGATTCCTGATACCTGAAAAGCGGGTTGTACTGGAACTGGTCGCCTTTTACAGTCGGAACCAGATCGCCGTTTTCATCGTGGGTTCTACCCAGCGGTGTATTGCCTACAAAATCATTGAAATCTGCATTGCCATTCTGGTCAAGTGTATTGCCTGTCTCGTCTGCATCTGAAGCTGAAATCTGGAGATTGGCACCGATCTTCAGAAAATCAGCAGCCTTGTAATCAGAATTCAATCTTAGTGAGTAGCGGGTATAGTCAGAATTCTGCACTACCCCAATTTCACGGTACAGGTTGTTATTCAGGTAGAAAGTAAGCTTTTCACTTCCGCCTGATACAGTTACACCTGCGTTGGTCACACTTCCCGTACGCAACAATTGCTCATGCCAGTCAATTGACTTACCGTCAATGTAGTTTTGGCGTTCTACAGGGTCATTCAATACCTCGTTGATCGTTTTCGGATTGCCTGCTCCTGCCGCCGCATCCAGTTTCAGCTGTACATACTCATCAGCATTGAACATCTCAGGCGTCATCGAAAGCTGAGTAAAACCTGTCGAGAAGTTGACTGAGACCGTTGGCTTGCCTGACTTTCCTCTCTTGGTTGTAATCAGGATAACCCCATTGGCACCACTGGCACCGTAGATGGAAGCTGCAGCCGCATCTTTGAGTACATTCAGTGTCTCAATATCGTTCGGGTTGATGTCTGCCATGTTACCACCCGTCAATGGCACCCCATCCAATACGATCAGCGGATCATTGCCTGACGTCAGTGAATTGGTACCACGGATTTTCATGCTGACACCTGAACCAGGCATACCACTCGTTCGGGAAATCCTTACACCCGGTACCTGACCTCTCAACGCCTCAATGGCATTCGGTACTGGCACTTTGTTGATGTCTTCAGCCTTGATGGAAGAAATGGCTCCCGTTACGTTGGTTCGCTCCATAGAGCCATAACCAACTACGACCACTTCCGAGAGTTGAGCAATATCCTCTTGCATGGTAATGTCAATCACAGACCTGTTATTGACACTAACCGGCTGTGTAACATAGCCGATATAATTGAAAATCAGTTTTGCGCCTGAAGGTACCTCAATGGTGTATTTGCCAAACACATCCGTTGTAGTTCCCTGATTCGTTCCTTCCAGAATAATGCTCACGCCTGGGAGCGGTTCATTCTGTGCATCGGTTACTGTACCTGCCACCTTGATTGCCTGTGCCAACAAGGTATCAAAGCAAAATAGCAATAGCAGGAGTAAAATTCCCTTTTTCATTTTCATATACACATGGTTCATTTTGTGTCAGTTTTAGGGTTCATGTTTGCAATTTTTATATGTATTGGTCTAAGGATAAATGTGTCTAGTTATGATGTTTCATATCAAACTTGAGCTTCTTCAAATCTTCGAGCTGATGGACAGGTCTTGCCAACTCTGACGGAATTGGTTGTTGAGAAAAAGTCTGGAAGTAAAGTAAGCAGGCATCCCGCCACCAGCTAGCCTCTTTCAGTTGGGTTTCCAATTTGGATTCCACCTCTTGATATCGCTGTTCGTCTACTTTCCCTTTCATTGTTCTCCAAACATCCTGAAAGACTTTTACCTGATCCACACCTTCACTATAGCGGTAGCAGAGTTCTGTCCATAATGTTTTTCCGTTATGAAGTGTATAGTCCCAAGGCAAATGGTGGAACCACAACAGGTATTCTTCAGGACAAAGCTGCGGATTGTCATACATGGACTTAAGTGGGTCAAAATATTGGGCAGTTGCATTGCTGCCTGTACTAGAGCGGTTAAAACCAATCCCATTGATATCTGCCTTGTGATAATAGGATGGCATCCAGTCTGGTCTGGCACCTGGTACTGCACACCAAGGTTCTGGACCGTAATGATGTCCCCACCCCATCAGGTGGTGAAGTCCTAATGGCGTCATGTAATTGACTGTAGCCTCCCTTGACTCCATCATGACCCTACTCATTGCATTGACAAACTGCTGATCTGTTGTGAAAGTCTGCTTCAGCCATTCTGCTGCAATTTTGTGTGCAGGCAACTGATGGTTCCAAGCCAAACGTCCGTAGGCATACCAATTTGATTGAGCAAAGTGATGACCACACCAATTAGGATCTGAGCCGATATTGGCAACGCCAGCAATCGCTGTAATGGAATCCTTGAAAACCGTTCCATCACTAATGGAGGATACCGGTGTATTTCTTCCTTTTGCATAAGTATCTGCATCAAGAAATTCCTTGAAAAGCGTTCCGAGGTAAACCAAGTGATTTGAAAAGCCTAGGTATTCCTGTGTAACCTGAAGTTCAGGCATCAGTGTAGTATTTTGCATGCGACCGAAAAGTGGGCTGAACGGTTCGCGTGGCTGAAAATCTACTGGGCCGTTTTTGACCTGAACGATTACATTCTTCCTGAACTGTCCATCCAGTGGCAAAAACTCATTGTAAGCTTGCTTTGCCCGATCTTCCTCTGTCGGGTTGTAGACAAATGCCCGCCACATTACAATCCCATGATAAGGAGCCAGCGCATCAGCCAGCATATTGGCGCCTTCGGCATGGGTTCTGCCAAAATCCTGCGGACCTGGTAACCCTTCTGAATTGGCTTTTACGAGAAAGCCTCCAAAATCAGGAATTTCCTTATAGATAGCAGCGACCTTCTGCTGCCACCATTCGATCACCTGCTCATCCAAAGGATCTGATGTAGGCAAACCTCCTAACTGAGCTGGAGAAGAAAAATTGATGGACAAGTAAACCTTAAGTCCATAGGGACGAAATACATCAGCCAGTGATTTTACTTTTATCAGGTACTCCTCGCTCAGAATCATCGGGTTCGCATTTACATTGTTAAGTACCGTACCATTGATACCGACAGATGCATTCGCTTTGGCATATTCCTGATATCTCTCGTCAACTTTAGAAGGAAGCTCATCCCACTGCCAAAGCGATCTTCCTGCGTAGCCCCTTTCTACTGTCCTATCCAGGTTATCCCAATGGTTCAGGATACGTCGGTCAAATTTTGGTCTTTCTTCTAACCTTACGGGAAACTGCTCACCTGTGCGTAGCAGTCTCAGGTAATGGAATGTTCCATACAGCAACCCAATCTCCGTATTGGCAGCAATGACCATCATACCATTCTCCTTTTTTAGGAGAAAACCATCCTCTTCCAACTTGTCCAATTCTCCTGACTTGAGATAGTTTGCTGCCAGCTTGTCCTGAGGTGTAATCAGTAATAATATCCCTTTAGATACCTTACGCTGTCTTTTTATTTCGGTGCCAAACAGGTTTGACAATCCATCCTGAAGTTCCGCTGTGATGATAGCTCTGGTGTCTGATTTTCCTTCCAGATAAAACCCTGTTGGATGAGTAGCAGCCGTGGCAACCTCAGTATTGGAAAACCATAATGCATAACCATCTACCTTGTCTGTAGACTGCGCATTTACAAAAGTGACAGCCAAAAGGAGTGCTACTCCCAACATCAGTTTTTTACAGATCATAGTTCTTGAGTTCTAAAAGATCAGTTTCAATTATTTGAATTCCACCTAACGAAAAGTTATATACTATCTTAGGCGGATTGAATGATGGCAACCAGTAAACCGGTAAGACATAAAACCAGTACTGCCTCGATCGCGATTCTCATCCAAAATGAGATGATCGGCTTCTTCATCTTGTTCTGCATTTTCTGTTGATTTTTCGAAATGTATATAAACGTAATTACGACACCTATAACAAATGCTGCATTTAATTGTACATTTGACGCCTTTGTCTACGACTGCAACATTTGTTGCTTTTTGTGCAACATTTCTTATAAAAAATCCTTTTGAAGGGTTGTCAGATGGGAAAAACAGAGGCAACAAAATTGACAAAGTAGCATCTATGTCAATCCATTTTCTAATGATGAAGCAAAAGTTTTTGATAAACTCGAAGTAGAGATTTAAAAAATTCTGATAGACTAAAATCTTACAAATGATACCAAAACTAAGGGTGACAATATAGGAATGCTTCTACATTGTCACCCTAAGTGATTTCATATAACCTACCCATCCATTAATCTAAAGGAATACAATTCTCCTTGTCTTAATTGGCAGCAGAAGCATCATTTTATCACTTACTTCATAATTCCTTTCGTTTCTGGTTTCTGATTAGATACAATTTATTGGGCTATTTCTTTGTCTGCAAACAAAAAGTCCCTGAAGCAATACCTCAGAGACTTTTACATCAATTATTCAATTACTATTACCTTACTTATTTAATCCAACTGTATTAACTATCTATTTTGGTGTGACCCTAAAGTTATCTACAGCAAAGTTGAGCGTTTGGGATACCCCTTCATTAAAGAAGAATGAAACAGCATATTTCCCCTCATTTGTATTTGGATTGGCTGCACTGTTCGCCATGATATATTCGAAAGGAATCGACATGGTCTCCCATTTTCCTTTTGTGTCAATGGCTCCACTTGCCCACGCATAGTTTTGACTGTGACGATCTGGCTCTATCTCATTGCCTATAAAGAACTTCAGGACTGTTTGGTCAGCCCAAGGCGTCACCGTATTCAGCTCAAACTTCAGGTTATATTTTTGAGGGTTTTGAATTGCATCTGCCGGAATGTTTCCTGTTGCCAAACTGCTGTTCGCTGGAGCAACCAACATCTCAAACCAACCTGCATATTCCTGATTTACCCTGATAAACCTTCCAGAAATTGGATCAACATCCGGATCCTGATCTACAATGAACAAGTGTCCATGCCACCAGCCACTTGGCTCATCCTCAAAATCTGCAAAGACATTGCGTGTATCATAGTACATCTGGCTACTGGTAGCTGTGCCAAAATTGGTCTCCACAGTAACTGCACCTGGCGCTGCTCCTTCTGGAACGATAACGGTCAATTCACTTTGAGCGAGCGATACCACTTCTGCTTCCACACCACCCTCAAAAGTGACGACCAAAGGGTCAAAAAAGAAATCTCCCTTAATTGTAAGTGGCGTTCCTACAGGTGCATATTCATTCTTCAACACATCTACTCTAGGAGCTGAAATGGAAATGCTAAAACTATGTGTCAATTCACCTCCATTCCCAAATTTCAAGGTCAACTCGTCAGTCACTTCTGCCGGTGGTGTATTCGGCGTTGTCACCAGAATGCTCTGATCGCTAATAAATGCAGGATTCAGAATAGCTGACTGGTCGTTGAACCAAATCTCACGAACATCACCAAGGTTGTCCCCCACTATCGCAATCAGGTTACCCATATAGGCACTGTCCAACGCAACATCGGCTTCAGCAGGATCCGTAACCCTGATGTAATAGATCACAGGTTTGCCATTGTTCACCAAATCATCTTCCTGACAGGAAGTCAAGCTAATCCCCAGTATGATTGGGATAAAAAGGGTTACGATATATTTCAAGTATCTCATGTCAATCGGTTGTTTAGTGTTCAGCTTAATCAAACTCATACGCTACGGCTTCTGCTCCGGGAGCCAACAAAGCGTTGTTCAATACCTCCGATGATGGGATTGGCAAGAACATGTCTCCCTCTGTAACCAGTACCTCAGCTGTATTCTGTTCCAATACATAGCCATCCACTGAATTCTCATCCGGAACGTTATCGCCCTGAATTCGCTGGTATATCATGCCCCTCTTCTGGGCGTTCAAGTAATTCAAGGCAGCGGAAGCATTACGGTAGTAAAGCCTTTTCACATCAAACCAGTTGATGCCTTCAAAAGCGAACTCCACTCTCCTTTCATTGAAAATATCTTCAAATGTCAGGGTACTCAGGCTAGGCAATGAAGCCCTGTCCCTGATCGCATTGAAATACTGAAGCGCCTTTGTATCAGAAGTGGAAGCACTAGCTCCCAGAACCGCTTCCGCATAGACCAGGTAAACATCTGCCAACCTTAGCATATACGTGTTCAGTTCTACCGCCTGATTGGTTGAAACCTTACCTGGAAAATCCTGTGCACTGCCGACCACATATTTCTTGATATTATTCAGTAATGGAGCCGCACTTTCAATCTGCTGCCCACCATCATCATAGGTCACAATATTGTAAGTATAACCACCTTCTTCCTGATTGATCTCCGGGTAGAAGTTTCCTGACTCCATTATGATTGATGCCCTTCTCGCATCATTTTTTGAGATGGCATTCAACAAACTGAGTGATGCTGATTTACCGCCACCCCAAGCTTCAGTATTTCCAGTAATCAAACTATTTCGTGCATAATTAGCCTGACGGCTGTTACCCAAGCCATAATTTCCGGACATCCATTGCAGCGCAAAAAGCGTTTCCTCGTTGTTGTTGTAATCCACATGGAAAAGGTTGGCGTAGTTGTTCATCAAAGAAAGTCCACTATTCTCAATCACATCTGCTGCCAGTTTCTTGGCTTCCTCAAAGTCCTGACTGCTGGTCGAACTGTTCAGGTGTTGCGCGCGTGTCAAGTAGACCTTAGCCAACATTCCTTTTGCCGACCATTGGGTCACACGACCGGGTTGGTCACTGGTACGAAGATTTGCCGCTGCAAACTCAAGATCCCTGATCATAAATTCATAGAGACTTGATTGTGTATTCTTTGGCAGCAACATATTGTTGCTGGTCACCAACTCAGTAGAATTTTCTACGATTGGCAATTCACCAAAATACTCCGTCAGGAAATAGTAGGCTGCAGCCCTGATAAACCTTGCTTCTGCCAATCCTTCATCGATCACTTTCTGCTCAACATTTCCTTCAGCAGCCCTTGGCATGTCATTGATAATTGAGTTGGCATATGACACTACCCTGAACAAGCTGTTCCAACCTGATGAGATATGGGAATTACCTTCATTGAAGGAAAAGAAAAAGAATTGGCCTTCCTGATCCCAGGTGTGGTGCAGGTCTCCAGACATCACATCTCCACCCATCCAAGCCAGCTTATCATTGTAGCCAAACCATGCGAGGTTATAGAGTGAAGCTGTAGCAGACTTGATTTCCTTTTCATTTCTGAAATAGTTATCCGCTACCAGCCTGTCTTGCGGAATTACCTCCAAAAACTCATCACTGCAGGCTCCTAATGCCACCATCAGCGTAAGCATGTATATATATCTTATTACTTTCATTTTGATTCTCACTTTATGGTTTGAAAAAAAATCAGCGATTAAAACTCCACATCTATACCCAATGTGTACACCCTTGGTGTCGGATAGCGACCCATGTCCACATTCTGCATCAGCGGATTCTGATTGAATGCGCCAATTTCAGGATCGTAACCTGAGTAGTTGGTAAAGGTGTAAAGGTTCTGGATGCTGCTGTAAAGTCTCAGCTTCTGCACCATAAACCTGCGTGTCATCGCTGCAGGGAAAGTGTAAGCCAGTTTCACGTTCTGGATACGCAGATAAGAGCCATCCTCGATAAACCTGTCTGACATCCTGTTATTTCGGTTGACATCATTGGTCGTGAATCGTGGAATGGTTGTTTCAGGGTTTGCCAGAGAAACCGCATACTGGTCATCATGTGCCGCTGAAGGATCACTGTACTGGTAGCGGGCACGGTTATTCACCTCCGCTGACTGGTTATTGTAAAGGCTGGTCTGCCCTTCAATCATCACCCTTGAATAGTTCAGGATATCACCTCCATAAGCACCGCTCAGGAATATGGACAAGTCAAATCCTTTGTACCTGAAGTTGTTATTGAAACCGAAAGTGAAATCAGGGTTAGGATTTCCGATAATGGTTTGGTCATCAGTATTGATAATGCCATCTCCATTCAAGTCCTTAAACTTGACATCCCCTACCCAAACGCCGGAAGTCTTATCGACAAGGTTGACGCCATTCGGCTTCTCATCTGTTTCGGAACCATCCTGCTTCACTTGCACAGCGTGGTTGATAATGTCCTCACGGTCTTTGAATAATCCCTCCGTTACATAACCATAGAATACACCGATTGGCTGTCCTACCTTAGTCATGGTTGCTGTCTGGAACTCGGAATACCAATACAGGTTCTTGAAGTAAGGCTTGCTATTGTCTGCCAGATCCAATACTTCATTCCTGTTGACCGAAATATTGAAGTTCGATGACCATGTAAAGTCATTCTTGTCGTAGTTGACAGTCGCAAGTGCCACCTCTATACCTCGGTTCTGCAATGAACCTACGTTACCATAAGGTGCGCTGATATCATCCCAACCAGTTCCTCCCAAATAGCTTGGCACAGAAAGCTGAAGCAACATGTCTTTGGTCTGTTTGTCGTACAGGTCGACAGTCAGTGTTGCCCTTCCACTAAACAGTGACAAGTCAACGCCCAAGTTATATTGCACGGTGCTTTCCCATTTCAAGGAAGGGTTGGCGATGTTATTCATTCTGTAAGCCGTTCCGAAAGGCGTATTCAGGGTAACCATTGCTGAACCGTAGAGGTAGTTACCGATAGCCTGATTACCAACCTCACCGTAACCCAGTCTCAGTTTCAGGTCTTCCACCGCATCCAGTGACTGCATAAACGGTTCGTTCTTCACTCTCCAAGCAATAGAGCCTGATGGGAAGTAGCCCCACTTGTTTTCAGGGCCGAACTTGGACGAACCATCTGCACGAAGCGTGAATGTTGCCAAGTACTTGTCCTTAAAGCCGTAGTTGAACCTACCGAAATATGAAGCCAGTGAAGCGCCATCTTTCCAACCGTTGGTTACCGTACCGTCCTGCTCGCCTTGGCTCAATACCTGAATGTCATTGGATGCAAAATTTCTTTTGGTCACCTCTGAACCTTCCCATGCTGATTTCTGAGCTTCCTGTCCTAACATAGCTGTCAGGCTGTGGTCATTGATTTTTGTATTATAAGTCACATAATTTTTCCAGATCCAGAAGAAGTTGCCTTCCTCACGCTGGCGCAACATGTTTTCCTTGTTCACCAAAGCACCCCAAGTATAAGTCGGGTGGAAAGCCTTGTTCAGGGATGCATTATTGTCCATACCATATTCCGTTCTGAAAGTCAGTCCTTTCATCAAGGTTGCTTCGGCATAGAAGTTACCGAACAGCCTTTCCCTCTTCATGGTATTATCACGTATCAACGCTGCCGCCACAGGGTTATAGCTGACACCTGTATTGACCTGCTCCGGTCCGGCATATTCACCATTGATATCTTTTACAGGAGTCGCGGGCGTAGTCAGCAAGGCCTGCATGATCACCCCATCGCCGCCACTGTTCAGCGTGATTTCCTCATCAGTTCTGGCAAAGGAGATAGTTCCTCCTACTTTCAGCCATTTTTTCAGGTTGTTGTCAAGACTAATTCTGGTGGTAAACCTTTCAAAGTTGGAACCGATCACAATACCATCCTGACCAAAATAGCCACCTGTCAGCGCATACTTTGTATTCTTTGTACCGCCTGTTACAGAAACCTGATGGCTTTGCATAGCCGCTTCACGGAATATTGCCTGCTGCCAGTTGGTACCTTCTCCCAACAGACTTGGGTCAAGGTAGCGTTGATCAGGTATCTGGTTAATGTCCTGAGCTACCGTCAACTGATAGTCCGCAAATTCCTTTAGGTTCATCATCTCAATTGTGCGAGGCAATTCCTGCACACCGTAGTAAGCATTGTAGGAGATTTTCGCTTCACCTTCCTGTCCTCTCTTCGTGGTGATTAGTACTACCCCATTGGCTGCCCTTGCTCCATAAATGGCAGTAGCAGAAGCATCTTTCAACACTTCCATGCTGACAATATCATTCGGGTTAATGGTAGAAAGTGGGTTTACCTGATTCTGTCCGTTTGCACCACCAGCCCAGTCAAAACCAGCCGTTGATACTGCATCACCTTGAAATGGGATACCATCAATGACATAAAGAGGCTCACTTGAACCTGTAATGGAGTTGGCTCCACGAATCCTGATGGAAGCCACACCACCCGGCTGACCCGAGTTCTGCGTCACCTGTACCCCTGCAATCCTACCTTGCAATGCCTGATCGATATTGGTGGTCACAGCATTGCTTAACTCCTCAACACCTACAGAAGCCACAGCCCCTGTCAGGTCACTTTTCTTTTGGGTACCGTAACCTACCACCACCACTTCACTCAACTCAACAAGGTCTTCTTCCATCGTGATGCTGATAGCGCTTTTCCCTTTTACACTGATTGTCTGGCTGATATACCCTACAAAGTTGAATACCAGATTACCTGATGAAGGTACCTCAATGGCATACTTGCCAGCTATATCCGTAGTTGTTCCGTTTGTTGTTCCTTCTACCAGAATGGTAACGCCAGGCATAGGCTCACCTTTAACGTCCGTAACCGTACCCGCTACCTTGATGCTCTGAGCCATTGCCATATTCAGGCAGAGCAGTAAAGGAAGGAGTGCAATCCATTTTTTCATTTTCAGATACACATGCTTCATGTTGTTATTGTTTTGGGTTCATGATTATAGCTTCAGTAGTTAGCGCTGCTATTTCGGAGGCAGATTTTAATTTGTAGTTTTCTTACATTTTAATTGTAGTGGTTTGTTATTGGGTTTATCAAATTCTTGAACTGTGCCTGACAAAGAAATCTATACGCTTTATAGGATGCGAACAATTGCGATCAGCAATCCTATCAGGCATGAAACCAGAACGGTTTCAATAATTCTCCTCATCCTTCTGGACGTCTCCAGCTTCTTCATTTTGTCAAATTTTTTCTATTGAAATCAATTAAAGGTAGATAAACGTACGAGTGACACATATAACAAATGTGGCATGTAATTGTATATTTGACGCATATCATCATTCATGCAACATTTGTATCTTTTTTTGCAACATTTTTCCTTATTCAGGGCAAAGAATCACGATTTCAGCTATCAAAAGGGCAAAAAAATAGAGCCCTAAATAGGGCTCTTATTCTGTTTATCAGGTTTGTATGTATTACACCTAATGGTGTTCGGTTTATGTTGACGCTTTATCTCAATATTCTATTCGCATATTCTGAGGAAAAAGAATTATGCCTCCACATCATTTTTGACATCCTGCTTAGGAGAAACTCCAAAGTAAGACTTATAGCACTTGGTAAAGTAAGATGGGGAAGAGAATCCTACGATATAACATATATCACTGATACTGCCATTTCCGGCCTGAATCAGTTTTCGGGCTTCTTCCAACCTGACTCTTCGGATAAACTCCGTGGCAGAAATTCCAGTCAATGCCTTCACTTTTCTGTACAGCTGGCTTCTACTCAAGCTTGACTCATCTGCCAGCATTTCCACAGTCAGGTCCGGATCTTTAATATGCTTATGGATAATACTGACCACTTTCTGCAAAAAGTCTTTGTCCAACGAGGTGGTGTTCTCCATCTCTTTGGTTGCACCAAATCCGCCGAAAAACTTTTCAAACAACACTTGACGGCTTGTCTGCAATTGTCTCAAGTGTGCCCGCAACAACCCGATGTCAAAAGGTTTGCTGATATAGGCATCAGCTCCGGTATCGATTCCCCTTACCTTATCGTCAAGTGCACTTTTGGCTGTCAGCATCAGCAATGGAATATGGCAGGTCTTGATGTCTGCCTTTATTTTTTCACATAACTCAAAACCATCCATTTCCGGCATCATCACATCCGTCACAATCAGGTCAGGCTGAATGCTTAGAGCTTTCTCCAGTCCTTCTCTTCCATTATTGGCTGTATAAAGCCTATAACTGTTTTGCAGTTCACTTTTCAGGTAATTCCTTAGTTCGTAATTGTCCTCAACCAACAGTAATACCGGTAGCTTTTGAGCATTGTCCTGACATTCATCCGGTAACTGTGCACTTTGTTTTTCCTTGGTCACTTTGCCAGATTCCAAAACACTTTCTTCCAAAAATGGCTTGTCCTTTAAGGTTAATTCCAAAGGGAAATACAGGTGAAAGGTTGTCCCTTTACCCAATTCACTTTCCACCTCTACCTTGCCATTGTGCAGTTCGACAAAGTGCTTGACCACTTCCAAACCAATACCCGTTCCGCCATAATAGTGTTGCTGTTCCAATTGGTAGAATCGCTCAAAAATACGCTCCAGCTGATCTTCTGCTATTCCCGGTCCAGTATCCGAAACTGACAGTTTAAGGTGTTTTGCGCCGTTATTTACCTGTTCTGTATCGAGCTGAACCCGAATCTTTCCACCTTCTTTTGTCAACTTAAAGGCATTGGAAAGCAAATTGAACAAGATTTTCTCAACCATGGAAGCATCCAAAACGGCACGATAATCCTGCTCATCATGTACTACTTCCAATGCTATATTCCTGCTCCTTGCTTCTTCGGCAAAATAATCTACCACTTCTGATACGATCATTTTGGCATCTGTTTCAGCCGCTTTCAGTTTCATATTGTTGGCATTCAGCTTTCGGAAATCGAGCAACTCATCAATCAGCCGCTTCAGACGGTGCGCATTCCTGTAAATCGTATTGTGTTTCTGCATCACATCAGGAGAAAAACGCTCCTGCTCCATCATGCTTTTCAATGGATTGACGATCAGCGTAAGTGGTGTCCTGAACTCATGCGAGATATTGGTAAAGAACTGTAGTTTCTTCTGGGTCAGTTCTTCCTGCTGTCTGAATCGCATCCGTTCAAAACGCAATTCCTCTTTCTCCTTATGTCTCATCTTAATCAGCTGAGATAACAAACCCAACCCTAACAGGAATGCAATGACGTACAAGCCAATTGCCCAATTGCTTTGGTACCAAGGTGGCAGAATGACGATTTTTAAGGTTACTTCCTCTGACCATTCCCACTCACTGTTGGCCGCTTTCAGATGGAAGGTATAGTTTCCTCTTTTCAATGAAGTATATGTAGCACTGCGTTGATTGCCTACATAGTTCCATTGTTTTTCAGGACCTTCCAGATAATAAGCGAACTCTATCAGTTCAGGGTTTCCGAAATCAATTCCCGTAAAATCAAGCGTAAAGGTGGTCTGGTCATAGGACAATCTTATTTCCTTGGCTTTCGAAATATCCTTATCCAAAGGTGAATTTTTCTGCTCCGGCAAGACTACCTTGTTGAAGATGCGCAGGTTCTTCAAATACGTCTTGACCTTTTTCTGCCCAACAGCATGCTCCTCACTTATATCCAATGCGTTGATGCCTTTCAAACTTCCAAAGTAAATTTTGTCAGAACCGGAAGTAGCCACCACTGCATTGTAATTGAAGCTGTTGGAAAGCAATCCCTCATTCTTGGAGAAATTCCTGAACGATCCTGTGCTCGGATTCCAGACTGAAATGCCTGACTTACCTGTAATCCAGATGCGTCCTTTGCTATCTTCCGTCAACGCACAAATCGTTTCCTGCCTTAAACCTTCATTTCTCGTAAATCGCTGAAGCTTGCCTTTATCTGGATTAAAACTGTAAAGTCCTGCTCCATCAGTACCAATCCAGATATTTCCTGACTTGTCCTCAAACAGCGAGAGTATATTATTGAATCCGGGGTGAAGTTTCCCGTATTTTTCAAGCTGATTGAATGGTGTAATACTGAAATTGCCTTCCTTTTCAGTCAGCGTGAACAGACCATGGGTTGCACCAATCCAGATATTACCTTTATTATCAACAAGCACTTTTCTGATATCGGCATTTTCCAGACCATATTTTTTAAAGTCTTCCCCTTCCAGATGTGTGATTGTCTTGTCTTGTGCATGGTACTTATGTACCCCTCCTTTGAAGGTCGCTATCCAAATATTGCCTTCTTTATCTTCATCAAAACCGATTACCTTATTGGAAAGCAGTTGTCCATTTCCTGAGTCGGTCCTGAAATTGGCAAACCTGTTACTTCCTTTTGGCAACATAAAAATGCCTCCATCCCAGCAGCCAACCCAAAGGTTTCCCTTTGTATCCATCATCAGTCCCTGAACAGCATTGTTGGTTAAGCCTGAAAAACATTGTTGGTGCTGTGCATTGGCATGAATAAAACGGTTTTCACTGATCAGGTACTTATCTATACCTCCGCCATCCATGCCGACCCAAAGTATGCTGTCATGCTGCATAACCAACCCATTGACAGACGATGCCGCCAATGAATTCGGGTCGCTGGCATTCTGCTCTATAGACTCAAATTTGTAATAGTCTGGGGCATATAGTCCAATTCCATATTCATAATAACCCAACCATACACGGCTGTCATCCATGGCATGCAAAGCCCAGATTGAATTGGACTCCAAGGAGGTTTTGTTTTTTCCGTCCTTCTTGAGGTGTGTGACGGTTCGGGTATCGTTTTCCATCACAAAAATGCCATCGTTCTCTGTTGCAAACCATACCCCTTCCGCTTCTGTCTCTGCGATATCCATCACCCTTGCATTGGTCAATGGATAATGTACTACCTCATAAATATCACCCGAAACCCTTGAGATATTGGCACAAAGCATTCCTTTACCTGTAGTCCCAATCCAAAGTTTTCCACTTTTGTCAAGGTAAACGGATTCCATTGGCATAGAAAGGAGATCACTGCCTTTTACTTTGAAAGCCTGCCCTTTATGATAGCAGAAAAGTCCCAGATTCGTTGCCAGAAAAACCTGCCCATGTTGCCCATCTGTCATTTCAAATATCTGAAGATGCGCTGGAAGTGTATTGACTTTTTCCACCTGCCTCGACTGTGGATCCAGTAAAACCAGTCCAAGAGAATGGGTACCTACCAGCAGTTTGCCGTCTTCGATCTCAGTAATGCTTGAAACGGGATGTCCGTCAAAAAACTTCAACCGATCGAATTTTCTGAGTCTGCTGTCATAAAGGTTTAATCCTTTTTCCGTTCCGACCCACAAACGGTTACTCTTGTCCTCAAATACATTGTGGATAAAGTTGCTGTTGATAGAGGTGGAATCCTGCCAGTCAAAAGAAAGGCGCTCATAGGAAACACCATCGAAGCGGTAAAGGCCACTCCCGAATGTTCCAATCCAGAGGTAGCCCATATGGTCTTCCTCAAAAGCACTGATAGGCCTGTTGGGTGAGTTGTTATCAAAGGAGATAAAATGCCAAGGTTTTTGGGTTTCAGCACACACAAAAGTTGATAACACACACATGTAAAAGCACAATGAGAATGCTAAAAAGTGCTTATAGTCAATTCTGTTCATCAATTCAATAGGTATATCCGCAAGTCTTTTTGCGATGTAGTAATTGTTGCAGCAACAAGGTGTTAATTCTATTGTAAATTATACGTTTAATTCGAATAATTCAATATTTTCCACCTTATAAAAAAGGTAATATTTTCATTTTTTAGTCTTATAGGTAAATATCACTTGTAGTTGGTTCAGTATTTCAGAATTCCTGTTTTTAAGTAATGGAGTTACACTTTATACAAGCTTTGAGCGCATATAGCCAAAGCTGAATTGAAGTATTGCCAAAATAAAGCCCCTCCTATTAGTAATTAGTCTAAATAGTATTTTAAATTTACTCCACTTTTTATTTCAATCTTAGCTAAGACACAGACACTATTAATGTCTAATCATGAAACAAAATAGACTCAGAAAATTTTTGGTTGATATACACCTTTGGCTAGGTGTAGGGAGCGGAATCATACTTTTTATTGTCTGCTTTACAGGTACTGTAATGGTCTATCAGGATGAAATTCTTGATCTGATAAATGGTGACCAACATACCGTTACAGTCACTGATGGAAGCAGCAAAGTAACGATTGACCAGTTAATCCAAAAAATTGAATCTGAAGAAGGGAAGGCTGTAACAGGTTTATCCATTCCTTCAGAGACAAATGAAGCATATACCTTTACGTTAGCCCCAAATGAAGGGGAACGTAGAGGAAAAAGAATTTCGGTAGATCCTTATAATGGAGAAGTCTTACCACATATAGATCAGGCAGGTCGTGACTTTTTTAGAGTGATGTTCAGGTTACACAGATGGTTGCTACTTGATTCCAAAATTGGACGCCCAATCGTTGGCGTAGCGACACTGATTTTTGTTGTATTATGCCTAACTGGGCTTTACCTGTGGGTTCCTATAAACTGGAAGAGCTGGAAACAAGGGTTTAAGGTCAAGACATCCGGTAACTGGTACCGTCTCAACTACGACCTACACAATACCCTTGGCTTTTATGCATTGGGGCTTTTGCTTGTTATGTCACTGACTGGCTTGTGCTGGTCATTTGGCTGGTATAGAGATGCTTTAAGTGTTGTTCTGGGAGATAAAGTATTTAACCGTGGAGGAGGCAAACCAACAGAAATTGCGTTAAGTGAGGATATAAAACCACTCTCAATGGAGCAATTGTTGGCTAAAGCAAATCAGACATTTGACTATGAAGGTAATATTTCATTGAGACTACCTAACGATTCCAATCATCCGGTTACTGTTATGAAACAGCCTACTGCATGGTATAAACCAAAGGCTTATGACAAGTTGGAAATACACCCTCAAACTGCTGAAATAGTCTCTGTTTCAAGATTTGGGGATAAACATCTGGGTCAAAAAATCTCTTCGCTGATTAAGCCACTTCACCTTGGTGATGTTTATGGGCAGGTTTCAAAGTTCTTTTACTTTATTGCAAGCCTAATTGCCACTTCACTACCTATCACAGGGGTGATAATCTGGATCAAACAGCTTCAGATCAGCAAACGAAAGAAGCTTAAAAAGGCTAAGCAACAAGTAACGATAGCATAGATTTAAGATAAAAAAGCCGGGATCAATATAATCCCGGCTTTATGCTTAACATAACTACTAATCAACTTAGATCAGCTTATAACACATTTATTTATCTCCTAAAAATTCTCTTATCTGACTTGCTACCTTTTCAGGTGTAAAACCAAACTTATCATCCAATACTTCGGCAGGTGCCGAGTATCCAAAGTGATTTAACCCTACTACCTTTCCATTGGTCCCTACCAGCTCCAATAATGTAACAGGAAGTCCCGCTGTAAGTCCAAACCTTGGAATGGACATTGGAAGTACTGACTCCTGATATGCAGCAGTCTGCCTGCGGAACAAGCCTTCTGATGGAACTGAGACCACTCTTGCCTTGTAGTCTTTCAAAATTGACGAAGCTGCCACAAGCGTTGAAACTTCAGAACCTGAACCAACTAGTACCACATCTGGTGAGGACACATCCTTCACTATATAGCCTCCCATCTTTGCCTTAGCTGCCTCCTCTTTTTCAATAGGCAATGCCGGAATATTCTGTCTTGAAAGAATCAAGGCTGTTGGGGTATGGATATTATTGATTGCCATTTCCCAAGCAACAGTCGTTTCTTCTGCATCAGCAGGGCGCAATGCCAGCATACTGTTTTCTCCTTTGTGGTTTTGCAGCTTTTCCATCAGCCTGATCTGTGCCTCATGTTCCACAGGCTGGTGTGTTGGTCCATCTTCCCCTACCCTAAAGGCATCGTGTGTCCACACATATTTGACAGGTAACTCCATCAGTGCCGATAGCCTGTAAGCTGGCTTCATATAGTCAGAGAAAACAAAGAACGTACCTACTACCGGAATTACACCTCCATGAAGCGCCATACCGTTTGCCAAGCAAGCCATTGTCAATTCTGAAACACCTGCGTGCAAAAATGCTCCAGAGAAATCACCTTTCTTGAAGGCAGTGGTATGTTTCAGAAAACCATCTGTCTTATCTGAGTTACTCAAATCAGCTGAAGCAACAATCATATTCTCCACCTTTTGCGCAAATACAGATAGCACCTTTGCTGAAGCGGCTCTTGTCGCTACTCCTTCAACTTGTTCAATTGTCTTGAAATCGACCTTGGTTGCTGTATTCAAGCTGAAAAAGTCTTCCAACTTTTCAGCAAGTTCAGGGTGCTGTACAGCCCATTCTTGCTGCTGCTCCTTTTTACTTTGCGCATAACGAAGATTGCTATCCTTCACCTGCAGGTAAAGTGCCACCACTTCTGGGAATACAACGAAAGGGTTTTGAGGGTCTCCGCCTAACCCTTCCACTGTTTTTTCAAAGGAAGCTCCTGCCTTACTTAAAGGCTGACCATGGGTGGATGTTTTCTTTTCATAGGAAGCTCCATCTCCACTCACCGCACCTTTCCCCATAACTGTGTTGCCTATAATCAGGATTGGTTTTTCCGTTTCCTGATTGGCTTCTTTAAGTGCCTGTCTGATGGCATCCGTATCATGTCCATCAATCACCAGAACTTTCCATCCCCAAGCTTCATATTTGGCTTTCGTATCTTCGCTGGTCACTTCCTCCACTGTAGTGGAAAGCTGAATCTCATTGGCATCATAAAACATGATCAGGTTACTCAACCCTAAAAATCCTGCTATCCTGCCGGCACCCTGTGATACTTCTTCCTGAATTCCCCCATCAGAAATATAAGTATACACCTTATGTGACATCCATTCTCCAAAGCGCTGACAAAGAAAACGCTCTGCAATGGCAGCTCCTACCGCCATGGCATGACCTTGTCCCAATGGTCCAGAGGTATTTTCAATACCTCTTATTACATCGACCTCAGGATGTCCAGGTGTAGGACTACCCCACTGCCTGAAATTTTTCAGCTCCTCCATTGAAAAGTAACCGTTCAGTGAGAGTACACTGTACAGCATTGGAGACATATGCCCTGGATCAAGGAAAAAGCGGTCACGGTTGATCCAATGCGGATCTGTTGGGTCAGACTTCAGGAATTCACTGTAAAGAATATGAATAAAATCAGCTCCTCCCATGGCGCCACCCGGATGTCCGGACTTGGCACTTTCAACCATTGCAGCAGACAGAATTCTGATATTGTCAGCAGCTTTTACATCTGCCTCTATCCGAGACGATAGCATTTCAGTAGACATAATTCTTGTTGGGTTATTGATCCAAAATTAAAAGTACACGGCAAGACATGCAGCAAATGAAGATGTACAGGTGTTGAGTTTGTTTGAAGTCAGCTTCGCCTTAATGGTACTTATGCTCCTACAGGCGCATTGTTAGCAGATGCATGGTCTGCCAAAAACTTAGCCAGTCCTGAATCAGTCAGCGGGTGATTGCTCAGCCCTACAATTACGCTCAATGGGCAAGTTGCTACATCGGCTCCCAGTTTCGCACACTCTACCAAGTGCATCGTGTGACGGATAGATGCACACAGGATTTCTGTTCCGAAATCGTAGTTGTCAAAGACCTGTTTGATTTCCTGAATCAGCCCCACACCTGATGCAGAAATATCATCCAGTCTTCCCAAGAATGGAGAAATGTAAGTCGCCCCAGCTTTAGCTGCCAGCAAAGCCTGTCCTACAGAGAAGATCAACGTACAGTTGGTACGGATTCCTTTTGAAGAAAAGTACTTAACGGCTTTAATCCCTTCCTTTGTCATTGGGATTTTCACCACAATCTTAGGATCAATGGCAGCCAGCTCTTCTCCCTCACGGACCATGCCTTCAAAGTCTGTGGCAATTACTTCTGCACTTACCTTGTCATCCACAATGTCACAGATTGCCTTGTAGTGAGCCATTACATTTTCCTCACCTGCGATTCCCTCTTTCGCCATCAGCGAAGGGTTGGTAGTCACTCCATCGAGTACACCCAAATCATAAGCAGCCTGAATCTCACTCAGGTTTGCCGTATCAATAAAAAATTTCATTTGCTTAGCAATATAAAAGAAGTGAAAATTAGTAAAACTGTCAGGCTTTGATACCTGACAGTTTCACCATTGAAATGTATTCTTATTTCAGGTACATGTTCAACAGGTTCTCATAGTATTCCTGTCTGCCGCTTGTTCTAGCAGGCTCACCGTTTTTCACTGCATGCTCATACAGTTGATCCAGTGTCAAGATACCTTCTTCAAAGTCTCTACCTAATCCGCTATCGAAAGTAGCATAACGCTCTTTTCTCAGGCTGCTGTACTCAGAGTTCTCCAGAATGTTATTAGCACAAAGCAGTGCTCTAGCAAATACATCCATACCACCAATGTGTGCATAGAACATATCAGCCAAGTCAGTTGAGTTTCTTCTGATTTTCGCATCAAAGTTTACACCTCCACCTTGGAAGCCACCACCTGGCAAGATTACCAGCATTGATTCGATCAGTTCATACAGGTTTACAGGGAATTGGTCTGTATCCCATCCGTTTTGGTAGTCACCTCTGTTAGCATCAATGCTACCCAGTTTACCTGCATCAACAGCAGCTTGCAGCTCGTGCTGGAATGTGTGACCTGCCAATGTAGCGTGGTTTACTTCAATGTTTACATAGAAGTCATCCCACAGGTCATACTGTCTCAGGAAGCCCAATACTGTTTCTGTATCAAAGTCATACTGGTGTTTAGTTGGCTCTGCTGGTTTAGGCTCGATAAAGAAGTTACCTTTGAAACCTTGCTTACGAGCATAATCTTTCGCCATATGCAGTATACGAGCCAAGTGCTCCTTCTCACGCTTCATATCTGTGTTCAGCAAGCTCATGTAACCTTCACGACCACCCCAGAATACGTAGTTTTCACCACCCAATTCAATTGTAGCATCCAATGCATTCTTCAACTGTGCACCTGCGTAAGCCACTACATTGAAATCAGGGTTGGTTGCCGCTCCGTTCATGAAACGTGGATTGGTAAACAGGTTTGCAGTACCCCACAGTACTTTCATGCCTGATGCTGCCTGCTTTTCTTTTGCATAGTCAACAATCGCACGTAGTCTCTTCTCTGACTCAAGTACTGAAGCGCCTTCATCAACCATGTCAACATCGTGGAAACAGTAATATGGAAGACCTAGTTTTGTGAAGAATTCGAATGCGAAATCCATTTTAGCTTTCGCTCTTTCCACTGGGTCTTTGATATCAGCATAAGGGTATAGTCTAGTACCGGCTCCAAACGGATCCCCTCCATCGTCACACATGTTGTGCCAGTAAGCTCCTGCAAAACGGAAGTGCTCTTTCATTGTCTTTCCAGCTACAACTCTGTTCTCATCGTAGTATTTGAAAGCAAGCGGATTTTTTGACTCAGGTCCTTCGTATTGGATCTTACCGATATTCTTGAAATACTCTTCGTTACCTAATGTTACATTCATTTTCTTAGTGGTTATGAATTATCAATTTCTTTATTCAGTATACTATGTTATATCAGGCATTTTTCAGCAATGTCTCCAGCTGGTTCTTCCAGCTTCCATATGCTTCCTGATATACTGCTTGATTAGTCAAGTCCGGTTCTACCAATCCTGTACACGCTACAGACTCAGCAATTGAATCGATAGAAGTATGGTGCCCAAAACCAAATGCGGCTCCCATTGCTGCACCACGGCTACCATCTGTATCATATAGCTCGATTGGTACTCCTGTCACGCTGGACAAAGTGCTTGTAAACACCTCACTCTGGAACATATTGGTTTTGCCAGCCTTAATCACTGAAGGTTTCACTCCCATCTCTTCCATGATAGATATTCCATACTGGAAAGAGAATACAATACCTTCTTGAGCAGCTCTGTAAAGGTGTGCAGGTGTATGCTTATTGAAATCCAACTGGTGAATACTGGCACCCAATGTACGATTGGAAAGCATTCGCTCAGCTCCGTTTCCGAATGGGAAAATCTGCAAGCCCTCAGCGCCTACCGGAATCTTAGCCGCAGCATCATTCATTTCATTATAGGAAAGATGTCCGCCTGCTGTGTTCTTCATCCAGCTATTCTGGATTCCTGTTCCATTGATACAAAGGAGAATCCCTAAACGTCTGTCCTGAGTTGTGTGGTTAACATGAGCAAAAGTATTCACTCTGGATTCCTGATCGTATTTCAGCTCATCACTGATGCCATACACAACACCAGAAGTACCTGCTGTAGCTGCAATTTCACCTGGCTTCATTACATTCAGTGAAAGGGCGTTGTTTGGTTGGTCACCTGAACGGTAGCAAACTTTAGTTCCTACTGCCAAGCCCAATTCCTCTGCCACTTCAGGCTTTACTTTTCCCTGATCTCCGAATACAGGACATATATCAGCCAAAAGCTGTTTATCCAACTGATAGTAATCCAAAAGGAAATCAGCTGTATCTTCTTTTTCAAAATCCCAGAAAGTACCTTCAGATAGACCTGTTATAGTTGTATTGACTTCACCTGTTAGTTTCATGGCGATATAGTCACCCGGCAACATGATCTTGTAGATCTGCTCATATACCTCAGGCTCGTTCTCTTTTACCCACTTCAACTTTGAAGCGGTAAAGTTGCCTGGAGAATTCAACAGGTGTGTCAAACACTGATCTGCTCCCAATTCATTGAAAGCCTTATTGCCAATCTCTACAGCTCTGCTATCACACCAGATAACGGAAGGGCGTAACGGTTTCAGGTTTCTGTCCACCACAACCAGTCCGTGCATTTGGTAAGCGATACCGATGCCCAATACCTTTTGGGTGTTAAAGCCTTTAGCTCTCAGTTTCTTGGTTGCTTCCTTCAAGGAATCCCACCACATCTCAGGTTCCTGTTCTGCCCATCCTGCCTGAGGGCTAAGGATTGCCTGCTCCTTTTCAGGAAAAGATGCTGAGGCTACCAGCTTGCCTGAATCAGCTTCTATTAAGCTTGCCTTTACGGATGAAGTGCCAATATCGTATCCTAGAAAATACATATATGCTATAAGAAAATTGAAGTTTTATTTCCTTGTACTCTCTGTACTTGTATATATTACAATTCTAATATGCAGGCACCGTAAAACCAATGGATTATAAAAACGTCAAAGGAAAAAACGGTTTCGCAACCGTTTCCAATTTTCATATTGATTGAATACTCGGTATTTTTATGGCAAATTCTGTTCTTCTGCCAGCCTATTGATCTAGACAGACAAACAACTATCATGAAAAAGAACTATACCATCACAGATCTTGCGATTCGCCTAGGGATATCGAAATCCACCGTTTCAAGAGCCTTGAAAGACCATCCTGATGTGAATATGGCGACAAGGGCGAAAGTAAAGGCGCTTGCAGAAGAGTTGAACTATCAACCCAACCTACTTGCCTCAGGCTTGGCCAGTAAAAAGAGTTATATCATAGGGGTAATTGTACCAGAAATCTCTCAGCAACACTTCTTCGCCAAAGTATTGGAAGGTATTCAACACGAGGCAAAAGAACAGGGCTACAGTGTCATGATCTGCCAGTCTGACGAATGTTTTGAAGAAGAGGTCAATCAAGCTCAGATTTTAAGGAATAACCGTGCTGCAGGGGTACTGATCTCTCTTTCAAGAGAGACTCAATCATTCAAACACATAGAAAACCTTAAGAACAGTGGTGTTCCTGTGGTTCTTTTTGACAGAACGGTATCTGAGCTTCCTGTATCTCAAGTAGTCGTAGATGACTATAAGGGAGCATTTGAACTGACGCATTACCTGCTTGAAAAAGGATACCGTGATATTGCTTACTTGAGTGGTCCTATGAGTTTGGAGATTAGCCGACACCGATATGAGGGTTATTTACAAGCTTTACGGGATTATGATATCAATACAGCTGACAGCCGGGTTTATGAATGTCTGAAGCTATCTTCGGATGTAAAAGAGGCTGTCCGTAAGATGTTGCTTGAACCGAAGCATCCTGAAGCCATTATGTGTGTACATGATTATATGGCTGTGGAGGTAGTTCGTTATCTTAAAGAAAGGAATATTCAGGTACCGCAAGACATTGCTGTTACAGGTTTTGCTGGTGATCCTGTTACTGATATTATCACCCCAACCATCACCACCATGAAGCAACCTGCTTACGAGATGGGACGTGCAGCTACTGCTCAACTGATCAAAGAAATCAATGCAGAAGATTGGGATGAAGTACCAGCCATCAAAAAAGTGTTTGATACAGTGTTACAGATCAAAGCATCAACACGATAAAGTAAACATGAGTTTACCCGAATTCTTGTTTCATCAAGAAAATCAGGGCATCTCTAAGTCTATAAAGCGGTATGGAAGCAATTCTGTACCGCTTTCCTTTTTTGTCAGAAGTATGTTTTAGAATAAGTACTACTAGGACACCCTTCCTCAAATGCATCAGCCAAAGCAAAAACAGGTAAACAAGCATGACGATCTTGATAAACTTCATTCGCTTTTCCCATGTCATGACTCTGATAGACTCAATACCCAGCTCAGCTTTGTTGTAACGGAAAGTGCTTTCGACAAGCCATCTTCTTGAATAGGCAAAAACCAGTTTCCAGGCATGTCGACTGTTTTCCACCCTCTCGGAAGTGAGTAGATACCAAGGGCTTCTTCCCATCTTTCCTGACCGGCAGATGATCAGGGTGAGTGGCACATCCGGGTATGCAGGGTGCGTCACCCTCATCCAGAGGACACCGGCTTTTCGGTAGACCTGCTGTTTCATGTCCCATACCATCCGTGTAGAGGTGGCTTTTTTTCCAATGGACAGGTAACAGGTCTTCTTTTTCACCCCGGCGGAATTGAGCAGGATGTAGTGTCCGTTCCACCGGATGAGGAACCGGCATTGCAGTCCGATCAGGAAGCTGAGCCAACGGGTTGCGGCAAAGCCTCTGTCAAATACATGTAGCGCGGTATCTCCAAGCAACTCCTGACATCGCTTCAGGAGCCTGACATGCCGGTCATACCAGCCTTCCGCCTGCGGACCACGATGGCTCCAACAGTCACTGCGAAACAGGATGGGAGCCGTATCCATACCCGACAGCAATACCGTTAGCCAATGCAGGCCTGCTACAAAAGCAGGCTTGGTGGTAGGAGGATCGTAATACCCTTTCCGGATGCGGATCAGACGCTTGAACTTGCTGCTGCGTACAGGGCAGAGCCCTTCCCCCTTTTCCGTCTCATGCTTTTCTATTTCCCCATCGTCCCACAGGGCCAGCAACCACTTGCCGCTAGCCACTACCTCTGTGGCAAATGCTACAGCCTGCTGCTCAAAGAAATTATCCAGCAAGGTTGACATCCACTTCTGTGAGTCCAGTAGCCGATGGATACGTTTCATACCTGCCCAGCCTTGGTGCTCTCCCAAAAAGTGGGCGCCTAACCTGGTCACCAGCAAGGAGTGCCGACTGTTTTCCAGGCTCAGGATCGAGACAAATAAATGGTAGAAAGTTCGGACCAGACGTTTGTCCAATACTTGGTTCAAGGTCTCAAGTAAAGGCTCCAGAAATACGTACAACCGACTTAAGGTGATTTTTGCCAGACGGGCGCACTCTTTGGGAGCTGGCTTTGTTTCTTTATGTAGAATATAATTCTTCATAAAAAAGAACCTTCAGAAGAGAAATAACATTCCCTTTTGAAGGTTCTTTTATATTACACCGAAAATTCGGGTAAACTCATGTTAGGAGTGAAAGCCAATGGCTTAAGTTCAACTTTGGGAAGCAAGTCCTAGCGCTAATGGAGTAGTACCTAAAAGAACAAGCCACCAAGGTTTTTACACTTGATGGCTTGTTTATACTTCTCTGCTATTCCCTATGTTTGTTGTGGTTCGATTCGGATCTGAAGATCCTTGAAAACGATTTCAAACTCAAAAAAGTTAAGTTCGATTAAATAGATGCTTAACTATTGGGAGTAGTCACCCCTTAGGAACTTTCCGTTTAAACCATTTTCCCTTATGTTCCCCTTCCTCTTCTAGAATATAAGCATGAGTATATAAATCATTTTTTAATATACACTTAAGTCCTTGATAAGGATCATCATGAACTTTTACACATCCTAGAATTCCAGTATTAAATATATACACTGCAAGGTTTTCGTCAACAGCAGCCGTAAAATCATCTCGAACCATACCGATAGGATATAGTTTCTTTCCTATCAAGTCAGAATAATATTTTATTCCTCCTTCTTCTCCCTCTGCATCAATTACAAGTTCTTCACCATACATTAAATCAAAGTGGATGTAATTATCATATTCTATTTTATCTACTTGACCATCACTAATATATTCAATTTCACCCTTGTTATGTATTTCTAAACCTAAAAACTCTGACATAAACAAAAGATAGTTCTCAGGATATTCCCCAAATTCATTTTTTAATAAATTTGACAAATCTATTTTACGACCTTCTTTCCATCCAGCTTCTTCAAAATAAGGAATTATTTCTTCAGGTAGTCTTATCATTCTATTTCTTTCTTAATGTGATACTTCTTCAATATGTAGTTTTTCTAATAAATTGGAACAAGAGGAACATGCACATTTAAACTTTCCATGAGAAGGAGCTGATTTAGCCTTTTGTTGTATATTCACAGCTTTCGACTTGATATTATGGAAAAATTCTCTCAACTCACCTAAGGAAGGGACTTTATCCCCAAAATGAGTATTTACCCACTTGCGCAAGTATCATTATTTCAAGCGAGCATAGCGAGTGCAGAATTACGCTACTTGTGCCTAAAGTAAATAATCGTTTCTAGTCCCTCGAAAATATCAATTTCTTACTAAAAGATAGAATAACAATCCTCAACTGATGGTAGCATCTGCTATACCCTATCATGTTGTGATCGAATACTTAAGCAGATGTATCATTGAAATCGGAAGTTTTAAACGCTTCAATGATTTATTGGTTCAACTCCTTTGGGATTGGATAAATGGATTTACTGATACCGCAGGCTAAAGCCTACGGCTACTATTATTGAATCCCTTTGGGGTTTTTTCTCTTACAGCAAACACTGTTTCCGATAGCACCGAACTTTGGTTGGTTATTTCAAGATGTCGCTCCTAACGGAGCTTTAAAAAGATAACCGATGGCTGATGGCTACAAAGGTTTAGCACCTTCAAGGAGTCAGGTTATCATAACTCAATGCTCGAATCTAAAGGAAACAATTTACAGCATTTATTATCTC
Source organism: Limibacter armeniacum (assembly GCF_036880985.1). Classification (NCBI taxonomy): domain Bacteria; kingdom Pseudomonadati; phylum Bacteroidota; class Cytophagia; order Cytophagales; family Flammeovirgaceae; genus Limibacter; species Limibacter armeniacum. Next base: position 268,382 of record NZ_JBAJNO010000004.1, read on the forward strand.
ATAACCTTGAAAGGGTGGAACAGGATAACAGCATCCTTTAGTACATTATCAAAGGGTTATCTCTCTATTCCAATTCAATACTTGCCTATTTTTAATAAAAAAACACCTGAAGAGAAAGTTCTTCAGGTGTTTGAAATATCCCAATATGTATTTAGTTGGCTGAAATTACATGTGTCAATTCCTTTTCAATAAAGGTCAGCTCTTCATGGCTAAGAGATACTTCCATTGCTTTTGCATTCTGAATAGCCTGTTCTGCATTTCTTGCCCCTGCCAGCACCACTGTAATGCCATCTTGCAAGGTTGTCCACCTTAATACCAGTTGTGCCAAACTAACAGATTTATCAGCAGCCAAACCTGATAGCTTATCGAGGAAACCTTTAACCTTATGCAAATCAAACTGCTTAAAGTATTCGTTACGGTGGTCGTCCTCTTTCAATTTTCCATCTTGGAAATATTTACCTGTCAAAAGGCCCCTTTCCATTGGACTATAGGCAATAATACCCACCTTGTTCTGAATCGCATATGGCACCAAATCACTTTCGATTGACCTGTTCAGCATACTATAGGCCACCTGATTACTGGCTGGTAAAAACGTTTCAGCTGCTTCATCAAGTTGAGCTACAGCGTAGTTGCTTACACCTGCTGCCCTAATTTTCCCTTGCTCCACCAAACGTTCCATCGTTTCCATCACTTCGCTAATGGCAGTACTGTCATCTGGCCAATGCAATTGAAGCAAGTCTATATAATCTGTCTTCAGCCTTTTCAGACTGTCCTCCACCTCTCTGATGATACTTCCCTTTCCTGCATACTTGTAAACAGGAATTGTATTCCCATTTTCTACTGCATCAAAGAAATGAATGCCCTTCCCTTGATTGCTGCCATCCCAAACCAATCCGAATTTTGTCAGCAATTGAATTGAAGAACGGTCCTTTCCTTTTATGGCTTCTCCAATAACCTCCTCACTCAAGCCAAATCCATAAAATGGTGCTGTATCAATGGTTGTTACCCCATTTTCCAACGAAGCCTGAACGGAAGCAATCGAATCTTTATGGACATTACCGCCCCACATATTACCACCAATGGCAAAGGATCCGTATGTGATCGCTGACAGTTTTATATCCGTATTCCCTAGTGCTCTGTATTCCATATCAATCAAAGGATTTTAGTTTTATGTATAATTGGCTGCTCAGCCAGTTTTTCATCAATAATACTGGCGAACGCTTTTATATATGGGCGCTGATTGTGCTGGTCAAGTCCTTGCTGATCCTGCCATATCTCATAGAATACAAACATGTTTTCATCGTCGGTACCCTGATGCAGATCATACTGGAGACAGGCTGCTTCTTTGCGTGAATGCTCCACCATAGTATTAAGGACTTGCAATACTTCCTCCCTGTGCTCAGGTTTTGCCTTAATGATAGCTGTCAGATAGACTTTCATAATTCTATTTCGGTTTGCTTGAACTCTTCATTGAATACTTCTTCCAAGTGCTCAGCGTATTTTTTAATGTCTCGCTCAACATTGGCATTCTTCTCCACATCATGGAAATGGAAACTCTTCAACGGTTCCAACCCAGTGAAGGCATTCATACGATGAAATCCGAACATGGCACCTTCATCCACTGATTTTTGGTCAAAGAACTCACCCGGCAAGGTAAAAGCTGTAGCCGGAGCATTCCATGAAGTGGTCAGCATATACTTACGCCCATGCATCATCCCTCCTGTTCCGTAGTTGATTGACGGATTGGAAGCATCCCTGCCGTCACTGTGGTAGATCCCTTTCGCATGGCCTGCCGTGAATACCTCATCGATGTACTTCTTGAAACCGTTTGGCAACTGGAACCACCAGACTGGTGTATGGTAGATGATATAGTCTGCCCATACAAATTTCTCCACTTCCTGATCCTTGTCGTATCCTTCAGCGATATGGGTAACCTGAACATTGATACCATCCTGATTTTTAAAGAATTCCATTGTTTGTTCAGTCACAGTCTGGTTATATCTGCCTCCTGAGTGTCCGAAATTCTGTCCAGCATTAATGATCAATACATTTTTCATAGTTGTGTTGTTTTGTTTCATGATGCAAAGAAATAGCACAATCAACTATGATAAAAATAGTTTAATTCATAGCTTTCTATCATAATTATAATAGTTGAAATGATATGGTAAATCTGGAGTGGTACAGGACTTTTAAGGCAGTCTATAAGGTAGGAACCCTAACGGGTGCAGCAGAAGAATTATTTATATCCCAACCCGGTGTCAGTTTGCATCTCAGCTCACTGGAAGCCTATGTAGGGTATAAGCTGTTCAAGAGAACGGGCAGAAAAATGATTCCAACTGAGCGGGGAAAGATACTTTTCAACGTGATTTCAGAGCCGATGGCAAAACTGGAAGAAGCGGAAAAGACCTTCCAGAAAAGTACTGAAAAGGATACGCCGACGGTCAGTGTAGGAATGTGCTTTGAGACTTTCCAGATCACGCTTGAGCCTTATGTCGCTTCTTTGCCTTTCAATATGATTATCAGCTTTGGGGAATACCCTGAGATGATTGACCAACTCGAAAAAGGCATTCTTGACCTGATTATCACGCCACATAAAAGCAGTTCGACCAGCATTGATTTTGAGGCATTTTCCTCGGAAAAAATATTGCTGGTAGGTAGCAACAGCATTGATATACAGGATTTTCAAAACATTGTAGCGGAACAGTCACTGGGTCAGCTGGAAGAGTGGCTTATCAGCCATAAATGGTTTGGCACCACCGGAGATATGGAACACCTTTTCCGGTTCTGGCGCCTCAACTTCGGTAAACACCCTGACTTCAGGCCAAACTTTATTGTTCCTAACCTGCATTCCATTGTCCGATGCCTGAAGGCTGGAAATGGATTAGCTGTTGTACCTGATTTTCTTTGTAGGGAAGAAATCAAAAACAATCAGATTCAACTGGTTTGGGAAGGGAAAGAATTGCTGGAGAATACACTGTATTTTGGCTCTAAAAAGTTGAACAGCAAAAAGGATGAAATAGCACATCTCAAAAGTTTATTGAAGGATACCATGTGACTTTCTGAAGCTGCTACACTATCTTGAGAAATACTTATACTGGGTATTGAATTTTTATATTAAACTAAATGAGAACAATCAGCTTTATCATTTACTTACTGACTGCCTGTTTTTTGGTGATTTCCAGTTGTAACAAGCGTGCAGAAAGTAAAGAAAAGGAAGTCATTACCATTGCAGCAGCTGCCAATATGCAGTTTGCCATTCAAGCTTTGGCAGACTCTTTTGCCAAAGAGCATCGGCTTGAATATAACTTGGTGATCAGCTCATCTGGAAAACTGACAGCACAGATCAAGGAAGGAGCGCCATACGATATTTTTGTCTCTGCCAATATGAAATACCCTAAGGAGATTGACAGCATCGGAAAGGCTGCAACCACCCCAAAAGTATACGCTTACGGGAAACTTGTTCTTTGGTCGATGATGGAAAACATCTCACCATCCATAGAAGCACTTACAGGGAATAAGGTAAACCACATTGCCTTGGCAAACCCTGCAACTGCCCCATATGGAAAAGCCGCTACGGAATCCTTAGAAAAAACGGAATTAACGGAAAAAGTAAAGGGCAAACTGGTGTTTGGGGAGAGCATCGCACAAACCAACCAGTTTATCACATCAAAGTCTGCCGAACTGGGGTTTACGGCACTCTCAGTCGTACTTTCACCTGAAATGAAGGGAAAAGGCAAATGGACACAAGTTCCCGATAGTCTTTATACTCCTTTGGAGCAAGGTGTTATTATTGTCAAGCAAGACAAGACAGTCAGACCTGAAGTACTGCGCTTTTATCAGTACCTATTTTCGACTGACGCAAAAAAAATATTGAAAGCATTTGGATACGCAGTAAATGAATCGACTATCAGGACACATCACTAATATTCGGGTCAGTGGCAGCATGTCTTTGGTTACAGTAAAAGTAGCAACCATTGAACTTCAAACCATTATTATTGAAACACCAGAAACAGCAGCTTACTTGAAGGTTGACCACCCGATTCATATACTTTTCAAGGAAACCGAAGTAGTAATAGGCACTGATACGGAACATGCCGTGAGTCTGACCAACAAGATAAAAGGATCGTTAGCTGTAATTGAAAAAGGTTCTCTTCTAAGCAAGCTGACCATCGAAAGCGAAGTAGGCAACCTGATAGCCATTATCAGCAGCGATGCCGTTAGGCAACTGGACTTACAACAAAACGATACCGTCATAGCCATGATCAAGTTAAATGAAATAATGCTCTCTGAATAATGGATTGGACACCCCTGATACTGACATTTGAGCTGGCAACCGTTACGACATTGCTCCTTTTTCCCCTCTCTCTGATGCTGTCCTTCTGGCTGGTGCGAACCAACTCCAAATTAAAGCCCCTGATCGAAACATTGGTCAGTATGCCTTTGGTGCTGCCCCCTACAGTGTTGGGTTTTTACTTTTTGGTGGCATTCAGCCCCAACAATGTATTCGGAGAATGGCTAACCGATTGGTTCGGCATCAAACTGGTTTTCTCTTTCGGAGGATTGGTGGTAGCTTCACTGTTATACAGTCTGCCGTTTATGGTACATCCCCTTCAAGCAGGATTGGCAGGGCTATCTCCCACGCTGACTGAAGCTGCTTATGTGATGGGAAAATCCAAGTTAACCACACTCTTAAAGGTACAGCTACCGAATATCAAACCCGCTATCCTGACAGGTATCGTCCTTTCTTTTGCGCATACGGTAGGTGAATTCGGGGTAGTGCTGATGATCGGTGGCAGTATTCCGGGCAAAACCAAGGTAGCTTCCATTGCTATCTATGAGGAAGTGGAAGCCCTTCATTACGGTGTTGCCAATGTCTATTCCCTAATCCTTTTTGCCATTACTTTTTGTGTATTGCTGTCTGTCTACCTTGTCAATGGCGGCTACCTGAAACGATTTCTGAAATGATTGAACTGAATATACAGAAGCGGCTCAATGCCACAGCAGGAGAAATGCAACTGCAAGTCAATTGTCAAATTGAGCAGGGTACATTTACCACGCTTTATGGTGAATCCGGTGCAGGAAAGACCTCCACCCTCCGCATGCTCTCCGGTTTGATGTCACCTGACAATGGACGCATTACAGTCAATGGCAAGGTATGGTTTGATTCAGAAAAAAGGATTAACCTCTCCCCTCAGCAGCGCAGTATCGGGTATGTCTTTCAGGATTATGCCCTATTTCCAAATATGACGGTACAGGAAAACCTACAGTTTGCCTTGGCGAAAGGTCAACCTCAAAACATTATTGGCGAACTGATAGAAATGATGGAACTGGGAGACCTGCAAAATCGGAAACCCACTACCCTTTCAGGCGGTCAGCAGCAACGTGTAGCCTTGGCAAGAGCATTGGTACAACGTCCTCAGCTGCTACTGCTGGATGAACCGCTTGCCGCACTGGATATCAAAATCAGGCTCAAGTTGCAAGACTTTCTACTGAAAGTACATAGGGAATATAAGCTGACTACCCTCCTGATCAGCCATGATATAGGTGAAATCACCAAGCTATCCCAACAGGTGATGGTACTTGAGAAAGGTAAGATCACCCGACAAGGCACACCTGCCGCCATCTTTACTGATAACCATATCAGTGGCAAATTCCGGTTTGCAGGAGAAATACTTCAAATTGATAAACAGGAAGTAGTTTATATTGTCACCGTACTGGTACAGCAGAATATCGTCAAGGTTATTGCACAGGAGGAAGAAGTCAAAAAATTCCAGATTGGGGATAAGGTAATACTGGCATCAAAAGCTTTCAATCCGATAATTTTGCCAGTGGTAGATTAAATGGTGCGTTTACAAATTCAAACTGTATTTAAATGAATGACATGACATCTATTATAGACGAATATATCCAATTCTGTAAATACGTTGACTTCATAGATAACTATACATTTAAGCATGATACTGTAGATCAGTATACAGTAAAACAATTGGTCCATCAACAAAATTTTAGATCAGCTTATGAGAGTGTCAATGATCATCTAGATGAGAGCCTTACTTGTATAAACTTCTCTTTTAAGAGAATGAGAGAAGCTATTATCTATAACCAAATCAAGAGTGTTTATTCAGAAAATCAGTCACATTATCATAAGTTAATCAAGCTTCAATTTGAACAGAGCTTTTTAGATCATGATCCTATGTTCTTCCGACTAGAATTTACGCTTAATTTATGCTACTATTTCAGCTATGCAAAGCTTGGGAAAGAAGTTCTATTCAATATGATCGACCAATTTATTCGGAGCAGAAACAAAGTTGACAGTTATAGATACCTTGTTTTCTTGGAGTATTTTGTGGACTTAGTCAGCTCTTTTTCTACAGATTTAGGACTTTCAGAAGATGAAAAACAAAGGTTTTATATAGACATCGTTATGACTCCATTTGATCACAATGAATTTTGTGAGGGGGTAACAGATCATCTTCGAAAAGCTTTATGGAATATTAAACCAACTGATGACTGTAGATCTATATTTGAATATTGGGCAAACTCTCCACTCACTACTATTTCAAAAATTGCATCGAAAACTTTGAGTAAAATGTAATAATCATTTAAATCAATGATTCTCAATATAGAAACCAATATTTTTTGGCTGTACTCCTAAATAAATTAAAGCACCACTTTCCAGCAACTGTTTCTCAAATGACTCAATATCTGTTTTCTTTAGAGTGTAATTAACCCTTCGATTACTTTTATCAAGATCAGGTTTCATTTCCATAAATACTTGAAATGGCACTGATGTTTCCTGCTGTATCATTTCATAAATAGTCTGAACTTCTCTGTCTACCTTATTATGTTTCCATTTCTGAACCCTTTCAATCAAATCTAGCTTAAAAACCCAACTCAAAGTATAGATGTCTTTTCTTATATAACCATAAACTAATGGGAATGCGATTTCTGTTCCATCTATTAGTCTTAAAAACATTTTATATTTAAGGTCAATCGCATAAGTTGAAGGGCTATTTTTTCCTTTTTTATAAGTAATAATCTCTCCCTTAGCTCTTATTAATATACCTTGAACTTGAGTGGTTTCTATCGTTTCGATATTATGATGATCTTGATAGATAAACTCTATTTTTCCCGATTTTATATTAATTCCTCCATATTCCCCACCTCTAAATGATTTACGTATTGCCCAAAATCCACCACCTAAATTAATAGGAACAGTAAATAACATAACTGATATAAATGACAAAGGTATATTCTTTTCTACGACGCCTAATATGATATAAATGATTATAGCTGTAGGAATTCCCAAACCTAAAAATTGCTCATACCAAAAGGGTTTAAAGTGTTTAGTATAAGTCTTAAGTACATCTCCCTCAAAAGTACCATAAATATCATCTGTAAATATCGATTTTGGTCTTAGATACTGAAGGTCATAACTTGGTTTTACCTTGATGTTAGTGATCTCCTCTTTGTTTACTTTTCTTAGTACATTAACATCTTTCAAGGAAGATGAAAACCAATCACTTTTAATAAATAAAGATGCTTTCTCTTGTTCATAATCTAAAAACTCATCCAATCTGCTAAGAAGAGTATAATGTTCACTCTTTTGGGAATCAAAATGCACATTTCCCTCTACACAAAACTTATACAGTAGTTGATAAATACCATTTGATTTCAATTGTTTTTTTATCTTCTTATAGTGCCTCCTACGATTGAAAAATGAGAATGATAAAAATAGCGTAGAAAGTACTAATGGAAGCACTCCAAATATTATATTCAATAGTGAAGTCCAACTTTCACTTACATTAAGCAATAGTAAAGTTGTTATTACTGAAAATAAAAGAATCTTAATGAGTATTCCGTAGATTTCCTGATCTTGCCTTCTTGTATTTATATTCCACGCCTTATTATGTATATGCCTATTCCAGCAGTAATCATAGATAAACTTTGATTCTGGTAAATTCTCAACCTCACTAAAATCATAAACAATTGTTCCATTTTCTGTTACATATACATTCCCATCAAATTCAATCAGTAACTTTGTCAAGCTTTCTGTAGCCTCCCATTTAGGAGACCCCGTCAAAGTCATATAATTAGCGACAGTTATTAAATATTCGTGTTTATGAAGATAGGCTACCACCTGATGTTTTACACTTTCCTCTTCATCAACTAAATATTGATCACCTAACAAAAATGATTGAAGAATATGGATATGCGAACGCTTTCTGTTGTCACACTCTAACGTAGGAATGTCCATTGTTTCCTCATAATTAAGATGTTGATCAAAAAACCATCTCAGACAGAAGTAAGTTATTACCAGTAATAAAATACCTATTACAACTTCTGCCTCCAATGCTTTCTTAATATGTAAGACAAATGGATGAAAAGAATAAGATACAAGGATATATGCAATTACACTTAATGCAATTGCATGATAAAAATAGATAGTTGAAGGAAGAGTTATTCTAACAAATTGAAAGACAATGGATTTAGTAATTTTTCGTATACTTTGCCTTACCTTTCTTAAGGTTCGTTTCCACAAAGGCTGAAAAATCATGTTATATATGACACTTTGATCTCTATTGGAGATGCTAAATAAGTGTCCATCTTTTATAAGGCTTTTAATTCCCTGATTTACTTCATTTTGACTGTAACCTGTCAGTATGGTTATTTCGTCTAACGAAGCATTTCCATCAAGCTTTTTAAAAGCCTTATATATTGATTGCTGAATCTCCTTTGATGATGACATCCGATTACAATTAGAATAAAAAATATGCCTCAATAAGGCATTGTCATTTAACCTATGACTTCTTTAATTCCCCATTTTAGAAGTACCTTTCCTGCTTCTCCTTCTAATGTATAAAAATTTTCCAGATCAGTAGTATTTAGCTGTTGTTGAGCTAAGCCTTCAGACAGGCTTCTATTTTTCTCTTCACCAAAGACTTCTATAAATTCTTTAACAGGACGAACTAAGCCTTCATATTCTACATAGTTTAACCATAACCAAACCTTATAAAAAACGCTCTCCTTTTGTTCCATTCCCTCCAACGTACTATCCCAATGGTTTGGTTGGTGTTCAAACTGATACTTTTCTTCAATATATCGAGCAATCAAATAAAGCTTATCACTAGTTTTGACACGCTGACTATACAATCTTTCCTTTGATGCCTTATCCATTAATAACATAGCTTGATTTTAGTTGCTAACTCAAAAAGTGCATTAAAATACACTTTTAATTGCTTTTTAAGCACTTTTTTACTTTTTTGAACTCAAAAGAGCATTATAATGCACCAAGAAGCATTTATTTCTACCATAAAACAAAGGCGTGAAACGCTTGGCATTACGCAACAGGATCTGGCAGAACTGTCTGGAGTAGCACTCCGTACACTGAAGGCGATCGAAAATGGAAAAGGAAACCCTACCCTTTCTACCATTCAGAAACTGCTGGAGGTATTGGGACTCGAAATAGTGATACAGGTAAAGCAATAATAAGATATGAGAAAAGCGGAGGTTTACAGAAATGGTGTGCTGGCGGGTATCCTGACAGAAGAAAACAGGAATAGCTACCGATTTGTCTACGAGGAGGCCTATTTTATGGATACACAACTACCTGCCATAAGCCTAACCTTACCCAAGGTAAAACGGGAATTTCACAGTCCAATCCTGTTCCCATTTTTCTTCAATATGCTGAGTGAAGGTGTCAACCGCAAACTGCAAAGCCTTCAACTGAAAATGGATGAAGAAGACCATTTCGGCCTGCTGCTTGAAACCGCACAATTTGATACCATCGGCGCTGTATCCGTAAAACCGATTGACTGATGAAAGTAGAGATTTACAACTGTCCGGGTACTTTGGCGGAAGGACATTCGACCTATACAACTGCCTGCCGTAAACGACTTTTTGAAGGGAAGAAAGTCAGCCATATACTTCCTTACCGCTCTCCGCAACTTAGTGAAGAGGTGACGGAGCTGTTTATCGAAAACCGCAAGCGTATCTCTATTTCAGGAGTACAGGAAAAACTGAGTATGGTACTGGAAAAGAACAGGCTCAGGCTGACGCATTCCGGTGAACAGGGTACTTATATCCTAAAACCTATTCCGAGAGACCTGAAACTGGTGGAGCAGGTTCCTGCCAATGAGCATTTGACCATGCAGATTGCCCGACAAGTTTACAAGATCAATACGGCTGAGAATGCCCTGATTTTCTTTCAGGACGGTTCCCCAGCCTATATCACCCGACGGTTTGACATAAAATCGGACGGCACCAAGTTTGGACTGGAAGATTTTGCTTCATTAGCCGGCAAGACCAAGGACAATGCAGGACCGGACTTCAAGTACCGATACAGTTACGAGGAAATTGCAGTCTTATTAAGGGAGTTTGTACCTGCTTGGAGAGTTGAAGTGGAAAAACTGTTTGCACAGATCCTGTTCAATTACCTTTTCCATAATGGGGATGCACACCTGAAAAACTTTTCCCTAATTGAAGTAAGGGATGGGGATTACCTGCTAAGCCCTGTATATGACCTGATCAATACACGGCTACACGTTGCTGATTCGGATATGGCGTTGGAAGATGGACTGTTTTCCCATGACTATGAAACTGACAGCTTTGCGGCTAACGGATACTATGCTTACGATGATTTTCTGGAATTTGCCTTGAAGATTGGTGTGCAGGAAAAAAGAGCCATTCGCCTACTGGATACATTCCGCACTGCCAACCCTGAGGTCGAGCAACTTACGCAAAGGAGTTTTCTTTCTGAAGAGCTAAAAGCACAATACCTGACCCTGTACCGTGACCGAATCAAAAGGTTGAATTACTCTTTCAGTGGTAAACTTTAGCAACCAACATAAAGAAAAAGCCCCACCTGATGGCGGGGCTTTTTACTTTTTTGTGTATGTATGAAAATGAATGTCTGCTTTTGATTACAGCGCGATTGTTTCTGTTACGTTAGTCTCGTTGCCTTTGATGTGCACGTAGTAGATACCACTTTTCAGTAGGCTTAGGTCAAGCTGTTTTACTGGCTTGAAACCGCTTACGAAACGTGAGCTGTAAACTTCTTCACCAGCTTCGTTGGTGATTGTAATGTTCAGCACTTTCTCCGCTGCTTTGTTAAAGAACAGGCTCAGTTCTTTACCGTTCAATTTAAACTGGTAAGGCATATCCTTGCTTGTCAGTTGGTAATCTTTCATCACCACTGTTTTAGCTTCTGTAATCTCCAGTTGTCTTACTACACGGTTATCCTCAAACTGAAGTGTCATCGTGTAATCACCTTTTTGCAGTGCTGCAAAGTCCAGTTTAGCAGAAGTTTCTACCACGCCTTCAAACTTGCGGTGCATGACCACTTTGCCTTCTGCATTGCTTAGGATAAAGTCCACTGCCTTACCTTCCATGTCTTTTAGTACCAGTGTTGCCACTTGCTGACCGGTTGCCACTTTAAAGCTGTAAGTGATACCGCCTAGTGGTCTGTAAGTTGCGTTAGCGTTGATCAGTGTAAAGATACTCAGAGTCAGAACTGCCAGAATTGATTTAAATGTTTTCATCGTTCTATGTATTTTCTTGTTTCTTAAAATCTCGTTTAAAGGTCAGACTCCGTAATGTATTTGGTTTTGATCGTTTGGGAACCTCCAGGATTATTTGGTTTGTAGTTCCTTTATCGTTGTCTGACGATACAAACATGAGCAAGAAATTTTTCACTAACAAACGACTGAATATTAAAATAATATTAAGGTTATTTTTACATTTAAAAAATATTTTAAGTGGTAAAAAGTAACTTATAGAATATTGTTTCATGATAAGAATACACTTTTAGAATTTTCTATTTCGCTAATGACACGAAGACGAATAAGCTTTGTTAAGTGTGCTGAGAACATTAAAATTCCTTTTGTAAGCGTATTTGGTTCAGTGAAAATTTATTTTAACATTTTTTAACTTTAATGAAGTTGAATTTTTAACTCAAAAGCCAATAAACGAAATTTCGCTAGTTTTCAACGGACACAAAATCCCCCTCTATCTCTGTATAAAAAGCTGCTTTATTACTATTTGCAAAGGCAGCAACAAATGAGGTTGACCTCGGTCTTAACATATTTTTTCTTCCATTGACTTCTGATATTTACGCTTCCACAATTTCAAGTCAGAATAATAAACCAGACGCTCACTTCTTTACTCCAATTCTATTTCGAACTGAATTCAATTCAAAAGCTTCTCAAATAAAAGGAACTAGCAGCCAATTGAAATATTTGACTCAGGTCAGCCAGTTGATTCATTTATGTGAAATATCTATTTATCGTTTTGACCAATGCAGTCGCCTGTATTTTCCTATGCTATTTCTGAATAGCGCTCGTCTCAACTTCTCCAATTAAATTGACTAATATTAAAATTTACTCAACATTAGAAGCCCTCACATAACAGCCATTTAAACATTTGATTATTGAATTGTTACACATAGTTATAGCTAATTATTTTTTTGATATCATCGCAGCATAAATTTACAAATATTCAAATCTCATGAACACACAAAAACTATTTAAAGCGCTATTACTAGCCATCTATGTAGCAATTTGCAGCTGTAACAATGCTATTATTGACACACAGCCAAACAACCAAGTTGAACCAAATTCAAACTTAAGAACAGCATCTGGCAAGCATGTGCTTTTCATTGGCATTGATGGATTACAGTATGAAAAAATGGCAAATGTGAGCACACCTAACTTAGACAAGTTGAATATAAGTAAAGGCTTTACAGGTGGTATCATGGGTACCCCTTCCGAGCAGAGTACTTATAGCGGTCCGGGATGGGCTACCCTTTTGACTGGTGTATGGTTTGATAAACATGGAGTTCCAAACAACAGTTCTTCCACCTACAAGTCTCAAGCGAAAAGTATCTTTGCCTATGTAAAAGAAGCACAGCCTAATGCAGAAATAGCTTCAGTAGCAGTTTGGTCTCCCATCCATGAGTTTATGGAAAATGACATGAGCTATGTAGACCGTCGATATGACGGCGGAGATGATGCTCATGCCGTTACATGGGCTGTCAATGACCTACAGGATGAAAATACAGACTTACTATTTGTCCATCTGGATAATGTAGACCACGTAGGACATGCCAGTGGATGGGGAAGTGCCTACAACAATGCTATTGCTGAAGTTGACGTACAGGTGGGAACCTTATTACAAGCAGTGGAAGACCGTATAGACCAAACAGGCGAAGATTGGCTGATCATAGTGGCTACCGACCACGGACGTGACCCAAGTTTAGGTTACTCACATGGTAACCAGACCACTTATGAAAAAACCATCTTTGTAGGTATGAACAAGGCAGGTAATGATGAATTCAATTCTTCAGTTACTTCTATTCCAAATTCAGGTTTTAATGGACTGTATGGGACAGTTGCCCAAACTTCAGTGGCTCCTACTATCCTGAGACATCTGGGTATCACGATCCAACCGGAATGGCAATTGGCATCTGCCCCATTGATCGGAGAAGATGGGCCAAGAAAAGTGATGCAAGCTTCTCAAGGAGGAAATAGCGTTTTCTGGTATTCGCAAAGTAGCAATAGTGCCAATATCTACCGCAACAACCAATTGGTAGGAACCATTGCTGGAAATCAAGGTAACTTTACGGACACTACGGCTACAATTGGGTTAAATACCTACACAGTCGAGTTGAATGGTGCTACAGGTTCATTCAGTATGTACGGCAATAGTAATAACCTGTCAATTTCAGCTGCTCTTGACTGGAATGATCTGGCTAACAATACAGCTTACTTCTTCCGAAATGATTATCAGTATGTGCGTTACAACAAATCCAACGACTCAGCTGATGCTGGATACCCTAAACCTGTCAACAGCTCAACATGGCCCGGACTTGATAGTTACAAGGAACTTATCAGTGCATCTTTTAAATGGCACAACCAGTATGGCTACTTTTTCATGAGCGACGGAAGGTACCTGAAATATGATATGAGTACAGACCAAGTGCTTTCCGGCTATCCGAAACAAGTGAACAACTCAACTTGGCCAGGATTGCAAGGATATGGAGATAAGATTGTGGCAGCACTTAACTGGGACAATGACAAGGCTTATTTTTTCCTGAATGATGGCACCTATATCAGTTACAGCATCAGCAATGACCAAGTAGATACTGGTTATCCAAAAGCAATTGACAACAGCTCATGGTCAGGGTTGGAGCCATACGGCAATGCTATTACCGCTGCCCTTGACTGGGACAGTACTTACTGCTATTTCTTTTTGAGTGACAATACCTATATCAAGTACAATAAATCAACCAATACGGCAGAAAGTGGTTACCCAAAAGCTATCAATAGTAGCTCTTGGCCAGGATTAATGTAATTCCGATCAAAACGGTTTATAAAGCAAATAGCCGCTTCTTTATTCAAGAAGCGGTTGTTTTTATTCGTTAGCAAAAAAGCTGTTACCCATTTACATCCATCAGGTAAACCTTGAACAGCAATGCCTTCTGGTCTGTATCGTTGGTGACAGAGTGAGGAATATTGCCATCAAAAAACAGGGTATCTCCCTCGTGCAACTCAATCATCTCCTCACCTAACCCATAGTTGATATCTCCATGAATCACGTACAGCAGTTCCAACCCGTTGGTTGCAATTGGCGGACGGTGAACATTACCGCTCACTTCCACCAAGTTGACCCGCATATTGACATTGGTAATGGCTTGTGATATAAGATCAAAGTAGCGAAGCCCTTCCGAGTCAGAACGCTCTATAGGAGATACCTCCCCTTTCCTGATCAGGATATAATCCATAGATGAATGCCTGACATTCCTTACCAATTCAGCCATATCTACATCCAATGCACGGGCGATATTGAACAACACCGGTAAAGAAGGTACTGTCCTGAAATTTTCAATCTTTGACAACAGGCTAGGTGTTACATCACTCTTCTGAGACACCTCCTGCAAGCTGAGTCTTTTGTCCTGTCTTATTTCCTTAATTGCCTTGCCTATATTTCCAAGACTCTCGTCCTTGATTGCCATCCTTGGTCTGTATTATGTTTCTTAAAAAATTTCCTAAAAATAATGAAATACTTCGTGGTTTCTATCAGATTTCATTTTTTGACAAATATTCACTTTCAATAATTATGCATTTTGTCTGAACGGTATACCAATATATGCATTTGATGATTTTTTAACCTTTCCATTTTTTCCCCTCAATATTACCATAATGTGTATAAATACACATCAGAGTAGCATTTACAGTAAACTAAACATGAACTAAAGTTATACGCAATATTCCCAAATCTATTTTTCAAGGCATTTAATTATTGAGCATCATTCACAAAAGTTGAATATATATCAAATTATGTATTGATTTGTACCAAGCAATTCAGCCAAAGATACACTGGCTGAAAGATGCTTATCACGAGATCTATTTAAAAGGAATAACGAATGGCTTTTAGCCTGAAATGTAAATCCAAAAAAGCATGGGAATCAAACTGGCAGTCTTTGACATGGCAGGTACTACAGTCAAAGACAAGAATTATGTACACAAGGCATTTGTAGACGCTTTTGAAAAAGGCGGCTTCAAGACAACTGAAGAGCAGGTAAACCCACTAATGGGATACCCTAAGCCAATCGCCATCAAAAAGGTATTGGATGATAACAAGGAAGCCTATACGGAAGCTGACATCAAGGTTATCCATGATCAGTTTGTTCGGAATATGGTAGAATTCTACCAAACCGATGCAAGTGTAAAGGAAGAGGAAGGAGTGAGAGAAACTTTCACAGCACTTCACAACAAAGGGATCAAGATTGCCATTGACACAGGGTTCAGCAGGGATATCATGGATGTGATCATCGACAGACTAGGCTGGAAAAAGGACAACCTGATTGATTTCAGTGTGGCTAGCGACGAGGTGACTCAAGGAAGACCGTACCCTGATATGATCTTCAAGGCGATGGAACATTTCGGTGTGGAAGACAGCCAGTCAGTGATCAAGATTGGAGATACCAGCTCTGATATGCAACAGGGTGACGCTGCAAAATGTGGCATGGTGATCGGCATCACGACAGGTGCATTTACGGAAGAGACTTTCAAGCCTTATCCATATACGCACATTATTCACGCTTTGCCCGAGCTTATTCCATTACTCAAGTAACAAAATACAGGGAAAGGTGAGCAATCGCCTTTCCCCTTTCAAAAAATAAACAGCGATGTATCATTTCGAAAAGTTGAATAATTGGTTAGGTAAAAGCCCCAAGCTCACATTTGTGCTTTTCGGTTGGATGACGGCATTTGTGACCTACTCCGGTACCTATGCTTTCCGTAAACCGATCGGTGCTGCCACATTTGCAGGCATGGAGCAATGGGGAGTCGATTACAAGATACTGGTACTGACAGCCCAACTGATCGGATACACGCTTTCCAAGTTTATTGGGGTCAAGTACGTGTCGGAGATGAACAATAAGCAACGGCCTTGGCTTATCCTGATCCTGATCAGCATAGCGGCCACCTCACTTATCCTTTTCGCCATCGTACCAGCGCCTTACAATATATTCTTTATGGTGCTCAACGGGTTACCGCTTGGCATGGTCTGGGGAATTGTCTTTTCCTATCTGGAAGGCAGAACCACTACTGAACTGTTGGGAGCCGGACTTTCTACCACACAGATATTTTCATCAGGTATTGTAAAGTCCGTAGGCAAGTGGCTGATGCTGGAATTGAACGTCTCAGAGTTCTGGATGCCTGCCATAACCGGTTTGCTTTTCCTGATCCCGCTTGTATTGAGTGTATGGCTGATGGACCATTTACCTGTTCCAAGTAAGGAGGATGAAAGGCAAAGAACCAAGCGTATGCCGATGGATGGTAAGGCAAGATGGAAATTTTACCTGCATTTCGGCTTTGGCTTATCCATGTTGTTGCTGCTTTATGTGTTGCTGTGTGTGTTCAGGGATTTCAGGGACAACTTCGCTGCCGAAATCTGGGTCTCACTCGGAAAGGGCAACGATGCCGCAATATTCACGCAAACTGAAACCCCGATCTTTGTCGTGATGCTGGTGATTATAGCCTTGATGATGCGCATCAAAAACAATATGCTGGCTTTTCAGCTGAACCACCTCCTGCTCTTTGGCGGATGTTTGCTGATTGCTGGAGCCACGTGGCTGTTCGAGAGTCATATGATTACACCTGAGGTATGGATTACCCTGATAGGCTTTGGTTTGTATGTGGGGTATGTACCTTATCAAATTATGCTGATGGACCGACTGATTGCAGCATTCAAGTATGTCAGTACGGTGAGCTTCCTGCTCCTGCTCTCAGATGGGCTGGGTTACCTTGGCAGTACAGGATTGCTATTGTACAAGAATTTCGGGATGCCTTCTGCCAGTTACCTGACCTGGATGATCAAAGGCAGCTACATTATCGGCTTTATGGGAGCAACTGTGACACTGGTCAGCAGCCTCTATTTTATCAGGCGATATAAATCTCAAACAGCAGAAACAACCATAGCAGAACCTGTCATGTCAGGTTGCTAATAGACATAAAACACTATCTCATAACAAGGTTTAAACGTTGCACTTGTACGGTTAGACCACTGATGACAAAATATTAATTCTCTATTATTTTTTATCGGAACATAACGAAGTTTTAAACCTCAAACACAGTCATGTACAACATTTACAGGAACTACTTCCTCTTGATAGCCATGCTGCTATTAGGACAGGTTACTTATGCCCAAAAACTGGCGGGAGTCAAAGGTAAAATAGTGGACGATAATGGTCCGTTACCTAGCGCCATGGTATTGATAAAAGGAACCAACAAAGGCACTACTACCGACTTGGAAGGACACTTTCAGTTAGGAGTAGACAAAGCCGGAAACTATACATTGGAGATTGCATTTCTAGGTTATAAATCCATAGAAAAACAAATAACCATCACAGACAACCAGCTGCTAGATATAGGGACCATCTCAATGGTTGAGGATGCCAGTGAATTGACCGAGGTAGTTGTAATGGGTTCCATGAAAGCTTCAGAAGCCAAGGCACTTTCTGTACAGAGAGCATCCCTGAATATCAAGAATGTGCTCTCAACGGATGGTATCGGTAAGCTTCCAGACAGAAATGCAGCTGAGGCAGTACAACGTATTGCTGGCGTTTCGATTGAACGTGACCAAGGTGAGGGGCGTTTTGTAGCAGTACGTGGTCTTCCGGCAGACTGGTCTTCAGCCACCATCAACGGTGACCGTATTCCAGCAGCTGAGGAAGAAACAGGTTCTCGTGCATCCGCTTTTGACTTTTTCCCTTCTGACCTAATTGAAATGGTCGAAGTCTCAAAAGCTATCACACCAGACATGGAGGCAGACGCAATGGGCGGTAGCGTGAACTTTATCACTAAAACAGCACCTGACAGCAGAACCCTGAATGTTACACTTGGTGGTGGTGCCAACCAAAAAGCAGCAGGTGGCATCTACTCTGCCAACGTACTATATGGCGATAGGTCAAAGAATGGAAAATTCGGTTATATCCTGAATGGAACCATCTGGGACAGAGCTTGGGCAACGGACAACTATGAGCCAAGAAGAAAATCTGACGGTGTGTACAGACTGGAACTAAGAGACTATGACGGCAGAAGAAGAACTGTTGGCTTCAACGGTGGTATGGAGTACAACTTCAATGAGAACAGCAAGATAACAGCAAGAGGAGTTTATGGTACTTTGAATGATCATGAAACACACTTCAAACACAGGTTACGTTTTGATAAAATCGATACTGATACAGGAGAAGGCAGAGTGGAGCTACAACACATTGACAACATCCTAATCACAGAGATGTGGGGAGCCGAATTGGCAGGTGACCACAAGCTGAACAGCAAGACAAAAGTGGACTGGAAACTGTCAAGCTACGATAACCAATTCTACTATGGTGATATCCCTGACGGACAGGATAATTCTTACTTCCTCGCGCAATTCAACCAGAGCGGTGTTCCAATGAATGTAGGCATGTTGGAAAGTGGGGATGACAATAAGAACAGACTTCAGTTCACGCCTGACGGAGGACAATTCACGCTGGAAAACCTGGATCAGGTATTGGGTGATGACTTTCAGGTAGACCCTTCTCAAATGAAATTGGCTACTTTCGGTATTTACCGTGTGGCAAAACGTGACAGGGACCGTATCGTTGCACAAGCCAATATTGAATCCAACCTTTCGGATATATTTACCTTGAAGGCAGGATTAAAATTCAGAGACAAGCTAAGAACAGAGTCTTTCTCAGATGAATACTATGAATACACCGGTACAGAGGAAATCACGATGGCCAATGTGGATGAGTTCTTGGGTAAAGCCGCAGGAAGCAGCCTTCAGGATCAGCCAGGCAAAAATGACTACATGAGTGAACTCAATAGCTCATTCAGCCAGAACTTCTCTAAAGTACTGGACCTTGAAACAACACACGAGCTGTATGTCAAACTGAGGGATGCAGGACAACTGAAGCTGTTGGAAGATGATTCAGGGTTGCTATCAAATGGTGGTGCAATAGGCCGTAACTTTGAAGTGCACGAACAGCATATCTCAGGTTATGTGATGGGCACTTACAAGCCAACAACAAAACTGACACTGATTGGCGGCCTAAGGATGACACAAACCCTCACAACGCTTGAAGGCTACAATCTTGTGGACGGCGAGGTACAGCCAACAACCGTTGAAAACAACTACTTGTCTTTACTGCCAATGCTGCACGCCAAGTTCCAGCCTAGCAATATGACCAACTTGAGATTTGCCGTAACAAGAACATTTGCACGCCCTTCATTCTGGCAGATGGCTCCGGGTGGTTCATACATGTCGTTTGACAATATCTACACTGGAGGTAATCCTGAGTTGAAACCCACTTACTCTTGGAACTTTGACCTGATGGCAGAGCATTTCTTTGGTAATGTTGGTGTGATCTCAGGTGGTGTATTTGCAAAGAGCATAGCAGACCCTGTCTTTACCTCTACACGCAAAGGAGATGTATTGACTTATAAAAACATTGAAATCACAGCACCAGACAATGGCGACAATGCATGGTTGGCAGGTGTAGAGGCCAATGTTTCAAGACAGTTTGATTTTCTTCCAGGCTTCCTGAGCGGTTTCGGCATCAATGCAAACGCTACATTTATGAAGTCTGAAATGACCATCCCACTGGATGATGGGGAGGTAAGGGAAACAGCAATCCCTCGTCAGGCAGATGCCCTGTACAACATTGCCCTTTACTATGAAAAAGGTGGCTTTAATGCACGCCTAGCTTGGAACCATAAAGGTGCCTATATCATGGAGCATGGTAGCAGTGATGCACAGGATGAGATCTACGGCGCCTACACCACAATGGACTTTACCACTTCATACAAGGTATCAGACAAGGTGATGATCTTTGCCGAGATGAATAACCTGCTGAATGAGCCGATGACCTATTACCTTGGCGAAGAAGGCAGGCCATTGCAAGTAGAATATTATGGCATCAGAGGACAAATGGGCGTAAAAATCTCGTTGTTCTAATAAAAACTTTAGTTCTCAAAAAACTAATAAATACCTAGTCAGTCAAAAGCCACCTCATATTGAGGTGGCTTTTCTTATTTTGAAATAATAAATCCTTAGGAAGACTCTAACAAAAAAACCACCCGAAACGAATATTCAGGTGGTTACCATTTTCAAAAATGCAACTTCAATCAAATCAAATCATCCCAATTCCCATTGGCGATACGGTCAGCTACTCCAAATGAGAGCGTCATCCCCGCACCTCCCAAAGCGTTCATCAGGATAATATTTTCTTCAGGCTGTGCGATCAGCACTGTTTTTCCAGTTGTAGATTTAGGATATATACCATGCCATGACTCCTGTAAGGCGAAAGTAGGAGCATCAAGGAAAGTCTTCAGATAATCCAAAACAAGTTGGTTGATTTCCATACGGTCAAACGGATCGTGTGTCAGACCATATTCGTGAGAGTCTCCCAATGTCAACTCACCCAGTCCTGTTTGTGAAGCCATCACGTGGATGCCATATTTCGGGTACAGGGGCATCTCTTCTTCAATTCTGCTTTTCAGCTTACCCAAGGAAGGACACTTATCAAACGCCTTATAATGTGTCAGTGTCAAGCCAGCAGCCAAAGCAGGTCCAAGCCTCCAGTTGTTTGGCTGCGCAACTGTACGCATCATCTGCAACTTACATTTGGTAACACCCCATGAGGTATAAATTTCAGGGTAAAGCGTCTCAAGATCTGGACCGCTGCAAACATAAATCTGGTCAGCCACAAAGATTCTTCCATCAGAAGTCGTCACCTTACTGTCACCCACTTCCTTCACTAAAGTATTCCAATGAAACGTTACGCCAAGTTGCTCAGACAAGTAGGAAGGAAAAGTTCGCAGTGCCTCTCTTGGGTCTACAATCACCTCTGTCTTGCTGAATACACCACCCTTCAGGTTTTCCTTCTTGACCGCATTTGAATATTTGTCAATCTTGCCTGCCTCAACCAATTCCAACTCATAAGGTCCATCCTGATAGGCTTGATAGAACTCCTGCAGGACATCCCACTCATCATCACGATAGCCAAGGTGTAAGCTTCCTATCTGGTCTGAGTAGATCCCTGTAGCAGCAATCAGCTCTTTCCATATTTGCCTTGATCTCAGTGCTACCTCATAAAAAACACCTTCTGGCTGTCCAATAGGCCATACCATTCCGAAGTTCCTGACAGATGCGCCAACAGGTTGAGAAGTCCTGTCAAATACGGTAACCTTATTACCTTTCTTAGCTTCAGCCAGTGCCAAAGCCTGTCCTGCTATACCAGCACCAATAATTATGATATCCTTTTTCATATAAGTCAAATTATATCCAAATAAACGGTATATTTTTGACTAATATTCAATTATGTAGATTAAGTTAATTTTAAGGATTTGGTAATTTATGAAGAAGTAAAGAAGACATGGCATTGGTTAATATTCCAAACCAACACTTATAAGTGTGCTTTTTTTCTATCCAAAAAATGATGCTTACGATTTTAAAAAGATCATTTGAGTTTTTAATGTTTAAACTTCTACACCTAAAAAATGATGATTTCTCTAATTGTGTTAGAGAAAAATTAAAATCCTCACTTCCTAATTGAATTTCAAAAACCTCTTTATCAAATACTTACAAACAAAATAGTAGACCTTTGTTATTTTAATTTGATCTAAATAATATTTTAAAATAGCTTTGCCCGCTAATTTTTAAACTAAATAAAGTAAGATGAAAAAGGTTTTAACACTATTACTAGCAGGTGCTTTATTCGCGTCATGTGATAACGAAACGGAACCAACAACTGACAATTCTACACTTGAAGCAGCGGTGCTTGAGAACTACTCTGAGATTGTATACGCAACTTACGACGATGCATACCTAACTGCTTTAGCGCTACAAAACCAAGTAAACCTATTCCTGAACGACCCTAGCCAAGCCGCATTGGAAGATGCAAAGAAGGCATGGTTGGCTGCAAGAGAGCCTTACGGACAATCTGAAGCATTCAGATTCTACGGTGGCCCAATCGATGATGCTGATGGACCTGAAGGTCAGCTGAATGCATGGCCATTGGATGAGGCACATATTGATTACGTAGTTGAAGGTTCAGGTACAAACATCATCAACGATACAGAGACTTTCCCTGAAATCACTAAGGAAGTACTGCTGGAGCAAAATGAGAATGGCAGTGAAACAAATGTCGCTCTAGGCTACCATGCCATTGAGTTCCTTCTTTGGGGACAAGACCTTTCTGATGGCCCGGGTGGCGGAGAAAGACCTTATACAGACTATACCACTGCTGACAATGCCAACAGAAGAGCTACTTACCTGAAACTGGCAATCCAGATTCTGGTAGATGACCTTGCTTCTTTAAGAGCAGAATGGGCTGAAGGCGGTGACTACAGAACTACTTTCGTAGCAGAGAATGGTTCAATCGGCTACATCCTATCAGGTATGGGTAAGCTAAGCAAAGGTGAACTGGCTGGTGAGCGTATCTTTGTGGCTTATGATGAGCAAAGCAAGGAAGACGAGCACTCATGTTTCAGCGACAATACACACAGGGATATTGTAACCAACGCATTGGGTATCAAAAATGTGTACTTGGGTAGCTATACAAGAGTGGATGGTTCTAAAATAGATGGTGCTGGTATTGATGACTTGGTACAAGCTAAGGATGAAACACTAAACACTGAGATCACTTCACTGGTAAATGAGTCAGTGGAAACTTGTGAAGCAATCCAAAGTCCATTTGATCAGGAAATTCTGTCTTCAAATCCTGATGGTAGAGAGAGGGTAAAGAATGCCTTTACGATCCTGAGAGAGCAAGGCGACAAGATTGCTGAAGCCGCTCAAGTGTTGGGTTACTCTTTTGACCCTTCAGATATTTAAGCCACTTTTTCAAGATGAGTAAGCAGGGTAATCGTTTGTATTACCCTTGCTTTTTTCTCCTTAACAGAAAAGTATAACGAATGAAAAAAGTTTACTTACTGAGTATACTCCTGCTGGGTCTTTTGGCATGTGAAGACAAGGATACTACAGTCGCAACGTCATGGTATGAAGAGGGTGAGGAATTTCCGGGAGGCGCAACCTCACATTATGACATCTCTGTCAATGCCTTTTCCAATCCTGCTCCTAATCTTGAAGGTGATGGTGACCTGATCTTTGTGACTGGAAATTCATTTTTTAACCGAAACTGGGTAAAAGCCCCTTCCTCAACGGAGGATTTGGATGGTCTGGGTCCTTTCTTTAACTCCCGCTCATGCGCCGGGTGCCACTTCAAGGATGGCCGTGGAAAAGCTCCTGACCAGTTTGGCGATCCGTTATCCTCTATGCTGGTTCGCTTGAGTGTTCCAGGAAGTGGAAGTCATGGTGAACCTGTAGGCGAACCGACATACGGCGGCCAGTTAGCCAACAATGGCATTCTGGAAGTCGGAGAAAGTGGTGAAGGTGAACTGCTGATTGCATATGAAGAGATTACAGGCGAGTATGCGGATGGGGAAAAATATACAATCCGCAAGCCTACCTATACTTTTAACCTGAATCTGGGAGAGTTTGAAAGTGGTGTCATGTACTCGCCAAGGGTAGCCAACCAGATGATTGGTTTGGGGCTTCTGGAGGCAGTTGAAACTAATACCATCCTGTCTTTTGCTGACGAATTCGATACAAACAAAGACGGCATCAGTGGCAGACCAAACATGGTCTGGGACATGATTGCCCAAAAAGAGGTAATCGGGCGATTCGGTTGGAAAGCCAATATGCCCAACCTGAAACAACAGGTTGCTGGTGCCTTCCTTGGTGATATTGGCATTACCTCATCCCTATTTCCTGACGAGTCTTGTACAGATCTTGAGCAAGCTTGCAATGAAACAATAAGCGGAGGTAAACCGGAATTGAAGGAAAGCATTTTGGACAAGGTTACTTTTTACAGCTCTACACTCGCTGTACCTGTCAGGTCTCAAGCCAAGGATGAGGAAGTGCTTAAGGGAAAAGCCCTCTTCAAGCAACTTCAATGTAGCGGGTGTCATATCCCGAGTATGACAACTGGGGCACATACGATCTCTGCACTGGCCTATCAGACCATCTTTCCTTATACAGATCTCCTGCTTCATGATATGGGTGATGATTTGGCTGATAACCGACCAGACTTCCAAGCAACTGGCAATGAGTGGCGTACTCCGCCTTTATGGGGTATTGGACTGATTGAGACGGTCAATGGACATACGCAACTGCTCCATGACGGTAGAGCCAGAAACGTGGAAGAAGCCATCCTGTGGCATGGTGGAGAAGCTAGCAAATCAAAGGAAAGTTTTATTCAGCTATCAGCAGAGGAAAGAACTGCATTGATCACTTTTGTAAACTCCCTATAACGAATATGAAATCTCTAAAAATATTGGCTTGGGCAATGGTTATCCTGTCCCTTTGCGCCTGTGAATCCGATGAAGGAAGCCGTGACTTTGACAAGGAAGTATTGCTGAAAGACTTGGCTACGAATATCATTGTCCCATCCTATACACAATTTTCGGATGCCTCTTCCTCTTTCCTGAATGCGACAGTGACATTTACCGAAACGCCACAGGAAGATAACCTGATTGCCTTACAGGCAGAATGGGTGAAAATGACCAATTCATGGGCCAGCATCGAAATGGTTGACTTGGGACCCGTTGCCATCAATTACTTCCGCACGTACATCAGCCGTTGGCCACTAACAGAAACTGCGCTGATAGAGGAAGCCATCAATACGACTGAGACCATTGATGAAACCTATGTCAGTAATCAAGGCTCTACCAGAAAAGGACTACATGCAATTGAGTACCTGATCTTCGATCAGGACAATGATCACCAAAAGATCATTGATGCATTTGCAGATCCAAACAGAGGATTGTACCTGAAAGCCTTGGCGCAAAATCTGGTGACGATCTCAACACAGATGAGTAACGACTGGAGCAACACCTATCAAGCTGAGTTTATCGAAAAAATCGGCAACGGCATTGGTACGTCAGTCAATGATCTGGCGAACAATATTATCGTGTTTGCTGAGAATATTAAGAACAAGAAACTAGGTGCACCGCTAGGAAAAGGCTCCCTTACGCAAGAATTGGCGCCCGACCTTGTGGAAAGTCCATACTCCAAGACCTCGGTTGAGCAACTGAAGGAAAACCTGACTTCATTAAAATTATACTTCGAGGGGAATGGAGGAACAGGCTTAGCAAAACTGATTGATTTCTCTACTGAGAATACAGAAAACCATCAGCTCTCAGAAAAAATCATCAGCCAGATTGAGGGAATCATTACTCTTCTGGATGGTTTTAACACACCGCTCTTTACAGCAGTTGAAAACCAGCAACTGGAACAGTCGAATGAACTTTACACCGAGATGGAAAACCTGATTCGCTTGTTAAAGTCTGATATGATGTCGGCTCTTAGCCTGACGCTGACTTTCAGCGATAATGATGGGGATTAGTAATTAAACGCTTCCAAACCGACTCATTTTCAAAATAGATTATGAGTCGGTTTTTTATTGGATCAAAGTTTTACATATTTCTCTACAATATGTCTTTTAATGTTTTGCTCCTCTACAATTTCCCATCCGCTCTGAATCAGGCTATCCCCTTTTACTTCCAGTTCAAAAGTAAACTGATGCCCTCTCATCTCTTCAATTCCTGTGAATGAAAGTGTCTCTGTATATTGGTTTCCTTCCAGTGAATAAACACCTGCTCCACCATAAAAAACTTTCTGTTCATCATTGCTCTGGTTGAAAAAAGCAAAGTGTTTCCCATTGATTATTTTGATAAAATCAGTTGAGGAAAGGTCCTTATAGGTGACACTGCCGTTTTCTTGTGTTTCTGCCTGAACAAGTTTCCAGCTTCCCTGAATCTGATCAGCCAAAATAGGTTCAACGGATTCTTCTACCGAAGCAACTTTCGTGGAGTTACCTTGATCCTGACATCCAAAAAACATAGCAATTGAGGCAGCGGCTATAAGCAAGTATGTTATGCTAATTTTCATTTTTATTGGGTTTAATTACAGTTACAAAAAATTTGAGTTACGAAGATAATCCAATAACTGATAAGTAATAATTTCTTTCTGTTTACAAACTCCTTAAACCCAACCAAAAAGAAAAGTCACCTTATAAACCATAAGGTGACTTGAATAATGTCTTTTAAGCAAAAGCTTAAATCTCCTGCATTTGCCTGATTTGCGAAAGCAACACTTTTTTAGGTGTAAATGGAATCGCAGAGAGCATCACTTTTTGTGCAAAAGTTAACCCTGATACAACGTCCAACTTGCCAGCCAACATCCCTTCGTAACCATCCTTTGCTACGGAACTGGCACTCGCAGTCTTCTCAAACAACGAAGTCTTGTCCATTCCTGATACTGCTGCAAACCCCGTTTCAGTAGCACCTGGCATCAATGTAGTGACTGTTACCTTGGTGTCCCTTAACTCTTCCGCAATGGCATTGCTGAAGAATGTAACGTAAGCCTTTGTTGCATAGTAAACGGCCTGTAACGGTCCGGGCAACAGACTCGCTGTCGAGGATACATTCAGTATTTTCCCTTTATTCTTGGCGACCATATCAGGAAGAAAAAACCTTGTCAGGGCTGTCAGTGCAACAATATTCAGGTTGATCATAGCCAAATCCTGTTCCCATTCCCTTTCGTGGAACTTACCATGTCCACCAAATCCTGCATTATTTATCAAGTAATCTACTTCAATGCCTTTTTCTTTTACCTCATCGTACACTTCTTTTGGCGCACTCAGTTCCGTTAAATCTTTGGTTATCACATAAACCGCACACGAGTACTTGGCCTCCAACTCGCTTTTCAATTGGTTAAGCTTGTCTGCACTTCTGGCAACGATTACCAGATTACCTCCCTTTTCTGCATGAATTCTGGCGAATTCCTGACCTATACCACTTGAAGCTCCTGTAATTAGTGCTGTTGCTTTCATAGTTATATTTGAGTTAAAATGTGTTTCAGATTTTCGATATACAAAGCTCCCTATTTTGGCTATCTTCTTTCAGCACATTTTACAGAAAGTAAAACACATATTCCTTTTACTAAGGAAAACCATAAGCCTCACTCCTAAAATTCAATTGAAATACAGCCATTTAAATAAATGAATAGACAAAAAAATAGGATCACCCTTCTGGATGATCCTCTAAAAAGTCAATTTGGTTTTGATCTCAAAATCTTATTGAATAGCCAGAACTTTACGCCCTTTCTTCTTTTTTGATGTCTTTTTCCTCCTACCCCACCAAATCACTGTTCCTGTTACGGGTAACGAAGCAATGATCAGGCTGGCAAAGAATACAATTAGCTTACCCGGCAGTCCCAAGATTGCCCCAATATGGATATCGTAGTTCATCCGTTGCAGTTTCTTGGCAAAATCGGCATCCTCATACTTCCCGTCAAAAGGCATATCAGCCCCCAGTTTTTTGCCTGTAAACTGGTCAAAGTGGAAATAGTCTACCTGATGGAAACTGCTCGGCTTATGGTTGATATACGTATAGAAAGATTCTGTTTTCAGTTGTGGTACCGAGATATAAGCCTGACCTGTAGCCGGCTTATCTGCCTCCAGTTTTTCCCACACCTGATCGATAACAGGTTTTGGAAGCTCATCAACCACAACAGCAGTTGTATCTGAAAGTGGCATCTGGTAGACTGCACTACCCTTTCCGCCAGTCAGTGTGTAAACAGTATCTGCAAACCACTGAAATCCCATTACCATACCTGTCAGTGCCAAAGCAAGTCCTACCAGCATGGCATAAAAACCCAATACATTATGCAGGTCGTAATTGACCCTTTTCCAGCTGGCGCTCCACTTGATACTGAAACGCTGCTTCCTTGCATT